>JBFMHD010000004.1:0-34931 GCA_040752395.1 Candidatus Hydrogenedentota bacterium
AGGGGATGGCATATGGATATAAAGATATCGAATATTTTAAATTAAAGATTCATCGTCGACAAAAAAAAATGAGAAAAAAGACTTGAAAAATATATTAGAATGATATAGAATATAATTGAAATCAGAAGAAGGAGGATAAATCAAAATGCATAAAACAATCACATTGCGATTAAATGATGAAATATATAATAAATTTCTTATCGCAGCAGAAGCAGATAACAGATCAATATCTAACCTGATAGAGACATTGGCTTTAAAGAAATTACAAGAGGATATGTTTGTTGAAGATTATGAGATGGAAGAGATTTTAGGAAATAAAGAGTTAATAAAAAAGTTAAAAAAAGGTAGTGAAGATGCGAGAAGAAAGAGAGGACGGTTAGTTGGATAGTTACGAAATATTTGAAACTAATGAATACATTAAAAATATAGAAAAAATTGAATGCTCTGGAAAAAAGATAAAAAATAAGATCGTAACTTATGTATATCCGCAATTAAGGAATAATCCTTATTATGGAAAGAACATAAAAAAATTAAGAGACTATAAACCAGACACATGGAGATATAGAATAGGCGGATACCGTTTATTTTATGAGATAAGTGAAAAAGAACGATTAGTTTATATGACTGTGGCAGATACAAGAAGTAGCAGTTATTGAAATTACGAAGAGATGTATCACCTGTGGACATCATGGCCACAGGTAATATTTTGGTACAGTCCTCTAACTGCCTGCTCCCTGTCAAGACAGCCGCCTCGTCTGCCCCGCAGTAGTGGGTCGGGAAGGGGTGTTCGTTAGGCAACATCACTTTTAGATAATAGTAAATTTGATTTCGAACATACCCGACCTATTAATATATTGTAGTAAAAATCTTGGAAAAAGGTCAGTAGTCAATTATAAATTCCCCATCCAGCTATAAAAATAGCGAAATTCAGGTTTTAAAAAATAAAAATCAAATATAAAAAATAGCCGGGCACTATTTTATCAAGGAAGGAAAGGTTTGATAAATTGTTGCAAAACAGATAGCAGTTTACGGGACCAAAGTCGAAATATTAACCTTTACGGAGCGCTAATCTTGTGGCATAATAGAAATAACAAATAACGACTCGGCAAGTGTAGGTGCGAGAAATTTAATAGTCAATTTCACGCAACCGAACATTTGCCTAAAATCTGACCAGTGAAAGGTCAGAAACAAAAGCAGCGTATTGAAACCTGTTATTAAAAGTAGCAGGAGATTTAAGCATGCTGCTTTTTCTTTTGAGTAGCTATGTTTTGAATGGCACAATGATATACTGCTCCCCATTAAGATGAGACACTTTAAAGGAGAGGAAAAGAGGCACAAAGGCACAAAGGATGGAAAACTAAAGATGATATGAAAAGAGCCGTGAGTCAAAACAGGACTCAGGACTCAAGACTCAAGACTTTTCAGCAGGCTCTGGGCTTTTGGCTCCAGCCGGCTGTAGTCCGTAGCCTGTAGCCTGTAGCCTGTCCTGATACCTCTCACTTCTTCCGTTATCTTGCTTCTTGCTTCTTGCTTCTACTTGATATCATTAGAGTTACAGCGTTTTTCAGAGGAGAAAGTGTATATTTTCGCTTTTCGGTTCGATCGGTGAATAATCTTCTCTCGAGAGGATACATCGTATAAAATTTTATTACAATAAACTTAAAAAATTACCGAAATCTTAAATGATGGCTTGACAGCTAATTAAAAAAAGTTTATAAAAAACTGAACTTATCAACTTTTTCGAAGGAGTCGTCATGAGCGCGGTTTGCGCTCTACACTATTGGGTTATTGGGTTATTGCGTTTTTGCACTCTACACAAAGGATGAAAAACTAAAGATGATATAAAAAGAGTCGTGAGTCGCAAGTCGTGAGTCAAAACAGGACTCAAGACTCAAGACTCAAGACTTTTCAGCAGGCTTTTGGCTTTTTGCTCCAGCCGGCTGTAGTCCGTAGCCTGTAGCCTGTCCTGATACCTCTCACTTCTTCCGTTATCTTGCTTCTTGCTTCTACTTGATATTATTATAGTTACAAAGTTTTTCAGAGGAGCAATTATTTGAAAAAGATTATTCTTTTGTGCATTCTATCTTCATTTGTAGCTGAGGTTTGTTTTGCTGAAATTTATGCGTACAGGGATAGTAAAGGCAGAATTCATATAACTAATGTCCCGGTTGCAAATATAAAAACAACTCAACTCCAGCCCGGTGAAGCCCTTGAAAAAAAATCGAATATGAAAGATAGCAAAGAAAGTGATTATACTAAATACATATATCAATACAGTAAAACGTATAAAGTTGATCCGAATATGGTTAGAGCCATTATTAAAGTGGAATCAAATTATAATCGCTGGGCTATATCTCATAAAGGAGCCAGGGGTTTAATGCAACTTATGCCCCAGACTGCAAAGGATATGGGTGTTAAAAACATTTTTCATCCTGCTGAAAATATTGAAGGTGGTGTAAAATATTTTAAAATGCTTCTTGATAAGTTTAACAATAACGTCTATCTTGCGCTTGCAGGATATAATGCAGGACCAGAAGCTGTAATTAAATATAATGGTATCCCGCGATACAGAGAAACGCAGAAATATGTAAGAGACGTTATAAGTTATTATAAATTATATAAAAGCGAGAGTGCAGATTTAAGTAAATCAGGCAAAGTAACTACTTATAAAGATTCTAATGGTAGAATTCATTTAACTAATATAGCAACCCATATAACAGAAGATTAAAGAACGTGATTGTTTCAATCCACCAACCACATTATTTCCCATACCCGGGATTCTTTCATAAAATATTACAAAGCGATGCTTTTATTTTTTTGGACTCTGTTCAGTACGTTAAAAACGAATGGATTAATAGAAATGTATTAAAAGGACCAAATGGTAAAGTCTTTATAACGATACCTGTTCATTACAAATTTCCGCAGAAGATAAACGATGTTCTAATTGATAATAGAACGGAATGGATAAAAAAGCATATTAATACTATAAAGACTTGTTATGGTAGAGCAAAGTATTTTAGTAAATATTTTGATATTTTAAAAGAATCATTAAATATAAACGAAACTAATTTATCTCTATTTCTAATAAAACACCTATTAATTCTTTTTGAGAGATTGAATATTAAGATACCTTATTTTACAGCTTCGGACATAGGTGTTTATACTTTTAACCCTACACTTCGAATAATCGAATTGTGTAAAAATGTAGGCGGAGATATGTATCTTTCGGGACCCGCGGGTAAAGATTATCTTGAAGAAGATTTATTTAAAAAACATAATATAGAACTTATTTATCAAGAATATAGCCCTGTAAAATATAACCAGAATTTTGAAAAATTAGGTTTTATCGAAAATTTATCTGTGATTGACCTGCTTATGAATACAGATGATACCATCATTAACTCATATAAAGATAGGAGCTCCAGGATAAGATGATCCCGCATTCAAGACCATCAATAACAAAAAAAGAAAAAGATATAATAGCAAAAGTGCTAAAAACTAAAAATTTATCTCAATCAACGTATACTGAATTATTTGAAAAAAGATTATGTGAATATATCGGGTCTAACCATTCGATCGCGGTCTCATCAGGTACATCTGCTATATTTCTTTTACTTAAAGCTCTGGAATTAAAAAAGGGTGATAAGGTTATTATTCCCAATTATGTTTGTTCATCTGTTTATTATGCTGTTTTATGGGCTGGTTGTAGACCCGTAAGCTGCGAGGTAGATAGAAACGGCATAATTGATGAAGAAAAACTGAATGAATTAATTGATGATAAAACAGCTGCAATTATAGGTGTAAACCTTTTTGGCAAATTATTTACTTTGAGAAATAATTACAAAATACCGATTATTGATGATGCCGCACAATCAATAGGTGGATATGATAAGAGTGGTAAATCAGGTATCAGAACTGGTATGGGTATCTGCTCATTTTATGCAACAAAAGTAATAACCTCTCTCGGTAACGGTGGCGCGGTCTTTATTAATGATTCGTCATTATATCAAAAAATTATTAATATGAGAAAAAATGACATTTCAAAAACTGATAAATTCGAGCATTTCCAATTAAGACTCTCTGATGTTAATGCAGGTTTCGGAATAATCCAGCTTAAAAGAATCAATGAACTTTTAAAAAGAAGAAGAAATATCTACAATTATTATGTAGCTGAATTAAAAAGATACGAGATTGAGTTGCCGATATTCAAAGCCAACGAGACAATATTCAGGTTCATTATAAAATTGAAAAAACCTGATAAATTTACCGATTTTATGTTAAAGCAAGGGGTTGAATGTAAAAGACCAGTAGCTTTACCTGTGCATAAAATTATGAATATTACTGAAAATAAATTCCCTGTCTCTAATGAATTATTAAAAAGTTCTGTTTCTATCCCTTTATATCCTGATTTAAGAAGTAGCGAAATAGAATTTATTATAAAAAGTATAAAAAAATATTTTAATAAATAAAGGTAAAAATCTTGACATTAAATAAATATAATGTTAAAATGAATGATTTTGGAATTTGGAACACAAAAGATGAATAGTAATTTTATATGGGATGCTGTAAATAAAATAAGAGAAAAAACAAAATTTAAACCTGAGATCGCATTGATCTTAGGTTCAGGACTCGGTGAACTCGCTGACGAGATCGAAAAAGTCGCAATAATACCATATAATAAAATACCACATTTTAAAGTCTCTACTATTAAAGGACATAAAAGTAACCTTGTTTTGGGGCTTTTAAGTAATAAAAAAGTTATAGCTATGCAGGGAAGGATACATTTTTATGAAGGTTATTCTATGTTTGACGTTACATTCCCCCTTAGAGTAATGAACAGGTTAGGTGCTAAAGTTCTTATTGTTACCAATGCTGCTGGTGGCATAAATAAAAAATTCGCTGCTGGTGATTTAATGATTATAACCGACCATATCAACTGGAGCAGCACTAATCCGCTTTTAGGTATTGATTTTGAATGGGGTGAACGATTTATTGATATGACTTTTACCTATGATAAAGAATTACAAAGAATAGCGAAAGCAGCTGCTAAAGATACAGGAATAAAAATAAGAGAGGGTATCTATGCTTTTAGCTTAGGTCCTACTTATGAGACACCTGCTGAGGTAAGAATGCTTAAAAGACTTGGGGCTGATTCTTGCGGAATGTCAACTGTTCCTGAGGTTATCGTCGCAAGACAGCTCGGGATGAGAATACTCGGTATCTCCTGCATCTCAAATATGGCTGCTGGCATACTTAATCAACCACTCTCTCACAAGGAAGTCATTGAAACTACGAATAAGGTTAAAGAAAATTTTAAAAGATTTATTAAAACTTTTTTAACAAATTTACAGGAGTTCTAAGTCATTAACTGAAGAGCTATCCATTGTGTTCTGCTACTTCTTACTTCTTACTTCTTCAGAGGGAGCTATGCCTGATTTTATACCCTATGAACTGATAATGAAAAAAAGAGATGGAGCCGAACATACAAAAGATGAGATTGAATATCTTATTAGAGAATATACAAAAGGAAATCTACCTGATTATCAGATGTCAGCTTGGCTTATGGCTGTATATTTTAGAAAGATGACCTCAAAAGAAAGAGCTTATCTTACAATGGCTATGGCTAAATCAGGTGATATGATAGATTTAAGTTTCATAAAGAAAAAGAAGGTTGATAAACATTCAACAGGTGGTGTTGGTGACAAAGTATCTATACCACTGGCTCCGCTTGTGGCTTCTTATGGCGTATCGGTTCCTATGATGAGCGGCCGTGGGCTTGGCCACACCGGTGGCACGCTTGATAAATTAGAATCTATCCCTGGTTTTAGAACGAATCTAAGTGAAACTGAATACAAAGAGATTGTATCAAGGATAGGGGTTGCTATAATCAGTCAAACCGAGAGAGTGGCACCTGCAGATAAAAAAATGTATGCTTTAAGAGACGTTACAGCAACAGTTGATAATCTTGATTTAATCACTGCGAGTATACTTTCAAAGAAACTCGCAGCTGGACCTGATGCGATTGTTCTTGATGTAAAGACAGGTAGCGGCGCTTTTATGCAAAGATTCGAGGACTCAAAAGCGCTTGCTATAGCAATGGTTGATATCTGTAAAAATGCAGGTAAAGATGTTGTAGCTTTAATTACTGATATGGACCAGCCTCTCGGGGAAAAAATCGGTAACGCACTTGAAATAGAAGAATCAATTGAAGTTTTAAAAGACCAGGGACCACCTGACGTTGTAGAGATAGTTCTTGAGCTCGGAGGCTGGATGCTTGTTCTCGGGGAAAAGGCTGGATCACTTAAAGAAGGAAGAGAAATGATTAAAAAAGCTATCGCAAACAGCCAGGGATTAAAAAAATTTGAGAGTATGGTCAAAGCTCAAGGAGGCGACCCTTTAGTTGTTAGGGATTTATCTATTCTTCCTAAAAGCTCGGTATCTAAAGAGGTTCTCGCATCTAAAAGCGGCATTATTGTAAAAATGGATGCCCGCGAAATAGGTATCTCCGCGTTACTTCTTGGCGCAGGCAGGGAAACAAAAGATTCAAAACTTGATTTAGGTGCCGGCATCGTTTTACACAAAAAAGTCGGAGATAGACTGAAAAAAGAAGAGAGTATCGCAACATTATACTCAGCAAACAATGAAAAGCTCGAAAAAGCAAAAGAACGATTTATAAAAGCGATTGAAATACGAGATAAGCCACCACAAAAAAGACCACTTATCTTCGAAACCATCAAAATGTAACTGCTATGCAAATAAAGATTAAATCGGATAATTTTGATAAAAGCCTGATTAATGACTTAAGTAAAAAATTTAATATCTCTCAACTCATAACAAAAATTATTTTATCACGTGGGCTTAAAACAGAAAAAGAAATCGATGAATTCTTAAACCAATCTATCTCCAGGCTCCATAACCCCTTCTCTTTTAAAGATATGAAAAAAGCAGTTGATCGAATAAGAAATGCTATTCTTATGAAAGAAAAGATACTTATCTATGGAGACAGAGATGTTGATGGTATCTGCGCAGTTGTAATATTATTTACAATTCTAAAAGATTTAGGTGCAGAGGAGATTTATCATTATATCTCTGACTCTTGCGGATATGGGTTACATAAACATATTATAGATATATATATAAAAAAAGGTGTTTCTCTTATTATTACCACTGACTGCGGAATAAGAGACGTAGAAGCTGTTAATTATGCTAATAGTTTTAATATCGATTGCATAATAACTGACCATCACGAACCAGCTGAAGTCTTACCTGAAGCATATGCTTTAATCTGTTCAAAAATAAAAGACGATACCTATCCAGACCATTCTATATGTGGGGCTACCATATCTTATAAATTAGCTCAAGCTTTGATAAAAAAAGAGACAGATGTAGTTTCTATTGATAGATTGCCAGCTAAAACCGAGTTTATAAAATCGATACATAATAAAAATACGAAAATAATACAGGCAAAACTCAAGGATTTATTGATACTATCAGGTATAGCAACTATAGCAGATGTCGTACCGTTAATCGGTGAGAATAGAATTATCTCAAAATTTTGTCTCTCTAATATATGTGAGACTGAGATACCGGGATTACAGCTGATACTTAAGAAGTTGTTAAATAATAAAGATTATATTACTGTTCGGGATATAGCTTTTAAAATAGCACCGCTTTTAAACTCACCCGGTCGATTTGAAAACTCGGAACTAACATTTAAACTTCTGACCTGTACCTCTACTGATGCTTTAGAATCTATCAAAAAAGTATTAAAATTTGATAAATTAAGAAAAGAGGTTACGCTTGAAAATTCTCTGATTATTAACAAATTATTAGAAGAGCAGGTTGATAAAGAGAACGACAATATTTTTCTTCTGATAGCTAATAAAATGCGGCATGGTGTAACAGGTATCGTTGCAAACCGTATATTAGCTGGGTATTCAAAACCAGTTATTATTTTAATTAATGATGGAAGAGAAATTATCGGTGCAGGTAGATCTAATGAAGATGTTGATTTAATAGAAATTCTTAAGCAATGCCAGGATTGTCTTAAAAAATACGGCGGTCATTCACAAGCTGTTGGTCTGACTCTTAAAAGAGAAAAACTACAGGAATTTAAACGGAGAGTCAAGGAGATAGCAAAAAAATTAATACTAACTAAAAATTATTTAGATATTGATATGTGTTTAAACATTCAAGATATCTCGTTTAAATTCGCAAGTGAACTCTCTTTACTTGAGCCTTTTGGTTGCGGAAACCCGGAACCTCTATTTCTACTTAAAGATATGAAGATATCTGAGGATAAACAAGTAGGTAAAAATAAAGAACATATAAAGATTAAAGCCCAAGACAATCTCTCATCAATAAACATGGTCTATTTTAACGGTAAAGATAAATTTTATGAAACAATAGATAAATCAGCGAGATTTGATATAATAGTCAGACTCTATATCGATGAGTATCTTGGCATCAAAAGAGTAAACACCGTTATCGAAGAAATATATCCATCAAATTCAAGATAACAAAAGAAGCAAGAGGCAAGAGGTAAGATAACGGAAAGAAAGATAACGAAAGAGGCACAAAGGCACAACGTATGAAAAACTAAAGATGATATGAAAAGAGTCGTGAGTCAAAACAGGACTCAAGACTCAAGACTTTTCAGCTGGCTTTGGGCTTTTGGCTCCAGCCGGCTGTAGTCCGTAGCCTGTAGCCCGAATTATTAGAGTTACAGCGTTTTTCAGAGGATAGGAGTTAGGAGTTCGTAATAATAGATCCGAGCTCCGAGCTCCAAACTCCGAACTCCGAAGAAGTGGTGAGGGTCACAAGACCCGTAGCAGGCAAATAAATTTGCAATTTGCAATTTACAATGGAGCGAAGCGACCATAATGGATGATAACGAATTAAAGATTCATACAAAAACACCTGAGTTACTCCTCAAACTTGCCTCTAAATATAATCTTGATAATCTTAAAAAAATTGTTAATAACGACAATTCAATCCTTTTTAAAAAAGACATTTATATCTGCCTAAAAAATATTGTAGAAGCTTACGAAAGAGGTGGTAATATTTTTGAGAATCTAAAACAAGCGAAAAATATCTATAATGTTAATATCTTTGCCATTAAAGGTAAAAATGATTATCTAATAAAGAATCTGCCTGATTTTGACAAGGCCATCCAGGAAATGAAAAAATACAGCAATTATTTTAGACTCAACGCATATAGTATCGTTAACGCTTTTACAACTATCATAGAAGCTCAAATAACCGGTTTTGATTTAGAAAAATTTTTAAAAAAAGGTCGAAAACATTTAAAAGACTCAATAAAAGATGGATTAAAAACCAATCCTAACTGGAATAAAAAAACGCTTATAAATAAAAGACCGATTTTAATTATGCCTATCGGCGCTGCAGGCTGCGGTAAATCAACCCTCTATCGAGAATTATCTAATGTTATCAATATCTCCTGCGATAATATACGTTATCTTTTATTTAAAGATTTCGGACCGAGTTTCAGTTCCTTTGAAAATTGTATCTCCTGGTGGATTGTTAACCAGCTTACAGATGAATACCTCAATAAAGGCTATAATGTATTTTATAATGGTGTTAATACTGATATCGAATACAGGTCCCCTTTAACAATGGAAGACCCTGACACATTATATGAGGGTATCCCATATCGTATTAAAATAGTCTATTTCGAGCCGTCTGTTAAACTTAATGCTGAGGAACTATCAGAATTAAAAAATATAAACCTGTGGAAAACACCGCTCAATGATATAGATATTAACTCTCTATCAATTAACGTTGCCAAGATTATTAACCTGATTAAAATTAATTATAAAAGAACACTGGAAAGAACAGAAGAGATAGCTCAAGGTAAACAAGAACAGAACCCGTATGACGTTGTGTATGCAGTACCACCAGGTATTATTAAACTCTTTGTCGAACAATCTTTTGTGAAGCCAAAAGGACCTAATGTTATAACGATACCACGTAGAGAGATACAGAATGAAAAGCAAATGAAAGAATTCTATCATCGGTACGCAGAACAGATATTGAGTCAGTAAGCCATCAATTATCTTGCTTCTTGCTTCTTTCGTTATCTTGCTTCTAACTAAAGGCACAAAGGGAGACAGGAGACAGGAGAGGGTACGATTTATGGATACTAAAACGATTATTAAAAAACTACCAAAGGTTGATCTCCATTTACATCTTGACGGCTCACTCAGAGTTGAAACTATCAGGGATCTGGCTATCTCCCATAAATTTAAACTTCCAACAGAAGACCCAGAAAAACTCGCTAAATATTGTCACGTTTCAAAAAACTGTAAAAGTCTCGCTGAATTTTTAGATGCTTTTGAATTCTTTTATCCTTTTTTAAAATTTCCAGACTCTGTTTTTAGAATGGCTTATGAGTTATGTGAGGATATGGCAAAAGATAATGTTGTATATTTTGAAACAAGGTTTGCTCCACATCTTCAAGCTACATCTAAAATGTCTGCCAGGGATGTTGTAAAATATGCACTTAACGGCCTTAAAAAAGGAAGTAAAGATTTTGGGGTTGAGTTTGGTGCTATACTTTGTTGCTATCGGCCTCTACCACCTGAAACATCTTATGAAACCGTACTAATAGCTGAGAAATTTCTTGGTGACGGTGTTGTAGGTATTGATTTAGCAGGCGATGAATCTAAATATAAATTAGAGATCCATAAAAAAGCACTGACCAGAGCAAGAGAGATAGGTATTCCGATAACGGTCCATGCTGGTGAGGCTGCCCCAAGCTGGAGCGTCTGGGACGCTCTGAATGCAGGTGCTAAAAGAATCGGACACGGTGTAAGAATCAGAGAAGATAAAAAATTATATCAAAAAATTATTAAAGAAAAGATACCACTTGAAATCTGCCTTACAAGCAATGTTCAAACACGTGCAGTAGAGTCCTACGAAAAACATCCATTCCCAGAATATTACAAAAACGGTATTGTTACTGTGCTTAATACAGACGATCCCGGTGTAAGCAACATAGACCTTAGTTATGAATATACCATAGCCTGTAAAAAGTATAGATTAAGTATAGATGATTTGAAAAAGATAGTAAACTATGGTATTCAAAGTGCATTTTGTTCTGATTCTATTAAGGTTGAGTTAAGCAAAGGGATATCTTAAAAATATCGACGAAAAATTATTGACAAACAAAAAAAATCGACATATAAAAGAGTATGCTAATTAAAAGACAAGTGCAGTTACCTAAAAATAAAAATTTCTTTTTGTTCGGCCCTCGGCAGACCGGTAAAAGCACACTCTTGAAACATACTTTTTCAAATAAAAGACCTCTTTACTATGATATTTTAAAATCCGAGATATTTAGAAAATTAGCTGCTAATCCAGAAGTACTTCGAAGCGAGATACAAGCTGTGATGCTGACTAAAAAAATTACTCATGTTATCATCGATGAAGTTCAGAAAATCCCGGGTATAATGGATGAATTGCAATCGCTTATTGATTCAAAAATACCATGCAACTTCATCATAAGCGGTTCCAGTCCGCGTAAATTGAAAAGAGCTCATGCAAATATGCTTGCGGGCCGGGCATGGACATTCCATTTATACCCATTTACCTATTTTGAAATAAAAGATACATTTGAATTAAATCGTGTTCTTCAATTCGGTTCCATTCCACCTATATATTGTGCTTCTTCTGATACAGAGAGATATGAAATCCTTAACTCATATGTGGATACTTATATCAAAGAAGAAGTTGAGATAGAAGCCGATATAAGAAATATAGGTGGGTTCCTGCGTTTTTTACCTATGGCTGCCTCTCAAAACGGTGAAGTACTTAATTTTTCAAATATAGCCCGTGAAACAGGAGTGAAATATAATTCAGTTAGAGAATATTATAAAATTCTGGAAGACACTTTAATAGGGTTTTATCTCCTGCCTTATGGAAGATCGATACGAAAAAAAATGACCCGACATCCAAAGTTTTATCTGTTTGATACAGGTATTGTTAACGCATTGAATAAAAGATTACAAGTCACTTTGGAACAGAATAGTTATGAGTTTGGCAGGTTATTTGAGCAATTTCTCGTATGTGAAATAATCAGAATGAATAATTACAGACGTGCTGACTTTACTATCTCATTTTATCGGACAGAACGAGGGGTAGAAGTTGATTGCATTATCGAAACACCAAAAGGTAAAATTGTAGCGCTCGAAATCAAATCAACCCGAAATCCAGATACAACTCACTGTTCAGGCTTGATCTCTTTTAAGGAAAAGGTCAAAGAAGCAGAACTTATCCTCGCCTGTAGAATAGATATTCCAAGAAAATTAGATAAAGTATTAGCTTATCCCTGGGAGACTGCATTAGAATATATCTCAACCATTGATTAATTTGTAATTTGTTAATTGGGAACGGTTATGATTTAGAAGTAAGAAGTATCAAATGTATTTATTGAATTAAAAAGAATGGCTGAATAGGAATAAATTTTGCTAAATTAACACTATATTGTTTTGGTATTGATTATTTTTATTGAAATTATATACTATGTAAGTGTTAAAAAATCGACGTAAAAAAAGAAAAAGTGTTATGGTAACTTCAAATTATATTTATACTAAAAGAATTAGTTTAATAGTGTCATTGATTTTAATATTAGTCATAGTTACGTCAAACTCATTAATCGCAGCTCCATGGTGGTGGGTCCATTTTACTAAAGGCGATGATGTCTCTGATGCACTCTCTAATTATGAGAAATGGATGGCTTTTGCTATAAATGATGCTTCGACATCGGAAACTGTGTATGTTGCTTCATATACCTGGGGCACTGGGAACCTTGACCCGATTAGTGGGTTAGATGGAGGTAATGATGTCGGCGTAAATGCTGTCGCAGCTGCAAAAAACGATGTTTTTGACCCGAATAATTATATAATAGATGATGGAGGAGGTGAACCTGATCTTGCTCAACTCTCAGCTGATGCAAACAATGTTCAGGTAACAGAAGCAGGCGCAAATATTCATCACAATAAATTAGTTGTCATCCCTGGTCGCAGAGTAATAACAGGCTCTGCCAATTTTACAGCAGGCGCTTATTCTTCTCAACCTAATAATATGCTTGTTATAAAATCAAGTATGTCTGATGTTATAAATCGTTATGTTAGCCAGTGTGAAGAGTTACGTGATAGTACTTTTCATGATAATACTCAGACCGGGCCGCCTTATTATTTTAACTCTCCGAATGGTGATACAATAGAGGTTTATTTTTCGCCTGATGACCATGGCTGGATACCAAAAGGTAATGGCCCGGGATATTCTGACCCTGACGTAAATGCTGATAGTGATGTAGAAGCAGTTGTTATGCGGGTTATTAAAGAAGCCAGAGAAAGTATCTTTTATATAATAAATTTCAGCAATATGCAATACGGCAGTTTTTCCCCAAATGTTATTGAAAAGTTAGTAGATTCGACCAGATTTGTAGAGGGTGTGTTTCATAGCGGTACTGGTTTTGGTTCTTTACAAAACGACCACACCTGTCGTGATTCAGATGCCTGGTTTAATGATGGTCTGAACTCTGATGATGAGATACATCATAAAGTATATATAATAGACCAGGAAGTCATTATTACTGGTTCTGCTAATACAACCTCAACATCTCTGTCTAATCCCTCTGGAAATGATGAAAATATAGTTGTTGTTCATGATTTCAGGCTTGGTCGCAGGTTCACTCAAGAGTATCGCAGATTAATGGCTCTTTTATCGCCAGAAAATATCGGTCAGGCAGACTCGTTTGAAACATCACCGCCGCAGCCTGTTTCTGGATTAACCGTCACTCCTGGCTCAACAAATTTTACCTTGAGATGGAATAAATCAAATGCAACTGATTTCTCGCGATATTATATCTTTATATCAACCTATCCTATTTATACTAATGCCCAGTTAGGCGATAGTGTTGATCAGGATAATGATGGTTATTACAACGAAGACCCGCGAGGCGATGCTGATGGTTTCGCATCAGGTCAGACTTTAGCATCTGCGCAAAGCGCTAATGATGATGCTGATGCTTTGATCGATGAGGATACCTGGCTCTGGCCAGAAGCTCAAATAAAAGATGTTAATGATACAGATATCGTATTAACTACTTATAATGTAGGTGATGCCCTTGTTTCTGGTATCGACTACTGGTTTGCAGTTGTTGGTGTTGATACTCACGGCAATGAATCAATTGCTGATACTGAAGGACCCTACCAGTTAAGCTCATCAGTGACATATTACTTAAATGTAACCAAAATAGCTGATGTCACTGATACTCCAGTGATGCAGGGTGATACACCTGTAACAGTATTCTTTCTTAATATTGATTCTGACACTGATAATGACACCCTTAAAACTTTTAAAATAAAAAATCTTGGGAGCGCTGATACTAATGACATTCGAGAGGTTGCATTATATCATGATGTTAACAGAGACAGTCATCTTACCTCAGGTGATACCCTTGTAGCAATTTTAAGTTATAGTTCAGGCTACTTTCAGAATACTTCTTTTGCTGACTCGATACCCGATGCAGGCGATTCGTATATCGTTGTTATCTGGCTATACGATACAGCTGGGATAGGTGATACTTTACAGTTTCAGATCCCTGCTTATGGTGTTGAATCAATCAAAGCTGATTCAGGCCCATCCTCTGCTTTAACAAACAATACTATCCTGGTCATACAGAGTGTAAATCAGATTGATGTTGATACTCGTGGTGATTATGCGAGTAATTCTTCTGTTACAAAAGGTGATACTATTCTTGTTATGGCTTTGCGTATCTCTGTTACTCAGTCGAACGATACTTTAACCGCATTCGCTATCACGAACCTCGGCACAATGACTACCTCTGATATCGATTACATCTCTGTTTACCACGACGCTTTTTCAGACTCACAGCTCACATCTGCTGATACTTTTATAAAGACTCTGACTTTTACAGGCAGTTCTACCTGGAAAGATACACAAATTAGTTATATCTTCTATGGTACAACACTTGATGTAATAGTTGCTGTTAAAACCTTGACTTCTGCAACTGGTGGCAACACTTTTCAGGGTAGAATCCCTAGCCGAACAGTTGACTCACAGAAAGGCGACTCCGGGCCACTATCTAATCTTCAGACAACTGCTCTCTTTACTATCGCTTCTGATACCTCGCCTGATACTGCTATTGTTTTAAATGAATATATCCCTGACCCCAGCGGACAGGACCACGATTATGACGGTACCCAGTTAGATGCTGATGAGGAATTTATTGAGTTATATAATAACTCAGATGGCAGTGTTGATATAGGGAACTGGAAATTAGATGATGATTTCTCACCAGGTGATATAACCATACCAGCAGGTGTAATATTAGGGCCACGCCAATTCTTTATAGCCTATGCTGCAACTGATTCTGCAGGCCGAAGCTTTTATATTTATGATACAACTGGTAGAATTATATTAGACTCAGGTGCTTGGTCAGGTACCTGGAACGGGCTTAATAATAGCCAGGATTCAGTGGCTGTCTCTAATGCTTCTAATACATTAATTGATACAGTATATTACACTGCTTATACAGCAGGCAAATCTAATTGTCGTTTAATTGATGCCTGGTCAACGTGGAATACAGATATGAATGTTACGCCTGGGAAAAACAGTGATCCCACAGCTACCCAGAACAGACCCTCACCGAATGGTTATATCTCAGTTTTAGCAGCCCCGGACTCGATTACTTCAGGTGACACAACACTTTTAACTATGATAGTAAAAGATTCTAATGATGATACAGTTACTGCTTTTACATATCAATGTAATATTTCTATCTCTACGGGTAATATTTCTCCATCTCAAACCTCTAATTTTGTTAATGGTTCTGGCACCCAGACTGTTACTGTTTCCAACATTAATGAAGGCGGCACCACAATCATAACAATATCTTACAATACTACGACTTATGGGACAAAAGCTATTTGGCTTAGTCCGCCGGCACCAGCAGATTATGATGGTTCTGGCACAATGTCGATATTTCAATATGGTGTTGTTGTTACTTCTGATACCGAGGGAGATACTGCTCAATACGATATTATATTTTATGCAACAGAGAATCTTGCTTCTGGCACTGTCACTTTTATCATACCGCAATCCTGGAGCGATTTAAACAACACCTATTATCTGCCTGGCTATTTTACTGTGAGTTCATCTCAAGCAATTGCTGACTCGTATCTCATCTCTGAGACAATGGTAAAGATCAGGCTCGGTGCTATTTTCAATACTGGTGATACTGTCGCTATAAAATACGGGGCAGGTGTTGGTACAGGTGCTATTATTGGCAGTGGTAACCCGGCAGTTTTCTATGTTTATTCTGCTGATTCGAATACCACACAGGGCGGCGAAGAGTTTGCTGATAGTGTACCTATAACTATTTACTCACCTATAAATGTTTCAGGCACTGTTACTTTTGAAGGAAGAACTACCCATTACGGTGCTATTATTGAAATTTATAACGGCACTGATACTTATCAAGCAACAAGCGATACCTCAGGTACTTTTGTTGTACAGGTCTGGACAAGTGGTCTCTATAATATAGAAGTTAAAGAATTCAGATCCCTTGCTAAAAGATTGTATAATTATAATATCACAACTGATACAAACATAGGAACGATCGGGCCTCTTTTAATTGGCGATTCAAGAGAAGATAATATGATAAATCTGCTTGATGCTTCATTTGTAAAGATTTATACAGGTACAACATCAGATACCAGAGCAGATGTAAATAACTCAGGTGGCCCTGTTGATAGTACTGATATGAGTTATATAAGAAAGAATTTCGGTCGTATAGGCGAGTAGACTGTAATCCCTGCTCCGAACTCCGAACTTTTTCGAAGGAGTACTCATGAGCGCGGTTTGCGCTCTACACAATATATGAAAAACTAAAGATGATATAAAAAGAGTCGTGAGTCGCAAGTCGTGAGTCAAAACAGGACTCGAGACTCAAGACTCAAGACTTTTCAGCTGGCTCCGGGCTTCGGGCTCCAGCCGGCTGTAGCCCGTAGCCCGTAGCCTGAGTTTTACAATGGAGCAAAGCGACAAGGGGCCACATAAGAGAAAATAGTAAGGAATGGTACACATTTAATGAGATGGTTTAAGGATGTTTATAATCGACGGGTTCGATTGACGGATGAACGACAAGAACATCTTGAAATTGATCATCCTGAAATGGCAGGGCAAATTAATAAAATAGAAGAGACCTTGTTAAGTCCTGATCAGGTAGTCAAATCAAAAACAGATCCAAATGTTGAATTATTTTATCGACGTTATGATATCACACCAGTCACTGAGAAGTATATATGTGTTATAATTAAGGTATCGATGGGAGACTTATTTATTATAACAGCATATTTCACGAATACAATAAAGACAGGAGAAATATTATGGAAAAAACAATAAAAATTTGGTATGATCCAGAGGGCGATTATTTAGAGGTAATTTTTGAACGGAAAACTGGTTACTTTAAAGAAACTGAAAATGATGCAATAATGGAAAAAGTCGATGGAGCAGGAAACATTATTGGTTTTTCCATTCTAAAATTGAGTACACTCAAAGACCAGAAACCACTTTCAGTAAGTTTGCGATAAAATGTCATGTCCAAATTATTAGACCCAAACTACGGAGACACACGACTTTTTTACTCTAGTCCGTAGTTGGTAGCCCGTCCTGATACCTCTCACTTCTTCCGTTATCTTGCTTCTTGCCTCTTGTTTCTACTTGAAATTATTAGAGTTACGAAGTTTTTCGAAGGAGTCGTCATAAGCGCGTTTGCGCTCTACACAACGTATGAAAAACAGGTTTTTTTCCTTACTTTTAACTTTTAACTTGTCAAAGGGAGATTCTAAAATGATTAAAAGAACAATTTTTATTCTCGGATTTTTACTTTTATATCCACACCTCGGTTATGCATCAACTCTTCGTATCGTTAGCCCTTCAGATACCGATGTATTCGATACATACGGAACAATCGTTGATGATTCAGGTATGGTTGATGACTATATAACTTTAGAGGTCTGGGTTAATGCTCTTGATACTGATATTAACGGTGTCGAAATCCATTTAAGTTATGACCCTGCGATACTTCAACTTCAGGATGTAGGTGGTGACAGTTTCCCGGCCGATAGCCCTGGTATTCAAATATGGGAAGACCACTCCCAACTCGGTGATATTTTAGTAAATATCTCTTCTGGCGATACTATAGATTATTCGAGCCTGACCAATGCTGACTCGATTAAATTAGATGTTCGTGTCTGCACGATGTTATTTAAAATCCTGAGCTATACAGAAACAACTGTTATAGGCTGGGATTTTGATGAAGCAAATAACCGTGTCTCAAGGGTAACCGAAGCTGATAGCGGGTCTAATGTCTTAACAGCTGTTGATTCTGGTATCATAACTATTCAGCAAAACAATACCGGTGACTCACATCTCCTTATCAGTGAAATATTATATGATGGTGTCGGTTCACCTGATGAAGAATATATTGAAATATACAACCCGCGTAATGATACAGTTATTCTAACTAATTATTACTTAAGTGATGCAATGGATACATATTTCAGTTTACCAGAAGATACCCCAACTGTATCATCTGGTGATTTTATAGTTAGATTTCCACAATCAACATTTATTGCTCCGAGAGATACAATATTAATTGCTATAAATAGTAGTGATTTTAATACAGTCTATCCTGGGCTTCATCCGGACTTTGAAATAAACCAGGACGGTAACAGCGATAATGTAAGCGATATGGTCATTATAGAATCCAGTGGAACGATAAGCTTATCAAACACAGGTGAAGGTGTGGTGATGTTTTACTGGAATGGAGTAACTGATTTAGTTTATGATGTTGATATAGTTGTCTTTGAAGATATAACTTATGTTCCTGATAAAACAGGTTATTCTCAGGATGGCCCTGATATAGGAACAGAAACCTCAACGTATAAAACAGATGATACCAGTGCTTATACTCTCGCTTCTAATTCTGCAACCGGCCAATCCCAGACACGCATCGATGTCAATGAAGATAATGAAACGCGATTAAATGGTAATGGTATCACAGGTAATGACGAGACAACTGAAAAATTGAGCCTATCATTTAATGGTACCGCATCCCCTACACCATATCATGACGATTTAATAGCTTATAAAACAGGTGATTATTCTGGCTATTTTACTGATGGTGAAACAAGTGTTGAGGTACTTCAATTTTATCTTGCGCCTGCAAGCTTTATAGATGATACACTTGTACAATTAACCCTGCGAAACCTTGGAAATATGGATGATACTGATGTTGATACTGTCTCTTTGTATATCGATGCAGATAAAAGTCTTACGCTATCTTCACCAGATACTTTTCTTGGATACCTTACATGGAATCAAGGTAGTAGTGTCTGGGAGACAACATCTGCAAGTATTTATATACCCCAATCAGGTGAAACAATACTTGTTATATTAGACATCTCTGATTCGGTCTCGAATGCTGATACATTCAGAGCGCAAATAGATACCTGGGCGTTACGTATGACCACATCTGATAGTGGCCCCTTTGTGGCGATAACCAATGCCAATGATTTAACAGCTGTTGTAGGTCAATTACTTGTCTCGAAGAATACAGATGTACCTATAAATTATTTTATTCCAGGCTCAACTAACATAACTATAGCCTCGCTTTATATTCGTGGCAGCACATCAGGTGACACTTTAACTAAATTCACCATTAGAAACATCGCTAATCTTGATACCCAATATATAACAGCTGTAAAACTCTATGCTGATGCTGATGCAAGTTATACTTATTCAGCACCTGACACATTCGTAGCACTACTACTCTATGATACTTTTAATCTCTGGTTCGATACTGACACAATCCAGTATCCGCTTGCTGGAGCTGGCAGTAATTTTGTTGTTACAATAGATGTCTCAATCTCTGCTATCTATGAGCGAGACTCATTTGTAGCACAGGTCGTAGCTAATGAGTGCTCCGGCGTTATAGCAACTCCGGGCCCAAATACTAATGTGACCAATGCCTATGGCCAAATACTTGTTAACCCACCAGGCATAGCTACGCACCCGGTAATAAGCCAGGTATATCCTAATGATGCCACTGGTAATAATAATGGCTTATTTATTGAATTGTATAATCCCACAGATACTGCAGTGGACATATCAGGTTGGACCATACGTGAAGATAATAATAACCTTGTCTTCACAATAGGTAACGTTACCTTACAACCAGGTCAATATTATCTTATAGGTGACAGGGATTATGTAACTGAGAGTGATAACAGCCAGTGGCCTGCAGCTGATACCCTGACTTCCACTACTATTGGCTGGAGTGTTACAAATGATGGTATCTACCTTGCTGATACAACTAAGAGGATAATCGATGCTGTTGGCTGGGGCTCACCAGCAAGTAGTAATAATTATGAATCCGATCCAGCGACAGCAGGAAATGGTGTCTCTATTATGCGGCGATCAGCTTATGGTGCCACATCTACTGAGATGCTTATTGGTGGCAGGCGATGGGTTCAGGGGCGTGGCTATGATTCATTTAATAATGCCTATGATTTCCTGAGTATCTCAGACACAACGCTTATCGAACCTAAAAATTCATCCTATCGCCGTGAGTTCCCTGACTCATGGATTGTTACTGTTACTAAAACAGCTGACCCAGGACCTGCAACAATATATTCAAATGATACAAAAGTCACTGTTATGGCTATAGGCATAACTGGTGATACTGATAATGATAATCTCACTATATTTAGTGTGAAAAATATCGGTAGCGCTGATACTCAATCTATTAGTAAAGTTGAAGTATGGAAAGATAATAATTTAAATAATAGCTGGGATAGTAGTGATTCATTTGTAGCTGTGCTTATCTATAACGCATCTGATACTCGATGGGATACTAATACTATCTCGTTCCAGTTCAATGGTATCAGTGATACTTTTATTGTTACTGTAGATGCTACTTCTACACCAGATGATAACGATACTCTGCAATTCAGTATTACTGTTTATACAGTTGATGCTATAGATGCCGAATCAGGTCCTGCAATAGCAGTAACCAATAACAATTATTTTTCGTTCTCAAGTTTACAGCCTTTGCAGGTCTCTAAAAATGAAGAGATAGATTCGAGCCTTGTTGGCAGAAATGATACTAATATAACAGTTATAGCTATCCGTATAACAAGCCCTGTTGGACCTGATACACTCACATATTTTACAATCTTAAACCTTGGCAATATGGATAACGGCGATGTTGATACAGTTACCTTATGGATAGATGCGAATAGTGATTCGAGATGGAGCTCTTCTGACACTTTTGTAGCAAACCTTTCTTATACCTCACCGGATACCTGGTCAAGCGTTGTAGATGTATATATGTCAGCTGGTAGTATGGATTTTGTTGTAACTATCTCAACGAGTGATACCGCAGATTTTGGTGATACGTTCCAGGCTCAAATACCTATTAATGGCTGTGGTGCATCGCTCGCTGATAGTGGACCACTTACTACCGCTGTCACCAGCCTCGGTATCATAACACTTGATACTTATGCTAATATCTCTTTACTTATAACTGAGGTGATAATCGATGGTAATGATGCAGTTGAGATTTATTGTCTTGATGACGGGAATAGCGGACTGGGAGCTGATATCTCAGGTTGGTTCATTAATGATATGGACGGTGGTGTGGATAAAGTTATAGGAGATACTGATAATAATGAAAGTAAAGACACCCAGGTTATTATCAAAACTGGAGAATTTTTAGTTATTGATGGTTTAACTGGTACAGATGAAAGCGTAGCAGGACCCGATGGTATAATTTCTCTTCACAATGCCGGGAACTGGGTCACTGATGGTGATGACCAGGTCGTGTTATATTCGCCTGATACAGCTATTAAAGACGCTGTATGCTTCTCTACAAGAGGTGGTTCTCTAGCATCAGGTGAAGATAATGATATGAATACGCTTTTTGCTAATAATCAATGGTCACCTTCTTATGCAACAGAAAACAATTGTGTCAACCCGATTAACACCTCTGATTTCCCTGCTGATTATTCAATAGCTCGAGCATGGCCTCCATCTGATACAGCCAATACCCGCGATGAATGGTCGGTTGATGCAACCCCAAGCACAGGCGCCATTAATACCGCAGAAAATCCTATAACTATCCCTGCTGATGTTGTGATGTTGGACATAGCTGATGTCCCTGATGATCTTGGCGGCAATCTAATAATAACATGGACACCTGATACCAGTTATCCTGATTTTGACCACTATAATATTTATGTAAGTACCGCAGCAATAACTGACATCCGTAACTCGGTTATAATACCTTCCTCTACACAAACCGATTCTTCAGTGGGCGAATATACTGCCTCAGGCCTTACTAATGGTGATTCTTATTATGCTGCTGTCACAATCGTGGATATTTATGGGCACGAGGATAGAGTGGTTACAGATACAGGGCCTGCTGCACCAATTAAAAATGTTGTTGACACACCTATTATACTGATTACAGAAATAATGGCATGGAACACTGGTGGTTATGATACAATCGAGCTCCTTGTTATCTATGATGGTAACCCATCAGGCGGCTTAAATCTATCCGGATATCGGTTATATGAAGATAATTATATAAAAACATTTGGAAACAGCACAGTACATGACAGCGTTTATATCCTTGTGCAGTTAAATGTTTCTGCTACTGATGATTCTGACACATCAGGTGATAATATATTAAATGTTTATTCAACCGAGGCTGGTTTAACAGGAACAGATGAATCTATGTTTTTATTTGATCCGGCTGGCAGAATAGTAGATTTTGTCTGGTGGGCTAATAGAAGTGGCTCGGTCACCTCACTTGAACAGTCTGATATCCAGATGGCAATTGATTCTGGTGCCTGGAAAGGCCTGGTACGAGAAAATAACGCAGTGAATCCTATTTCTGGTTCATCATTCCCTGACTCGTGTTCCCTGACACGGCGAGCTGGTGGTGCTTTTGATTCTGACTCTTATGTGGATTGGGTTGTTGATACAACCCCGACACCTGGCTATGCTTCAGATGTACCTGAACAAGCGTTCACACCACCATCACCAATAACTAACATAAACGCCTATGATGTGATACTTGACCAGGGTTCGAACATATTACTTAAGTGGGATACTGTCACTATATCTGGTTTTGACCATTACAATATTTATGTTTCAACCGCGGCTTTTACAAATATCACAAATACTGACTCAGTACCATTTGACACAGTAGATACTTATACCCAGGGCTGGTACAGGGTCTATGGTCTTAACCCGAGTTTAAACTATTATTTTGCTGTTTCAGCTGTTAATATCTACGGTGCTGAGGACAATAATCTTTCTTCCACCGGACCCACATCACCAATCGATAATATTCCAGGAACAATTAAAGTAATAATTAATGAGGTTGCGTTCAATGGTGGTGGTGGTGGTTTCGCTGATGACTGGATCGAGCTTTTTATACTTGATGATGGTAATAACAATCAAGGTTGCAATCTTGCAGGCTGGTATATTGGCAATAACGGACATACCAGCGGTTCTATCTTCAAAGCATTTGGCAGTAATGAGAATGCGTCTGCAATAGTTGATTCAGGTTGTTATGTTTTGATCCATTTCAATTCGAGTACTATTGATGAAGAAGATACGATGGATGGTGATGCAGATGGTGTGCTTGAGGTCTATACCACCTCGAGCGGTTTACCAGGAGGCGGGAGTACTGATGATAATTTATCACTCTATGGTGATTCCAGCGCTATCGAAGACTTTGTCTGTTATGGTGATACAGGAACTTTCAGTTCAGGTGAAGATGATGATTTACAAAACTACGGCATAAATACAGGAAATTGGAATGATTATGCACCAGCAGGCGCAGATACTACTGACCTCGTTTTTACTCTATATATAGGTTCAAGCCAATCAATCGCACGCATACCTAACGCCTCGGATACAGATGATAAAGCTAACTGGCAGATAGATTCTACACCAACACCTGGAGCATTAAACCAGATTACTGTGACTTATAATGTTTCTGGTTATGTTATACTTGAGGCTCGGGCTTATGGCTCTGATACAGGTTGTACTGTATGGGTTACAACAGGTTCTGAAACATATATCGCAACTACCAATGCTTATGGCACTTTCACCATAACAGGCGTACCTGCTAATACCTATACCTTATATGCAAAAGAATCTCATCATTTAAGAAGGATTAAACTCAATGTAGTTGTCAATTCTGATACAGACATAGGACTTGTCGGTACATTGCTCGCTGGTGATGCTAATAACGATAATTACATCAATTTACTCGATGGTTCTATAATAAAGATTGGTATGAGTACAGGTTACAGAGCTGATGCTGATATAGATGGTGATAATGATAATGATCAGTCAGACTTGCAATGGGTGCGTAGAAACTTTGGTGACATAGGACAATAAGAGTCGTGAGTCGTGAGTCAATGGAAAGATAATGAACATAACAAAGTTTGAAGAAATTAAAGCATGGCAGATAGCAAGAAATATAGTGAATACAATTTACAAAATAACTCACAGCTATCATTTTGATAAGGATTTTACTCTTCGTGAGCAAATAAGGCGTGCCGGCATATCAGTTATGTCAAATATTGCAGAAGGTTTTGATCGTGGCAGCGACAAAGAATTCGTTCATTTCTTATTTATTGCCCGTGGATCTATATCAGAAATTAAATCTCAAGACTCAAGACTCTTATAGAATTTATGAAACGAGAAACATGGTATAAACTTTTTTCTATATTATTTCTTTTAGTGATTGGATTCTTTCTTGTTAATGACAGAGACCTTGAGGCTGTTAGAGAAATCCGGATAGTCGCAGAGACCGATACCGCAGGCGCTAATATACTTGATAAATGGGTTCGAGCCGGCGATACTTTTACGCTTGAACTCTGGATTGAAACAGATACAAATATTAACGGTGTGGCAGCATATCTACTCTACGAAGCTAATAAATTGAATTTAATAGGTACCGGTTTTACAAAAGACACTACAATCTTCGGAGATACTGCTTTATTAGACACCGGGTTTGATTATGGTGGTTCTTCGGATACAATGATCTATGCGATATTAACCACTGCTGATTCGCTTGCTATGAATTCATCTGCAAGGGTTTGTACTTTAACTCTTGCAGCAACTTTTAATGAAGATACAGGGATAATCGGGTTCAATCTTGATTATACTAATAACAAAGCCTCAATGATAGCGAGTATATATGCAACAGATGTTCTGAATTCTCTTGATTCTGGTGTTATACGTATCGATGCAACACCACCTAAAGATACTTTTATATTAATATCACCAATAGATGGCGAAACACGAGTCCAGGGTAGTATCCAGTTTGTATGGCAAACAACTTATGATACTGGTTCCGGGCTCTCTCACTGGGTTTTAGAATATGATACTGATTTAACTGATTCGTTTAACCCGTCGCTTTATCGTGTCTATACCTCTGATTCGGTCTGTACTTATACGCCTGCTATTAATTTTACTATCGGCACCTGGGTCTGGCGGGCCGCGGCAGTTGATGAGGTCGGGAATACCTCATCCTGGTCACTGCCTGAAACCTTTGTGGTAATATTACCAACAACACCACAGGTCTATATTGATTCACCTACTGGCTATGTCCCTACTAATGATACACCGTTTTATGTTGCTGGCAGTACCTTAAATACCCAGGCTGGTGATACTGTGAGAATCAGAGTAAATGGGATAATACAGGATACAAAAATTTTGAGTATTGCAAATGATACGTTCGCTTTTGATACTGTCTCATTAAGTCCCGGTTATGACACGATTATTGTCGAGTTAATAGACTCCCAGGGTGTTGTAATTGACTCGGACTATGTTGTTGTTGAATACAATGATTCTGTCTATGTGATAATTCAGATACCGGTTCCATCAGGCTTTAGTTATGATACGAATTATTGTACTGTTACTATCTCTGGCACTGCTGGCGATGTAGAGAATGGCGACTCTATCTATCTTTATCGTAACAATATTATTCAAAACACTTACTCTCTCACAGGGAATAGTTGGTCAGGCACTGTGACTTTATCAGGTTTAGGTGATTCGATTGTCGTAAAAGTGAAAGATAGATTTGGTAACATTGATTATGATACCATAACAATAAATTACGATACACTTGCTTCTATAGAAATATTATCACCAATTAACCCTGATACCAGAATTGATACAGTGATAATATCCGGAACAGTTGCGGATGTTCTGCCAGGTGATACTGTCTGGTTATATGTAAATGGGGTTCTTACTGATTCAAAAGTATTAACAGATACTACCTGGAGTTGCACAGCTTATCTTAAAGGTATGGGTGATTCTGTGGTTGCAAAACTTACTGATAGATATGGCAACATTGCATGGGATACAATTACTCTTAATTTAGATACAACACCGCCTACGACTGTAACACTTTTATCTCCACCAGATGCAACTGAGACAAGGTTTACTGCTATTACTTTTATCTGGGTTACCTCAATTGACACGCAATCAGGTCTTTTTGAGCATCGACTCCAGGTCGATACACTTGGAACATTTGCTTATTTTATCTATGATTCATCTGCTGGCACAGGAACAAGCGGGATTTTAACTTTAGCTGCAAATGATACCTTCTACTGGCGTGTATTAGCAATAGATGATGCAGGCAATACCTCTGTAAGTAATACAAGAACGATACTTATAGATACTATCATTCCCCCAAAACCCACTATTATATCACCTGCAAATAATACAGAGACCAGAGCTCAACCTGTGTATTTTGATTGGACTGACATTATTGATACAACCTCAGGTTTAAACAGGTATCATATCCAGATAGAGATAAGCGGAGTAGTTGTAGTTGATTCTGATGTGACAACCTCGGATACAAGCATTACCTTAAATGAAGAGACTTATTACTGGCGAGTGGTTGCGATAGATGATGCAGGCAATACCTCGGGATACACTGATTCATCGCTCGTTATTATTGATAGAACAGCACCTGTTATTTGGGTCGTATTAATCGAAACATCAGATTCGCGTTATTTTACTGATAGCGGTGGTATAGATACAACTCTTTTAAGTGATACTGTATATTTTAACAACACAGGTGCTGGTGATGGTCAGCGTGATACAGTTCAATTGACTGTTAGTGGCGCTGATACAGTTATATTCGAGGAGCATTTTGGTGATACAACTTTTTATGATACCCAGACACCATATCTCTATGCTTATACTATTGAAATAGGATACGCCGATACAATGATGATTATAATCGCTCGTGATAACGCAGGGAATGAAGATTCTGTAACAATCTGTTGGATACGCGATATTACGCCGCCACCACCTGTCTCTTTAGTTACACCATTAGATGGCCAGATAACCGGCGACACTACCCCTTCCTTCACCTGGAACCAAACAACAGATACTCAATCAGGAACAAAAGTATATTTAATCGAAATAGCTACTGATAATCTATTTACTAATAATATAGAAACCTCATTTATATATACGACATCTTATACTTCTTCGGGTCTTGATAGTGGGACGTATTACTGGCGAGTTATCGCTTATGATACGGTCTCAAATTATGATACGCTATCTTGCGAAACAAGGACATTAAGAATCGATACAAGTTTCCCGTATATAACAGCGATTACTATAATATCTTCAGTCCCATCATATTTTTATGATGATACACCTATTCAACCCTCGATACTCGGCGATACTGTTTATTTTAACCCTACGTATCTTGGTGCAAACCAGATGAATACAATCACTGTTTATGTTTATGATGATAATGAAGATACTGTTACTGGTTCATCTGCATTTATTGTTATTGCCGGGATTGACACAGGCTTGAATGAAGATTCGTATACACTGGTTTATCAAATCCCTCAGGATACAATCTCACAGAGCATAACTATTGTAGCATTGGACCTATTAGGTTACTCAGATACAGTTGTTGTATTCTTTGTAAAAGATACTTCTCCACCGCTGGAACCACAAAGAATATCCCCTTCAAGTGGGGTTGAAACAAATGCGGTTAATATCACTTTTAGCTGGACAACATCATCAGATACAGGTGCGGGTTTATCAAGATACAGGTTACAGATTGATACTGCAGGAACTTTTGTAAATAATTTAGTTGATTCGTATAACGGACTGCTTACATCAACAAGTGTATTACTTCCACCTAATGACACCTATTACTGGCGAGTTATAGCTATAGATTTAGTCTCTAATACTGGTGCGATGCTAACAGATTCTGTGATTATAGATACCTCGTTCCCTGATACACCACGACTTCTATTACCAATTCTGGGATATGAAACAAACGTTGTGGCTATTACTTTCAGATGGGATACTGCTTGTGATTCTGTTTCTGGTTTATCCGGTTATAGAATCCAGATAGACACTTCAAACACGTTTGCATCACTTAAAATAGATACCTATCTTGGGAATAGAACAGATACAACACTTTCTTTAATCCCGAATGATACTTATTACTGGCGGATTATTGCAATAGATGATGTTGGTAACACTTCAGTCTCTTCTGATTCGTACCTAATTATTGACACTTTATCACCAACCGTACCTTCTCTGGTTTCGCCAGCGAGCAGTCTCTGTACTAATGCGATAGCTGTAACTTTTGACTGGGACACATCTTATGATACAGGTTCAGGGCTTTCTTATTACAAGATACAGATTGATACCTCAGGTAATTTTACTACTTTAATATTTGATACACAGATTATAACCAGAACCGATACAACCTTGAGTTTACAGCCAAATGATACCTATTACTGGCGCATCATTGCTTTTGATGATGTGGGTAACACAAGCTCAAGCCAAACAAGGTTTATAATAATCGATACCCAGCCGCCGACAACTGTTACTTTACTTAATCCACCTGATCCTACAGAGACCACACAAACCACAATAAATTTTACCTGGACAGCATCAGCTGATACTATCTCCGGGTTGGCCGGATATTATTTACAGATAGATAGCTCTGGTAATTTTATCAGTCCGGATACAAGTATATTCACAATTTCAACCACGGGTACGTATACTTTTACAGTCTATGATACTTATTACTGGCGTGTCTTATCAATAGACACAGCTTCTAATATATCGATCTCATCAACATCTACTCTAATCATTTCTGTTCCTGATACAGCGCCGCCTGAGACACCTGTCTTAATCTCTCCAATCGGCTCTACCGAGACAAATGTTATACCTGTATTATTTATCTGGTCAGACACAGCAGCATCTGAACCTGATTTTGACCATTATACTATTCAAATCGATACTGCTTCGAATTTTATAAATTTAGTTTTCAGTGGTGACACTAATAACTCTGAGACATCCTATATTTTAGTTTATAGTGATACTTATTACTGGCGGGTAATAGCCTATGATTCCTCAAATAATGCAAGCACATCAACAATAGGGGTCTTTATTTTTGATAGAACCGCACCGAATATCCCGCAATTATTCAGTCCCAGTAATGGGGCAAACACTACTACACTTGTCATTACTTTTGACTGGAATGATGTATATGACACTCACTCGGGTCTAAAAAACTATGTTTTATACATTGATAATGATTCAGGTTTTGCTGTGCCTGATTTTGTAGATACCGAAACTCAATCAGGGACCACAATAACTTTCGGGACTGCTGATACTTATTACTGGAAGGTCTATGCTTATGATGACCTGAATAATACTTCTGTCTCTGCTGTTTATTCATTTGCTATTACTACTGTTGATACCCAGGCACCGACAGCGTTTACTCTGACATCACCTGCAAATGGTATTGAAACCAGAATATTAACAATAACTTTTAGCTGGCAGAACTCATTTGATGATACAAGTCCACCAGTAACGTATAGATTGCAGATAGATACAGAGCCAACTTTTACCGATTTACTCGTTGATACCTACTGGCTTACTGAAACATATACCACCTACAATTTTACAGGTAGCGATACTTTATACTGGCGTGTTATCGCAAGAGATAATGTAGGTAATACAACTGTTTCTACCGAAACAAGATATTTAATAGTAGACACACTCGCACCAGCAATACCACAACTTTTTTCACCGATTAATAACGCAGGAACAAGTGTGTTTATAATAACATTTGATTGGAGTGATGTATCTGATAGTCATTCTGGTTTTGCGTTTTATGTATTATATGTTGACAATGACTCGACTTTTGCATCACCGACTTTTGTAGGAACCGGAACAATATCAGGAACCACTGTATCATTTGGAACTTCTGATACTTATTACTGGAAAGTCTATGCTTATGATGATTTAAACAATACCTCTGTCTCAATTGTAGAAACTTTTTCTATAACGATAACTGATACAACACCGCCATCAGCATTTAGTCTGCTCATCCCGTCTAACGGTTATATAACAAAAAATCCGTTAGTAGTTTTTACCTGGTGGCCTTCTACTGATGATACAAGCCCTCCAGTCTCTTACCGAGTCCAGATAGATACTGAAAATACATTTAATGGCTTGCTTCTTGATACTTACTGGCTGTCAGCCAATAATCTGAATTATACATTTTCAAGCAGTGACACATTATACTGGCGTGTCATAGCAAAAGATAATGTTGGTAACACAACCCCATCCAATGAAACGTGGTATCTAATTGTAGATATAACAAAACCTGATAAACCTGCTCTTATAACCCCAACTGCTGGTGAAAATACTTCTACTTTACAGATAAAATTTGATTGGCAGGATTGTATCGACTCTCATACAGGTGTCGGTACATACGTTATTTATATAGATACCTCACAATCGTTTTCTAACACTTATAAAATAATTGATACAATCACAATATCAGAAACCACTGTTACGTTAACATATGCTGATACCTATTACTGGGTGGTCTTTGCAATAGATAAAGTGGGTAATATAAGTGATACATCTAATACAGAATCTGTTGTTATACTTGGCGGTGTGAATTCATTCCTTGTTTATGCACCCTCGGTTGTAACAGTTGGCAGCAACTTTAATATTACTATAACAGCAAAAGATGTGCTTGGTAGCGTTATGACAAATTATAGCGGTACCGTGAATCTGATCATAACCGCAGGCACTATCTCACCGCAAACACTGACCGGATTTGTTAATGGTATAAAAACAGCTGCAGTATCAATAAATACAACAGGAACAACAGTATTAACAGTTAATGATTCTGTAAACAACGATGCTTATGGTACAGTGTTAATATTAGTAAAAGCTGATACAGTATCAAGATATATAGTCGACGCACCATCGCAGGTTAGCCGTGGCATAGGATTTAATTTAACAATAACAGCGATTGACCAGTTCGGTAACGTGGTTGATTACTATACAGGTACAGTAGCATTAAGTGCTGATGCATCGTTTACACCAGAAACAACACCCTGTTTTGTTAATGGTGTTATAACTCTTAGTGTAACCTTTACTCAGACAGGCGCTGGTATAACAATAACAGCAAACGATGGCACGCATACAGGTACGGATTATATAACTATAATCAATGGTATTGACAGATACGTTATATCCGCACCATCAACTGTAAGCTCAGGTCAAAGTTTTACTATCGATATCATTGCACGAGATGCTTTAAACAATGTCGTGAGCGGGTTTAATGATACAGTATCTTTTTTTGTATCTTCAGGAATTGTATCACCAGCTTTCTCAGATAGTTTTACAAATGGTATCTTAATGAACCAGAATATGCAAATAACAGGCATCGGAAATATCACACTAACAGCAACAGATAATACAGCTTATGGTACAGCTTTGATTGCTGTAGCATCTGTCCTGAGTATAGGCTCTGTTCAATCAGTTGATCTCTCTTTTAATGATTTAGGAAATACGCTGGCGGTTGAACTGAGACTTATAGATTCAAATGGTGATACAATGATTGTATTCCCATTTCCTGTTGCTTTGATTGTGCCAAGTCAGGATCCGATATCAGGAAAGACAATAACTGATACCTATTATACCCAATTTACAGCAACAGGTACTGCAAGCGCTCAGATACCTGACTTGGGTTTTCCATTTGAGATAACTGTTCTTCTTGATACTGTAAATGCTTTTAGAAACACAACACTTGACAGCGGCTCAAGAACCCTGAATCAAACAGATTATACAAGTGTGATAATACCCCAGGGCTCTTTAGGTGCAACAAATGTAAATAATGCAAAAATAATTATAAAAACAGAACCTGATACTACAATTCAGAACGATATAAGTGCTATAAACCAGTTGATAAATACAAACAGCCAATTAAAACTAATAGATTCTGCATTGCGTAATTTTACAATACTTGTAAATAATGTAGAATACAGCATATTTGATAACTATATAACTATCCGGTTGCCATGGAGTGATACTAATCCAGAAGATGGTTATGTTGATAATGAGCAGTATGTTCATGAATCCACCTTAAGGGTATATCATTTTAATGAAAATTCTAAATTATGGGACTTGGTACCAGATGCTACATTTGATTATGATGTGAATGTAGCGACAGTCAGGGTTAAAGAATTCTCTTCTTATATTTTAATGGGTATACCCGGGCTCAATAATATCTCAGCTGTAACAAGCTACCCAAATCCATTCAGACCAAGACAGACGCCAAAAGTTGTGATAGATACTTTTACAAGAAATCATACCTATTTATTTGTGAGGATATACACAGTTACAGGTGATTTAGTGCGAGTCATTCAGGGGAATGACGTGGATTGCGCAAATGGTGTAGCGTACTGGGATGGCTTAAATGGAAACAGAAAAGAAGTAGCACCAGGATTATATATCTATGTAGTAGAATCAAGCTTTGGCAAAGCAGTCGGTAAGATGACAGTGATAAGATAGAATTAAGATAACGAAAGAAGCAAGAGGCAAGAGGCAAGATAACGGAAAAGAAAGATAACGAAAGAAGTAAAAAATTGAAAAGATAAGGAAAAGAAAAAATGGGTCTTGATAGCAGAAAACAAAATGTTAAAAACCTATCTGTATTATCTAAATCTCTGTATTCTAAATTCCTTAGTACATCATACTTTGCTTTTTCTTCTTTATATTGCTTCTTACTTCTTGCTTCTCCAACATATGCTAAGCAATACGCTGGTACAACAGGTGCCCCGTTTCTGTTGATTACACCTGATGCAAGGAGTAGCGCGATGGCTGGCTGCGGGGTATCGTTCCTGGATGATGCAGCTGGTTTATCACTAAACCCAGCATTACTCGGATTAAGACACAAGAGCCATATCCAGGCGCTATATTCAGAGCGGTTTGCTGATATAAAGTATAATTATCTTGGTGTAGCTATGCCTGTGTTTGAACGCGGAAACGCAGGAGTAAATTTAGTAAGTTTACGAGCAGAAGATACAAGAAGAGAGGCACCTGGCATAATAATGGGAACCTTTGATGTAACTGACCTCGCGTTTACAACCGGTTACTCGCATTACATACTGGATAATCTGATACTTGGCGGTGATGTAAAGATCATACGCCGGGAGATAGAGAGTGTTACAGCAAACGCTTTTGCACTCGATGCCGGGGTTCTGTATAAAGATGTGGTAAATGGACTTAATTTCGGCTGTAGTTTGCAGAATTTAGGCACTGATATCGAGTTCGAACAAGCTGATTTTGACTTGCCATTGACACTTCGCTTTGGTGGATCCCTACAGACTAAGTACCTAAACTTCGCAATGGATTTTGATAAAAGCAAAGAGAGATCATTAAGAATGAACATCGGGGCAGAATTCAAGCTCGGTGAGGTATTGAGACTGCGAACCGGATACAAGATAGGAAACGACTATAGTGGTATAGATGATTGGACATTAGGGTTCGGGATAAAATATGGTATATGGTCATTAGATTATTCGTATGAACAGTTTGAGGACTTAGGAGACGTTCATAGATTCCAGACAGGTATAGAGTGGGGTAAAGTAAGAGACGAGATAAAGCCTGAAGAGATACCAATCGAAGAATTGAAATTTACACCAACAGAGAAACAGGTCTCTCAATTAGAATTGAGACCAAAAATAATATTCCCACTCTATCACAAAGGGACATTCTGTATAATAAAAGGCGAAGAAAAAGACTGGATCAGAGAATCAATCGAGAGGGTATTTATCTCAGGGATGGAGAAACATAGGTTTGTGAAATATATTAACCTCGAAAATGAAGCTGTATTAATAACTGAATTAAAGTATATAGAGTCAGATGGAGATATCAAGGTAGTTGGTTATGTTTGGGATATAGAGAAGGCTGATGCTATACTCAGAGTTGAGCGTCAAGGAAAGACCGAAGAGATAGTAAATATAGTTTCAGATATAGCCTCTGAAATCTCTTCTACTCTTTTCGGCCCATTAGCAAAACCCTCCAACCACTGATACTAATTCAGGTTCATTCATAAAAAAAGTTGGTAAAAGAGCCTTGGAATAATAGTATAATTACAATAATATAAAGAAAAAAGTCATCGTATTAGGCGAAGTGGCGCTTCGCCACGAAGCCTAACTGCGGGGCGAAGCCCCGCGTCCCGTTAAGCAAAATGTGAACGCCGAAGGCGTTCAAGCGAAGCGACATTTTGCTTAACGTTTTACGGATAAAAGAAGTTGCCGAAGGCAATTTGGGCGAAACGCAGTGTAGCCTTTTATCCGCTGTTAGGCGATGTTGGGCTTTCTTTCTCATTTCATTGCAGATAAAAACTCTTCCACTGTCATACCAGCACGAGTAATGAGTGACCTCAAAGTTCCTCTTGCCACTTCACGATGATCAGGGACAGACAGGGT
>JBFMHD010000040.1:0-16366 GCA_040752395.1 Candidatus Hydrogenedentota bacterium
CATATCTTATATTCACTGACAAACTTGAAGAAATATTTAAAGAAATGAATTATAAAGAGAGAGACGTAAGTTTAACACACACTGATACTTGCGCTCAAGCAGTAGTTGTGTTTATTTAGAAGCAAGATAACGAAAGAAGCAAGAGGCACAAAGGCACAAAGGATGAAAAACTGAAGATGATATGAAAAGAGTCGTGAGTCAAAACAGGACTCGAGACTCAAGACTCAAGACTTTTCATAGGGAGCTCCAGCCGGCTGTAGTCCGTAGCCTGTAGCCCGTCCTGACACCTCTCACTTCTTCCGTTATCTTGCTTCTTGCTTCTTGCTTCTACTTGATATCATTAGAGTTACAATGTTTTTCAGAGGAGATAGTAGTATGCTTGTTGAATATATAAACGAGGCATTGAGAAGGGCTGAATATAAGATGATAAATGATGATGAACCATTTTATGGAGAAATTCCGGTGTTGGAGGGTGTATGGTCTACCGGGAAAACACTTGAGGAATGCAGAAAAAATCTTATAGATGTTCTTGATGGATGGATTTATATCAGATTGAAGAAAGGATTGGATATACCTAAATTAGGGTCATTTAAAATAAGTGAATTAAAAAGGTTAAAAGTTAGTGCCTAAGTTTTCAGCTGTTAAGTGGATAGACCTTATAAAACGGTTACGAAAATTAGGATTTGAGGGTCCTTATCGCGGTGGGAAGCATCCATATATGATAAAAGACGATTTAGTATTGACGATCCCCAATCCTCATAAAAAGGATGTATCTATAGATTTACTTACACAGATACTTCGTCGGGGCAATATAAAACAAAACGAATGGATTGATACCGAATAGATAAAATAAAAATTTCGTTTTGACAGGATATGGAAAACGATATATTTTTAGATGTTATAAAACAGATATTGTGCATCGGGTAACAAAATGGTTGAGAAGAAACGAAAGACAAAAGAGACAGAAATAAAAGTAAAAATTGAGTTATATGGTAAAGGTAAAAGTGAGATTAATACGGGTATAGGTTTTTTTGACCATATGCTCGAAATTTTTGCGAAACATTCGTTTGTTGATTTATTTGTTTGGGCAAGCGGTGATAAAAAAGTTGATAGTCATCATATAATTGAAGACGTGGGGATTGTAATAGGGAAAAGTATTGATAAGGCTCTTGAGGAGCGAAGAGGCATACGCAGATTTGGGTTTGCAGCTGTGCCGCTTGATGACGCATTAACACTCATAAGTATAGATCTTGGGAATAGGGCTTATCTTAAATTTGATGCAGATTTACCTAAACTTAAACTTGGCGAGTTCGATGTAGAGATGACTAAAGAGTTTTTTCAAAGCTTGAGTAATAACGCTAAAATGACTCTACATATAAAACTATTACAAGGTGAGAATACTCATCATTGCATAGAATCTATATTTAAATCATTTGCAAAAGCTTTTGAGATGGCAATTACAAAAGAAAAGAGGATCCAGGGTGAGGTACCAAGCACAAAAGGACTCTTATGATTGGTATCGAAGTAATTGGTATTTCAAAAAATTTTAAAGATATAAAAGCTGTTTGTGATGTCTCGTTCAGTATAGATACAGGTGAGATAGTAGGTTTTCTTGGACCAAATGGTGCAGGCAAAACTACTACTATGCGCATCCTTACTACCTATCTTAAACCTGATAAAGGAACTGCTAAAATCAAAGGGTTTGATATAATAGACGATTCAAAAGAAGTAAGAAAGAGAATAGGCTATGTACCTGAAAACGCCGCGTTATATGAAGAAATGAGCGTTATTGAATATTTAGAATTTGTTTGTAGTCTGCGCGGTATTTCTAATAATCAAAGAAAAGAGAGAATAAAAAATGTTATTGATAGATGTGGTCTGGAAGAAGCAATACAAAAATTTGTAGGCGAATTATCCAAGGGCTACAGACAAAGACTATGTCTTGCTCAAGCATTGATACATAATCCAGAAATACTTATTTTTGATGAACCAACGCACGGGCTTGACCCAAAACAGATTATAGAAATAAGGGGACTCATAAAAGAGATAGGCAGAGAAAAAACAATAATATTATCAACACACATAATGCAGGAAGTTACAGCATGTTGTAGTAGAGTTATAATAATAAACAGAGGTGAGATACTGGCAACTGGCAGACCTGATGAATTATCAGCACAGATTTACGGCGGCAGGGTGATAAACGTTATTTTGACGAAAGAGACACCAACAGAGATTCAGTTTGAGTTTGAAAAGATAGCGTCTGTGAAGAATGTTATAAAGAAGGAACATATTGATGGGTGGCTTTATGAGATTGTATCTGAGAAGGATATAGAGACAAGAAGAGCTATTTTTGAGATAGTGAGAAGCAAAAACGCCACATTGCTTGAATTAACTGCGAAAAAGAGAGAATTTGAGGATATCTTTCTTGAGATTATAAATGGACAGAGTGATCCCTCGGAACGTAAGAATTCTACCGAAGACAGAGAGAATACCTGACAGAAATGAGAAACAGTTTAATTATTGCAAAACGTGAATTGATGTTATTTTTTAATTCTATAGTTGCGTATATTTTTCTTTTTGTATTCTTAGGGTTTAGCTACTGGTTTTTCTTTAGAGGATTTTTTTATTATGCTCAAGCTGAGATTTTAGAGATGTTCAATGTATTACCATGGTCATTTTTTGTATTTATTCCTGCAATAACAATGCGTGCGTTTGCTGAAGAAAAAAGATCAGGAACAATTGAGATTTTGATGACGTATCCTGTAACAGAGTGCGAGTTCGTTTTTGGTAAATTCCTGGCTGTTGTTATATTTATAGGTATCACCTTGATACTGACGCTGCCTCTTTTTGGTATGATCTGTTATCTTGGAGACGTTGATGAAGGCAGAATTTTATGCGGATATTTTGGTAGCTTACTTCTTGGCGCTTCGTATGCTTCTTTAGGCTTATTTGCTTCAAGTCTTACAAAAAATCAGGCTGTGGCTTTTATTTTAGGATTAATTTTTTGTTTCGTATTTATGATAATAGGTGAGGATATTGTCAGAGTAACATTAAAGGGTAAATTACAGGAAGTTTTATATGAGACAGGGCTTATCCGAAGGTTTGATAGTATGAAACGCGGGGTTATAGATTCAAGAGATATTGTCTTTTATTTTTCATTTATAGGATTTTTTTATTATCTGACTTTTAGACAGATGACAAAAAGTGAGTAAACGATGAGACGATACCAGTGGATTATCTCAATAATATTAGTTCTTGGTATTATAATTCTTATAAATATTTTAGGGGGTGAGTATTTTTTTAGAATAGATTTAACAGAAAATAAAGAATATACGTTATCTTCTTCATTTAAAAAAATCATAACATCAACAAAAGACAGGGTTATAATTAAAGCATATTTTACAGAAGACCTGCCATTTTATTTTGCAGGTATAAAACAAAGGGTTCGTGATTTTTTAGAAGAGGTAAGGATATTATCTAAAGGTAATATAACCTATACTTTTATTGACCCGTCAAAAAATACCGAGTATCAAAGCCAGGCAAATTCATCAGGCGTACCTGAAGTCGCAGTCAATTATATTGATAGAGATAAAGCCGAGATAAAGAAGGTTTATTTCGGGCTTTGTATGCATTATGAGGATAGACGCGAAGCGATACCGGTTATCAGAGATGTTGAGGGGATCGAATATGAGTTTGCAATATCTTTAACGAGATTGTTACAGACCGAGAAACCCAAAGTATCGTTTCTTACAGGCGTTAAACAAGAAGATATAGAATATGAGGATATCCAGGGACTGGTTGAAGAATTAAGTAAAACATATACAATAAACTGGACATCGCCGGAAAGTAAGATTGATAAAAAGGTTAAAACCTTAGTTGTAATCAAAAATAAGGATATCACTGACAAAACATTATTTAATATTGACCAGTTTATAATGGAAGGAGGTAATGTTATTTTTTGTGTATCAGGGATGGATGGTCCACCGCAGAATATTTTTGCATCAAGAACCGAGAATAAATTGCAGGGGTTGTTAGAATACTATGGGATAAAAGTTAATAATAATTATATTGTTGACAAATCCTGTGTTCCTGTCTCGTTTTATGCAGGATATTTTAGTGTGACTGTAACTTATCCGTTTTATATAAAGATAATACCAACTTTTAATGATAAAGCGTGGGGGTTTAATAAAAGTGTTGCCTCAGTATCAGGACTTGAGTCCCTGATACTGCCCTGGGTTTCATCAGTTACTACCTCGGATACAGAATTACTGACTGATGTGCTTGTTTACTCAACGCCTTATGCAGATGCGATGGCAGGCTTTGTTAATTTAAATTATCAGCAGGATTTTAATCTTGAATTAAAAGAAGATACTTATGCGCTTGGACTTATTTGTCGTGGAAGGGTTAGCTCGTATTTCAAAGACAAGGAGAATATTTACAATATACCAGTTGATGATTATAAAAATAAAAAAGATTGTTCAGAAACTACAAATATCGTGGTTATAGGTACCGAGCATTTTATTCTTGATAGGATTATTAAAATGTATAATGAGAATTTATATTTTATTAACAATATTATAGACCAGCTTACACTTGGTTGTGACCTTATTTCTATAAGGTCTAAACAGATTGTAAATAGACCAATCAAAGAATTAGAAGAGAAAGAAAAAAATATTATAAAATATTCGAATATGATAGGGGTACCATTGTTAATAGTTGTGGCTGGTATAATGAGATATATTTTAAGAAAAATAAGGGTTAGAAAGAGCAAAATATGAAGAGTCGTGAATTAAACAGGATAAAGATACTTTTTATTATATTTGTAATACTTTTTGGTGGCGTGCTTTTTGTAAAATTGAATAAAAAAGAATATATAAATCCGGATTATGCAAAAAAAATATTAGAAAAAATATCGGCTTTTACTGAAACAGAAACTCTTAAAATAACATTTGTAAATCAATATGATTCTAAAATTATTATTGTTCGACAAAATGATAATTGGGTTATACGTGATAAAGAAAATTACCCTGTTGAAAAAGAAAGTATAAAGAATTTCTTTATTGAGTTAGAGAAGATAAAAAGAGGGGATCTGGTATCAGAAAAAAAAGAGAATTTTTACAAATATGAGCTGGAAGAAACACAAGTCACCAGCATAATATTAGAATCAGCTAAAGATAAAATACACGTGATTGTGGGTAAGAGAGGTTCGTATGCAGGAAGTAATTATATTAGAATAAAAGAAGAACCCTATGCGCTTTTGGTACCCTCTTCCTTGAAAATGTTTACTGATAAAACTTTGAGAGAGTGGTATAAAAAACAGATAACCGATTTTAACCCCAGAGAAATAACTGAATATAAATTATCAAAAGATCAAAAAGAGATATTTTATTCAATAAGAATGGATACAGGATGGAACATAGTAGTGAACGAGGTTAAAAAAGATACTCAATCATTACAGGTCGCTATTGAGGCTTTATCTTTATTAAGAGCTATGGATGTTTATGTAGGAGATGAACTATCATTAACTGAAGCAGAACTTGATAAACCTTTATACACGATTCAATTTAAATCTGTTGCTGGCAGAGATACTATATATATAGGAAAAGAAATAGAAACAGTGCGATATATAAAGCTTGATAGTATAAAAAACATTATATTTAAGGTCTCTAATTATACAATAAAACAGATTATCCTTAAAGAAAATCCCCGATAATATTACAATTACATCGAATAATATCCAGTAATTAATAGGTATAAACAAATCTTTTATAAATGACGATAATATTAATGTAGGGTATCCTATCACTTAGCGACATTATTTCGAATGTCGAATTGCAAATTGAAGTTAGAGGCACAGAGGCACAAAGGTAGAAAGAAGACAGGAGACAGAAGACAGAGGCACAATGTAGTGAGGGTCACAAGACCCGTAGTAGGCAAATAAATTTACAATTTGCAATGGAGTGAAGGACAATAGGGAGGAGGTGTTAAAATGGACTTCAATATCAATAATCCAAATTATTCAATAAACTCTGATATATCCAATCAATATTTGCAGATAAATGAAGGATCTAATAAAGATAATAAAGAGGAAAAGAAATACGAAGTAAAGGATGTTGAAGTTTCCGAGGAATTTAAAGTTAACCCCGAAGATTTAGTTATAAAAGAGAGCGTAGTAAGAAATATAATTAATTTAGCAGCTCATATTCCGCCTGAAGAAAATAAAGATAATAAAAGTGTAGATATTTTCAGTTAAGATTAATTGCTGTAGGGGGCTGGGGGCCCGGCTTAATGTTTGCTCTACTTCGAGATATCTGCGGAATTAATAAGAAAACTTACCTACCTCTACCTTACTTTCCTGATATTCAATAATTCTTGGGCCATCATTTGTCTCAATAAAGATTACCTGAATACAGTTTTTAGGTTCAGATATGACGAGTAATTTGTTTCCATCAGGTGATATACCAAACCCTGCTTTGCCTGTGAAATCACCCTGTATCACTTTAATGACTTCATAATCTTTTGTTTTATCTTTAACTGGTTTAGCTATAAACAATTTTGAGAGATTATTTTCGCTAAAATGTACAGCTATTAGCGAGGAGCCTTCTTTTATCTTTTCTGGAGTCAGTGGTTTATCACTCAGATAGCTATTAATTATCTCTTCTATATTTTTTATTTTTTCTTCTTTTATTATATCATATCTTGTAGGAACTCCACCAAATGCTTTAACGACATCAGGGTCAGAGGCTGCTTCGAGTGGGAGCATTTCTTTTCTTTCAATAACCTCGAGATATTTTATTTCGGTATCAGAAATCCATGAGGGTTCAGTTCTTGTTATAGTAGTTGTAATGGTAGTATCGTACTCTTCAGGAGCAAAGATGATATATATAAGAAATACCAATCCCACAGCTATTATTGCTGCTATGATAATGTAAATAATTGAAGATTTTTTTTCTTTTTCCGGTTCTTGTTGTTCGGGTGTTTGAGAAACCTGTTCTTTAATTTCTTCTGGCATAATTAAATACCTCCTCTGAAAAACGCTGTAACTCTAATAATTCGGGGTACAGGCTACGGACTACGGACTACAGCCGGCTGGAGCCAAAAGCCAAAAGCCTGCTGAAAAGTCTTGAGTCTCGAGACCTGTTTTGACTCACGACTTGCGACTCACGACTCTTTTCATATCATCTTTAGTTTTTCATATATTGTGTAGAGCGCAAACCGCGCTCATGAGTACCACTTTGAAAAACTTTGTAACTCTAATAATATCAAGTAGAGGCAAGAAGCAAGATATGACAAGTTAAAAGTAGAGATTAAATAAATTGTAATATTTTTATAAATTTAATCAAGAACTTTTATTAAAAAAAATCTTGAGTTTTGATATACGATTTTATCTTTAAAAAATTTTAGTACCGGGCTTGTATCATAAAGAATAAGCAAATCAACAGGGTATCCGTATATAAGTCCTGGCCATTCTTCGAAAAAATAATAGATTCTGACATAATCTTTCATCAATTTTTCGCCATATAAATCAGCCCTGCCATCAATAAAGACCCTCTTTTGAGGATGAAATTGAAAGATAAGAAACCCACAAAGACCATAATCTGAAAATATATTTTCTCCAGGGGTTTCACGCACCTTTTGAATAAATTCGTTTGGGGGATAATAATATGGATTATATGAGTAAGTGTTAAAACTTAAAATAACAGCAATGATAAAAGAGATAAGAAAAAAGATGCTCGGGTTATGAGTAATTTGATTAATCCTATCCGTAACCTTGAAATACTCTCTGTCTGGTAAAAAATTTAAGATAAAAATATAACAACACGCGGCAAATGGTAGGTGTCGGACTGATGTTATACCAAGATAGATTGTTAAAATGGTGATTACAAAAAGAGGTAGAAAGTTTTTTAATCTCTTAATATTTATTAAATAGAAAACAAAGATAAAAACAGAGATTATGTAAAAATATGGATACTCTTTAAAAGTTGTAGGAAACCATTCCATTATGAAAGTAGAATGTATTGTCTTACCCACATACTGGAAAGGATAGATATATAATGAAAGAAAATGGGGATTTATAATGGGGCTAAGAAATGAGAGTAAATAGATAACAAGGGGCTTTAGTTTGAGTTTCCTTTGTAATAAATCATAACCTCCATAGACCGCTATGACCACAAGTCCTAAAATAAAACTGCCATGTATATTAGCCCATAGAAGTGTTATTACGGGAAGCGAGGTTATTTTTCTTATTTCAAGAAGAAATAGTAATAAAAAGAAGAGATAAAATGATATAAGATGTGGTCTTAAAGTAAAGGTTCTCCCAGCTAAAAGAAGCCATAATAAAACAGCGACTGCTACAATAAGTTTATCTTTTTTTCGAAAAAGGATAAAGATTAAGGCGGGGATGCCGGTGATAAGCAATGATTTAAAAAGAATCAAAAGTTTATAGCCACCGATTTTATATAAAGAATATACAATGATACCAAAAAACGGCTCATGATAGAGCCAGTCAGCGCCATATTTTGTAAAGGAGAATATATCTTTGTATAACATCTTTAAAGAAGTGATTATTTCGCGGCCAGCTGCTAAATGCCAGAAAAGGTCACAAGCCTCAAGGGGTTTGATTGATATTATAAGAACAAGGGAGAGTATAAGTTGAGATATATCAGGGAAAAAGTATTTTTTCATTCAATATTATTATTTACTTAAAATTTAATATTGCAAGAAAATTTTAAAGTGTAGTATACTGATCAAGAGTTCGAAGCTCGGAGTTTGGAGTTAGTATTACGGGCTTCTAACTTCGAAAAATACGAACCCTGAACTTCGAACTCCGAACTTCTGACTTTTTTCTTAGGGGAAGAATTATTTTGACTACATATCCAGGTGATGATAGACGCGAGGAAATAAGATATAAATGCTTGATACCGGTTGAGGTATGGGTTGAGGATGGTAATATTGCTGCTGTGCTTAATGAATGTATTATGGTCGATATAAGTGATAATGGTATGCGCATATCAACTAAAACTGATTTTTCGCCTGTTCCGATTGGAATCTTTATGGGCCAGATTTTTAGAATAGCTGTAATGCATCAGAAGACAGGCGTTTTTACTGCATGGTGCAGACCCGTATGGGTTCAGAAAAAAGAGAAGATTTTTGAGATGGGGCTTGTGATACTTAGAATGGAAAAAGAATCAAGGGACGTTCATAGAAAATTAGTAGATTATCTTGCAGAGGAACAAATCCTGAAAACAGAGATAAAAATAATAGATAAACTTAAAAAACAGTTTGAAAATTATTACTTAAAATACAGACTGGTTATTAAAAAAAAGAGGATAAAGGCACTGGTTATAATTATATTGAGTATGATTATAGTACTTTTGCTTTTAAAATCAGTAGCTATTATTTAGTAACCCATTAGTTAAAGAAAGATAACGAAAGAAGCAAGAAGCACAAAGGCACAAAGGCACAGAGGCACAGAGGCACAGAGTAGTGATGGTCACAAGACCCGTAGTAGACTGAGGGGATATCAAAAAGCAAGAGGCAAGATAGGTGTTCGAATTGCAAATTGGAAATTGCAAAATGAATGAGAGAGAGGCTTTAATACTTTTAAATTTAGTCGATGGTTTTGGACCTGTTCGGATATCAAAAGCACTTGAATCTTTCAGGGATATAACAAGGATATTTACAGCTAAACGAGATGAGTTATTAAATATCCCTGGCTGGAATAATGCAGTTGTTGAAAATTTCAAGAAAATAGATTTTAGCTTGCTTGAGAAAGAAAAAGAGAACATTAATAGATATAAACTTAAGTATTTAACAATCCTTGATAAAGAGTATCCGGAAGTACTTAAAAAGATATATGACCCGCCTGTAATTCTTTATTATAAAGGTGATATAGAAAAACTAAAAGAGAGATGCATAGGGATAGTAGGATCAAGAAGATGCTCGAATTATGGCGCACACATAGCTTTTAAATTTGCTTCTGAACTTGGAACCCTTGGGTTTAGTATAGTCTCAGGTTTTGCGCGCGGCATCGATACAATGGCGCACAGGGGTGCTCTCAAAACAGTTGGTGGGACGATTGCGGTATTAGGCTCGGGATTTAAAAAAGTGTATCCTGAACTGAATCGTGATTTAATAGATGAGGTTATTAAAAATAATGGGCTTATCATCTCTGAATTCGGGATAGATGTCCATGCTGATAAATCAACCTTTCCGAGAAGAAACAGGATAATAAGTGGGTTGGCTGTCGGCGTTGTAATTGTTGAAGCGACTATTATTAGCGGGTCTCTTATAACCGCAAGATATGCGCTTGAGCAGGGTCGTGAAGTATTCGCTGTGCCAGGACCTGTTAACAGCCCATTATCACAGGGAACGCATCAACTTATAAAAGAGGGTGCAACACTTGTTGAGAAAACTGATGACATACTTGAGACATTCGGATTAGGTTTAAGGTTTAGACAGGAGAAAATACCTAAAGTAGAGCTCGGTGAAAAAGAAGCTAATGTTTATAAGTTTTTATCATACAGACCCATTCATATTGAAGAACTTATTGCAAAGACAAAACTTAGATTTCCTGAGGTCGCAGGTATTCTTGTTAATCTTCAGATAAAATCACTTATTCAACAGCTTCCAGGTCAGTATTACGCATTGAAATAAGACAGTTATTTTTCAGTTTCTGACATCCCACTTAAAACAGCAATGTCTTTCAGATTCTTTTCCTGATGTTTTTCAATATAAATCTGTTTTCTTATCATATGGCTTACCTCCATTATCCAACGATTAATAATATACATTATATTATACATCACTATTATTAATATGTTGATATTGTTCTGCATATTTTTGGTATTCCCTAAAGTTTCTGGTCATGGGCGGTAGCATTGCAAGTGCCAAAAATTGTCTAAAAAATGTCTTGATAGACGTGGAGCACTACAGGTCAAAAAATGGCGATTTTAGGGGTTAAAATTTTGAAGTTGGGTTAAATTAAAGGCTTATCTTATGCACAAAGATTTGATAATGTGCCTGGTTATACCTGTACCTGACGGTTATAATTTTTCAACTATTAGGCAATTTTTAAGCCGCTTCTCTTGATATGATAATACAGTGGCTGCGAAGAATTGAAATCAGCCGGCGTAAATGGGAGTGGTTCTATACGAACGTCAATATGTCTTCTTAATTTAAGAAGCAATGTAATATCTTTAAACCAGTCACCGGAAAAAGAATCAGAAATAATAGCTACATCAATATCGCTGTCCGCGGATGCACTCTTTTTTACGTACGAGCCGTACAGATAAGCATCACATATATTTATGTTATTTTTTCGAAGTTCGTGAATATAGTTACGTACAGTTATTAGAATATCTTTTTCTACTGAATTTCTTTTTTTAACCATGTTATAAATACCGATGTTTTATTCAGATATTTTTTGTAAATGTCTTTGTGCACTTTTTATAAAAACGAAATTTTGCATCGGGATAACGGCACGAAATATTAAACGTTGTTAGTTCATCAAGGAATTCAATCTGTTTTTCCGTTAACGTGAGGCCACATTTCTTCGTAAGTAAAACAAGGCCGTGTTTATAAGGAACCTCAGGGTCTATATATTTTGAGTAGTATGACTTTAAGAGTTTTTCTACGGCTAAATGCGCCATAAAAAGAGACCAGTGATACTCTTTTATTTTAAATAAACGCTTTGCAGACTTAAAATCTCTGTTAGCCGATTTCAGCCAATAGATATATACATTCTTTGCATTCATAATAAAAAGGTTACCATAGTAAAATGGTGGGAGTCAATCTCTTTTTTACTGGATAACATATAATATTTTTCCTGATTGGATGCAAACCTTCATCTGGAAACAAGATTCTACAATGGCACAATAATCTTATTTCCTATACTTCACGCTCTGATGAATAACCGCTACGGCTGAAAAATGATTCCATTTTACCACTCGCACTCCAATTTGATGGAATACTGATGCTTATGGTGTCATCTATACCAACAAGCGTGGCCGTGCCACTCCTGTGGAATTTATATATGCTTTTTTTACAGGTCTCTTTTAAAAGTTGTTTTTTCAGGCACAAAGGCACAAAGTTTTTTGAGGCTCTATTATTACGAACTTCTAAGTTCTAACTCCTATCTTTTTCATACTTTGTGTAGAGCGCAAAAACCCAAAAACGCAATAACGCAATAACCCAATAACCCAATAGTGTAGAGCGCAACCCGCGCTCATGAGTACTCCTTTGAAAAACATTGTAGCTCTAATAATATCAAGTAGAAGCAAGAAGCAAGAAGCAAGATAATGAAAAAAGTAAGAAGTAAGAAGTGAGAATAACTGCACACCTATCACCAAACACCGAACATAAGAACCCCACTACAAGACAGGTGGGATACGATTTAGCTATTAGATTTATTATTAGAAAAAAAGTCCAAAAAAAATATTAGAAAATTTTGTTGACAAGAGAAGGGATTTTATCTTTTAAGTATGTTTCAGGTTTTATAAAGAGTAAGAACCTGTGAAAAAATTGTATTATTTTTAACAGATTATTAAAAATGGATTTTTTGACCATTACTACATTTAATATATTTTTTACAGGTTCTAAGTGAAAAGGAGAATTGATAAGTGGATGAGAAGAGTAAACATTTAGTTATTGTGGAGTCACCTGCAAAAGCAAAGACAATAAATAAGTTTCTGGGTAACGAGTATTTGGTAACAGCCTGTTTTGGGCATATAAAAGATTTACCGCGAAATGTGATGGGGATTAATATTAATAAAAATTTTGAGCCTCAATATATAACAATTCCGGGTAAAGGGAAAATATTGACAGGATTAAAAGCAGAGGCAGGAGAAGCTGATAAAGTATATTTAGCAACTGACCCTGACAGAGAAGGTGAAACTATTTCATCTCACCTTTATGAAGAACTAAAAAAGATAAACCATACGATTTATAGAATAACTTTTAATGAAATAACAAGAGATGCTATCAAAGAAGCGATACAAAGACCTGAAAAAATCAATATGAATCTTGTACAGGCAGGCGTTACAAGAAGACAGCTTGATAGACTTGTGGGGTATGAACTCAGCCCATTGTTATGGAAAAAAGTTATGAAGGGGTTATCTGCGGGCAGGGTTCAATCCGTGGCACTAAGACTTATATGTGAAAGAGAGAAAGAGATAAAAGATTTTGTTAAGGAAGAATACTGGAAATTAAGTTTGCAAATTGAAAAAGATGGCAAAACGGTTATATTCTATCTCTGTGACGAAAAAAACAAAGAGGTCTCATTAAAAAACGAGGATGAATGCAGAAAAATAATCCAGGAATCAATAAATAAAAGATTGATTATAAATAGCATTGAGAAAAAAATAAAATATAAAAATCCTGCACCGCCTTTTATAACAAGCACTCTCCAGCAGGAAGCAAGTAAAAAATTAAGATTTACAGCAAAAAAGACTATGCTTATAGCACAGAAATTGTATGAAGGTATGGATATCGGAGATACAACTGTTGGTTTAGTGACTTATATAAGGACTGATTCTGTGAGGGTGAATGAAAAAGCTATATTTAGTGCTCGAAAAAAGATAGAAGAGATGTTTGGAAACAATTATTTGCCTGAAAAACCAAATTTTTATAGATCAAAAAGGGCTATACAGGATGCACATGAAGCTATAAGACCAACTGACGTTTCACTTATTCCTCAGAGGATTGAAAAATATTTAGACAGAGACTCATATAAATTGTACAGGCTTATTTATTACAGGTTTATTGCATCTCAGATGAAAGAGGCTGTGTATGAACAAACGAATATTATAGCAAGATGTGGTGATTATCTATATAAAACATCGGGGAGTATACTGAAGTTCGATGGATTTTTAAAATGCTGGTTAACTGATGAAGACGAAACTGAAGAGATACTGCCTGAATTTAAAGAAGGTGAAGGATATGATGTAAAAGAATTTAAACCCGAACAATATTTTACGCAGCCGCCACCAAGATATAATGAAGCAGCACTTATTAAAACACTTGAGGAAAATGGTGTTGGCAGACCTTCTACCTATGCGGTGATTATTTCAACTATCCAGGATAGAAGATACGTTAAAAAAGAGAAGGGAAGATTTGTTCCAACTGAACTCGGGATGATGACAAATGAGCTGCTTATTAAATCTTTCCCGGAGATCGTTGATGTTGAATTTACTGCAAGACTCGAAGAACAGCTCGATGACATAGAAGAAGGTAAAAAAGAGAGAGTAGCGATACTTAAGAGTTTTTATGATATATTTAAAAAAGATGTTGAGAAAGCAAAACTTGAAATGCCTGATATTAAAAAAAATTTAGAAAAAAAGACGGATTATAAATGCGAAATCTGTGGCTCTCCAATGGTTGTTAAATGGGGAAAATATGGTCAATTTCTTGCCTGCTCAAAATTCCCTGATTGCAGGTTTGTTAAATCAATAGTTGAGAAAGAGGACGGCAGTTTTGAGATTGAGAAAGAGGAGAGATTAGATGAGAAGTGCCCTGAATGCGGAAGAACACTTGTATATAAAAAGAGCCGGTTTGGCAGGTTTGTAGCTTGCTCGGGTTATCCACTATGTAAATACACTTCCTCTGAAAAATTAGGGATGAAGTGCCCAATGACAGGATGTGAAGGTGAAATTATTATTATAACAAACAAAAGGGGGAGGATGTATGGCTGTTCAGAATATCCAGAGTGCCAGTTCAGGTCATATTATAAACCCGTTGATAAAAAATGTGATAAATGTGGTTCTAATATAATGGTAGAAAAAGAATCAAAAAAAGATGGTAAATATCTTGAATGCATAAATAAAGGGTGTAAGAATAGGGTTATTGCGTTATAGCATTATTAAGTTATGGATGAAGGTGCTGTTGTAAACATAATTGGTGGTGGGCTTTCAGGAAGTGAGTGTAGCCTACAGCTTGCTTCTCGCCGGATAAAAGTCAAACTCTATGAAATGAGACCAATAAAATCTACAGAAGCTCATAAGAGCGGATATTTTGCTGAGCTTGTATGTTCGAACTCGTTTAGAAGCGATGAGACCACAACTGCTGTTGGGATATTAAAACAGGAATTAAGAACATTAGGAAGTTATCTTCTTAAGGTTGCAGATGAGACAAGGGTTCCTGCAGGTTTAAGTTTAGCTGTAAGTAGAGATGATTTTGCTAAAAAAGTAACTGAAGAAATAAAATCAAATCCATATATAGAGATTGTGATAAGAGAAGTTGAGAAACTTCCCCAACCGCCAGTTGTAGTTGCTACAGGACCTTTAACATCTGAAACATTTTACAAGGAACTCGAAAATATATTCAAGTTTTATGGATTATATTATTATGATGCAACAAGCCCGATTATCAGTGCTGATAGTATAGATTTTAATAAAGTATTCATGGCTTCACGATATAATAAAGGAACCCCTGACTTTATAAATTGTCCATTAAATAGAGCAAAATACCTTGAGATACTAAACATATTAAGAGAGGCCCCGACTTTTTTGAAACATAATTTTGATGACGTTCGGTTTTTTGAGGGATGTTTGCCTGTTGAGGTGATGGCAAAGCGCGGGATCGATACATTGAAATTTGGGCCATGGAAACCAGTTGGATTAACAGAAAATTCCGAAATAGAAGCAGTAATACAACTTCGTAAAGATGACCTTTATGGTAAAACATTTAATATTGTTGGATTTCAAACACAACTTTTACATAACTATCAAAAAAAGATAATCAATCTTATCCCGGGACTAGAGAATGCTGAAATTTTAAGATATGGTAGCCTTCATAAAAATATTTATATTAATTCACCAAGATTTCTTAATAGAAAGTTTGAGATTAAAGAAAAACGCGGCTTCTGGGTTAGCGGTCAGATAACAGGGGTAGAGGGTTATGTTGAATCAATAGCTTCAGGATTAGCTACAGCATTGAGTGTATATGCACGACTAAAAAATATAGAATGGGATGGTTTTCCTTCTGAAACTATGATAGGTGCCCTTTCTGTATACATAGAGAAAGGTATAGGTGAATTAATATTTCAACCGAGTAACATCCAGTTCGGTTTAGTTCCGCCACTTGCTTCGAGAACTAAAAAAAGTGATAAAAAATTAAGATATAAAGAACGTGCAGAAGAATCATTAAAAAAGTTTATAGAAGATAACCCATGGATTTTAAACGATAAAATTACTTGCCAGAATTTCATATAAAGTAATATGTTTGGTTATGATGATATGAAAAAATAAGAAATGAAAGTATGAAAAACTAAAGATGATATGAAAAGAGTCGTGAGTCAAAACAGGACTCGAGACTCAAGACTTTTCAGCAGGCTTTTGGCTTTTGGCTCCAGCCGGCTGTAGTCCGTAGC
>JBFMHD010000041.1:0-1481 GCA_040752395.1 Candidatus Hydrogenedentota bacterium
AATCTTCTATTTTTTGCAAAACAAAAATAGAGCAGAGATGTATAAAAAATTAAGGAGGGTGCTTGATGGTGAAATAATTAAGGAGATACAGGATAAATATGAGCCAAAAGTATTAAAAAATTTGAGAATATAATTCTTTTTGTTTCTTGCTCCTTAGCTTCTTTTTTGATACTTCTCACTTCTTACTTCTTGTTTCTTCACCACCTATAACCGAAGGGGCTACACTAAAACTATGCATCGATTTTTTGGTGAAATTATAGACAATACTGCTAAAATTTTAAACCCTGATTATTTTCATTTAAAAAAAGTTCTAAGAGCAAAAAATAAAGATAAAATTTTAGTTTTCTCTCCTTTGAATGAGGAATATCTATGCGAGATAAAAGATATAACTAAAACTGAAATTATATGTTCGGTAATAAAAAAGATTGAGAAGAAAAAATGTATAGAAACGAATGTCTTTTTTCCACTGATGAAACGTAAAGCTATGGATACTGCTGTTAGAATATGTACTGAATTTGGTGTCTCTTCTTTTACTCCGATTATTACTGAATGTTCATTGAAAAAATATAATGATATTGATAAAGTTAAAAAACGCTGGATGAATATTCATCGAGAATCAAGAAAACAATCAGGCTCAAATATAGATATGATTATGAATAAACCAGATAGAATAGAAAAATTTATTTCTTTTAAAAATATTAACATAGTTCCACAACCGTACACTGAAACAAAAACAAAGCTTATCTTAAAATCTGATGATAAAATTAACCTATGGTTAGGTCCAGAAGCAGGTTTTTCCGAAAAAGAAATTGAGCTATTTAAAAAGTATAATTTCATTTTTATAAAAATAGCTGAGACTGTACTAAAAACAGAGACAGCTTTAGCAGCAGGACTCGGGATTATCAGATATTGTGAAATAAATCAACAAATAACATAGTTTTGTTGAATTTTTTCAACGTATAATTAAAATTAAATTTATAATTTTAATATTTTCAATCTAATTTATTACGGCATTATTATTGCTAAACTAAATATTAAAAAAATACGATTATATTAAAAGAGTGGTCATAAGCCCTTTTGCGCTCTACACAACGTATGAAAAACTAAAGATGATATGTTGGCTTCAGGCTCCGGGCTTCGGGCTCCAGCCAGCTGTAGTCCGTAGCCTGTGGCCTGTAGCCTGTCCTGATACTTCTCACTTCCCACTTCTTACTTCTTACTTTTTTCGTTATCTTGCTTCTTGCCTCTTGCTTCTACTTGATATTATTATAGTTACAATGTTTTTCAGAGGAGCGATATAATGAGAATCAGGTTTCAAGAAACAACCGCAGAAATAAACGGAAATAATAAGAAAAGGGATAAAGATTACGAAGAAAGAATCATATATAAAAGAGTGCCTGCTTTTTTAGGTATAGGCTATAATTTACAAGCAGTATATACAAAGAATTTCAAGTAACTGACCAGTCGGCCAGTTTTTCGGC
>JBFMHD010000041.1:1581-16355 GCA_040752395.1 Candidatus Hydrogenedentota bacterium
TTTTTCACAGGTTCACACTTATACGTGGGGAAGAAGTAAAGAACACAGAAGATTGATGGGATGTAAAATAGATTAACTTTTCCTTGACTTATAAAATAAGAAATTTAGTATTTTAATACTGGAAGAAAAAATGTTCGAAGCTTTAGAGAAATTATATAAGAAATCAGGCAGAGTGTATAAACGAGGGAGTGTTATATTTCTTGAAAATGAGATTGGCGACGAGATGTATCTTATTTTAGAGGGGACGGTTCAGATAAGTAAACAATACAAAGAGTATGAGTTTATCCGCGATGCAAAACTAAAGATAGGATCAGATGTCCAGGTTCTTGCTAATCTTACAAAAGGTGATTTTTTTGGTGAGATGGCTCTGATTAATAATGAGCCGAGGGCCGCGACAGCTGTTGCTATTGAGGATGTTAAGCTGATTGTTATAAAAAGAGATCTATTTGAAAAAATAATCAAAGAATCGAAAGAATTATTGTATCAGATATTGAAATCATTAAGTAATAGACTGCGCGAAGCAAATAGATATATGAGAATTATACCACAGGAAGAACAACTCCCTTTAGTAGTCTATAAAACACCAAAAAAGAAAATACTAATCCGCGAAGAAAAAAAGGAATCAGAGACTGATTATAAAAGGATTTTGTGTATTTATTGCAAAGCTGATATCGAGAACCGAGATATTTTTTGCTGGAAATGTGGAAAGAAAATTGACACTCTAAAATGAAAGAAATAATTATCCCCCAAAATTATAATTACATAGCAGTATTTTTGTTTATGGGATGCAATCTTAAATGTGATTATTGTATAAATTATTTCGAGCAGGGGAAGTTTAATAGAAGATATCTAAATGGCAGGGAGTGGGTAGAGGGATTGAACAGAATAAAAAGCAGACAGGATTTACCACTGACTTTACAGGGTGGAGAACCATCATTACATCCGGATTTTATATATATAATCAATAATATAAGACAAGATTTAAATATTGATATTCTTACAAACTTGCAATTTGATATTGATAGGTTCATTAAAGAAGTAAAACCCCAAAGAATCAAACGTGATGCACCCTATGCTTCCATAAGAGTAAGTTATCATCCCTCACAGATGGAACTACATAATACAATTAATAGAGTCCTAAAAATGCAGAACGCTGGCTTCAGTATAGGGATATGGGGAGTAATGCACCCTACTAATCAGGAAACCTTATTAGAGGCGCAAAAGAAGTGTCAGAGATTAGGCATTGACTTCAGGTTAAAGGAATTTTTAGGTGATTATAGCGGCAGAACTTATGGAAAATATAAATATCCGGATGCAGTATTAAAAAAAATAAAGAAAAAAGTTTTATGTAAAACCACTGAGCTGATTATTGGTTCCACAGGCGATATTTATAGATGTCATTCTGATTTATATGAGAACAGGAAACCCATTGGTAATATATTAGACCCTGAGTTTGAGATTCAGGATATTTACCGTGAATGTGACTTTTATGGACATTGCAACCCATGTGATGTAAAGATTAAAACAAACAGATTCCAGATTTATGGCCATACCTCTGTTGATATTAAATTTCTATGACATAAGTTTGAGTGTTGACTGGGATTGTTTTATAGACTGGATTTCCTTGTATCTGCGTCGCTTTGATTTTTTCATTGCAAGGATTGAGGTATCAGCTTGAAAAATATAATCTTTATTGATTTCATCAATGAACCCTGATATTTCTGTTTTGACTTTTTTACCATTATAGAATCTGTAATCACTTAAGGATAGTATCAAATGCTGTTTAGCACGCGTTATACCAACATAAAATAATCGTCGCTCATCTTCTATATCAGAATAAAGCGAAGGGATAAAGCCCTCATTACACCCAACAATAAAAACCACAGGATATTCGAGCCCCTTTGAGGCATGTAAAGTACTCAGAGTTATAGCTTCTGCTCGTGTGTCAAGCTCATCTTCAGAGCGGAACAACATTATCTTATGATATAACTCTTTTACTGCTTTGATACCTTTACTTTTTATACTTCCGGCAATAAACGATAATAGATTTACAGTATGGGATACCTCTTCATTATCTTTGTCGAGTTTTAAAAGGCTAACAAAATTATTTATAAAATCTAATGCAGAGATTCCCAGGCAGTCTGTGCTGGCCGCAGCCCGGAGCGCTGTCGGAACAAAAGTTCCCTCGATTAATTGGATCTCCTTATTATTAGAGATTAACATCCGGATTAAACTTAGAAGCCTGGTTACATATTTATTATTAGCTAATTTACTGCCACCAATAACCTGATACGGGATACCATTATCTTTAAATATTTTAATTAAAGGGTGTCTCATATTATGATAACGATATAAAATTATTATGTCTTTTAAAGAGAATGGCTCTTTTATATCAAGTCCATATTCTTTAATCCCCATAATATTAGAGTTAAATCCAGCTACTGCGTTTTCTATTATAAAAGCTATATATTCTGCCTCGGTCTTGTCATTTTCCGTATGAAATAATATAATTTTAGTTTTATCTGTTTTTTGTGGTTTGAGTTCTACATCTAAGTGTTTTTTATTATTCTTAATTAAAGACTGTGAGGTACGAACAATCGAGGCAGATGAACGATAATTGTTATACAGGCAATACGTCTCTGAAGGGATAAAAATTTTTTTAAAGTTAAGGAAGGTTTCGATCGTGGTACCACGAAACGAATAAATAGACTGGTCAATATCACCGATAGCAAATATAAAAGTATTATATCTGCGGACAAAAGTATTCAGCCATTTTATCTGCAGATTTGTTATATCCTGAAATTCATCAACAAGAATATATTTAAATTTGTTCTTATTCATCTCATTCGCTCTTGAAATCCATAGATAAAGAATATCATCAAAATCATAAAGATTATACTTTTTTAGTAAATTGGTTAAACTCGAATATTTATCCATTGTAATTGAATCAACAGACGTATTTTTGATATAAGAGTATTCACTCAAGAATCTGTCTATCTCTTTAGCGGTTAAATCGAGTTTATGGTATCTTGCTATATTTTTCAAGAGGAGATTATCGCAGATAAAGATATCTTCATCGTTCAGAAGCCGTAAACTAAGAGAATGAAAAGTACCGACCCATAAAACAGCGTTCTGACCCGACTGAGGGATCGAACCGAGTCTTGAGATTAGTTCGTTAGCTGCCCTGTTTGTGAACGTTACAACCATTATTTGAGAGGATGGTATCCCTGAATTTAATAAAAACATTAATCTATAAACCAGGGTTGTGGTTTTACCAGTGCCTGGACCTGCTTGTATCAGAATATGTTGATTAATTGGTAATTCTATAATTTTTGCTTGTTCCAAAGAAAGATTAAAAGACATAAAGTCGAGTACCCAACACCACAACCCCTGAACTCCTGAACTCTTGAACGAGGAGTGCTTCTTAAGATTACAAAGTTACAACAGCCTCATCTGCTCTGATTTAATTGCATTAATATTTTTAACGCGTATGATACCATATTTACCGTCAAAACCAGGGTTGAGCTCGATATTATAAGAATGCATATTCTTAACATACTCTAAAACAGGATATTTAATAACAGAATCTTTGATACTTGTATCAAAATCAAGTATCTTTAATTCAGGACCTAAATTCTTTATTAAATCAAAATATTGATTAGCTACAACTTTCGAAGTTTTGGTTTTACCAAGGAATTGAGAGATGATTTCTTTGAGCGGGATATAACTTTTATAAATCTTTTTATTTAATTGCTTCTGGTCTACTTTTTTTCTATCAGCAAGCTCAATAACCCTGTGTAATACACCGATAGTTAGTTTACGTTTACATACGGGACAGAGCAGCTTATTTTTAATAGATTCAAAAGGATGGAGAGCGATATTGCAATTTCTGTGGCCATCATAATGGTATTTACCTTCTTCGGGGAAAAATTCAATGGTACCAACTAAGCCATCACCTGTTTTTAAAATATCAAAAATAAGATTATAACTTATATCAGTATTCGATTCAAAGATATTACATTCCCGACCAATATTTTCACAGCTATGAGCATCAGAGTTTGAGACGAGCTGAAACTTATCAAGCGATGAAACCATCCAGTTCATAGCCGGGTCTGAAGAGAGCCCGGTCTCAATCGCATAGATATGGCGGCTCAGGTCATCGAAACATTCTTCAATAGACCCAAACCCTGAAAATTCACCGAAAACAGAGAAATGAGGGGTCCAGATATGCGCAGGAATGAAGATCGAGGAAGGGCAGGTCTCAATCACTATTTTTAAAAGTTCTTTCGAATCAAGACCAAGAATTGGGCGACCATCAGAACGTATGTTCCCAATTCTTTCAAGTGTTTTTATAAAAGTTTCCGCTGATTTTAGATCAGGCATAAGAATGACGTTATGAACCTTCCTGATCCTGTTATTTTTTCTGTAGATACAGGATATCTCTGTTGAGAGTATAAATTTAGGATTTAGATGGGAACAGCTTGAAAAGACCTCCTTTCTTATATTCTTTTTTAAATCTTCTCTTAATTCAAATAAACCGTTATTATTCTCTACAAGAGATTTTTTTATTTCAGAGAACCACTCAGGGTGCGTAAAATCGCCAGTAGCTATAACGTCGATACCCTTAAGACAGGACCACTTATAAATATTAGGGATTGTCATTTCTTTACTGGTTGCTCTTGAAAAAGGGGAGTGTATGTGTAAATCAGCAAGATATCGCATACTATTCTTTTCCGAGAAGTATTTTGTTAACGAGTTCTTCAAAACCAGCCAGGGTCTCTTTTATTTTCTTTTCCGTGTTGACTATTTCAGCATCGAGCTTTTTAGAAAATTCATTAAATAGTTCATTCTTTGTTTTTAATTTAAAATTTTCAATACTCTCTTTTATCTCATTAGTAAATTTATCTATATCTAATTCTTTTTGTTTGTAATAATTATCAGTATTCTGTTGAAAATTTAAGAACTTATCCTCGAGGATTTTATTCAGTCTTGTTTCGAAACCAGTCACTCTATTTAAAAACTCTTTTTCAAGAGATACTTTAATGTTAGTCAGATATTCATTTATACGAACAATACTATCAGTGACAGCCTGATTTATTCTTGTAGTAAGTTCTTTGAGGTTTTCAGTCTGGTTTCTTGTTATTCTTTCCTGTAACGAATTAAAGGCTGCCTCGAAATTTAGCCTGTTTGCCTCGAAATCTGAAATGGTTTTACTTGTAAAATTTTTGAAATCATTGTTTATTTGTGATTTAAATTTATCGTGGTCTAAAAGAGCTTCTTTTTTATAATCATTAAATAATGTTAGAATGTTTTTTAGGCCGTTTTCGAACTCTGCTTTATATGAATTCTGTAATTTTTCAAACCATATGTTTGCATTATGAATAAACTTGTCCAGTTCTGTTTGAACAGATGTTATGAACTTTGATTGAGTGGTTTTTAATGAGGTTTCTTCTTTCTGAAATTGTGTCGCTATGTTATTAATAGCGACCTGTAATCGGGTCTCGATGATACTTTGTAGATGAGCCCCGCTTTTATCGAATTCGACAACTATCTCCTGTTTAACTGAATCGATTATCCTGTTGGCAATTTTCTGATAGACAGGAATTGCAGAAGGGTTTTTTATTTTCTTTTTACAAGAAGGACAGATACCTGTTCTTATTGTAGTTTTTGTTGTAAGTGGGGTTGAGCAGAAAGGGCAGATGAATTTCATAGATATTATCCAATTTTTTCACTCTCTTCTTTTTCTTGCGACCTGCTACTGCCCTCAGAGGATTGTTCTGTTTCTGATATCGCACCTGATATCTCAAAGAGAGGTAAATGTTCTTCAGAACCAACCTCAAGCAAGCCTTCATGTGGGATACCGAATTCATAAGATATCTCATGTGAGATATTGTTTAGAAAGGCTGTTAATTTTTGGGATAGGTCTTTGTATGTTTTTTCTCCGAGTTCTTCAAAAGACTCTTTGATAATTTTTGATTGTTCTGAAAACCTGGCTACGAGTTCATTCTGTAACCTGATGAACTCTTTATCCAGGGACTCTTTATATTTTATCGAATCTGCTGTAAGTGATTCTTTCATTTCCTGGATATTTTTTTGTGAAACAGAGATCGATTTTTCTAATCGCTTATCAGCCTGGAAATAGCGTGTTTCGAGGTCGGTTATTGAGGTTTGATACCGAGTCTCAAGTGATGATAAAGAATCAGATAACTCTTTTTGAAATATTTTGAAATGATGCTCAAGCTCCTTTTTAGAGTTTATTATAAACTGTTCGATAATGTTTTTAAAAAGAGACTCGATTTTTGGTAACTCTTCTCTTGCCTGTCTTATAAAATCCTCGATATTTTTATTCGAACCCTCAATAAGAACATTAATCCTCTGCGAGGATTTCATCACTAAATCGTCAAAACGCGAATGCAGCAGAGTAAATTCATTCTTTGCAAATGACCTTAAAGAATCTTTTATTTCTTTAATATCTTCTTCTAATTTAAGCATAACTCTCTGCAAAATTTTGTCAGTAATAATGTCATGAACTTTCTGACGACGGATGACTATAATATTTTTACAGCTTGGACATTTACCCTTTTTACCATCAGGAATATCCGCTACGTTGAGTTTTGCTTTACATTGCGGACACTCAAAAATTTCTACATTTTTATCCACCATCACTTAATACCTCGCTCGTACCGTATCACTTTGTATAATACCGCATAAAGAATAAAAGCTATGATAAAACCAATAAACCAGGCATAAGAATACATCTCTATAAAAAATTGTGGCACGTGTTCTTTACTAATAATACCTCCAGCACAAAGAAAACCAGGTATATTCGGAATGATACCAACTACAAGTGAAATAATAGCTGCTAAATTAAAGCCTCTATAAAACCTGTATTTACCATCGGGCTTATAGAGCTCAAGTAGATCAAGCCTTGTTCTTTGTATGAGATAATAATCACAGACCATTATCGCACATATAGGACCAATCAATGCTGAGTAACCTATTAACCAGGTATATATATAAGCATTAGTTGTTTCAATGAGTTTCCAGGGCATTATCACAATGCCAATAATCCCTGTTATAAATCCGCCAGTCTTAAAACTGATTTTTTTAGGTGCAAGATTAGAAAAGTTATTAGCAGGCGCCACAACATTAGCAGCAAGATTTGTAGTTAAAGTAGCGATACTAAGCGAAACAAGAGAAATCATCACAAGAAGAAGTGTGTTAAAATGAGCAAGCAGATCAATAGGATCCCAGATGGCTTTGCCATAAATTACTATGGTTGCTGAGGTCACAGCAATCCCGATAAAAGAATAAAAAGCCATAGTAGTGGGTAACCCAAGAAATTGACCTATAACTTGAGCCTTTTGAGATTTTGTGTATCTTGTAAAATCTGCTATATTAAGTGATAAAGTAGCCCAGAAACCCACCATCGCAGTTAAACCCGGAACAAAAACTTTGAAAAATTCTTTTTTAGAAGCAAATTTAGTAGTAGTCACAAACATAGGTCCAAAACCACCTCCTTCGTTATATGCCCAGTATAAAAGTCCAAGACCAATGATTATAAGAAAAGGTGCTGATAGATTCTCAAATACTTTGATCGAACCTATCCCTTTATATATAATAAGCATATTAATTAACCAGAATAAGAGGAAACATCCGAGTTGAGCTAAGTTCAGGCCTATAAATGGGATTTTTGATAACTCAGAGAAAGAAGGACAAAAGGTTTTGCATAATAGCTGATAAATTGCATCACCGCCAATCCAGGTCTGGATCCCGAACCAGCCACAAGCAACAAGCGCTCTCATAATATCAGCGATGTTTGCACCCCGAACACCAAACGATGACCTAAGAAGAACAGGAAACGGGATACCATATTTTGTTCCGGCATGCGCATTTAAAACCATTGGTATAAGAACAATAAAATTACCAAGTGTTATGGTTAAAATTGCCTGCCACCAGTTCATCCCCTGGTCAATCAATCCAGCTCCAAGCATATACGTAGGGATACATACAGCCATGCCGATCCACAAACAAGCAAGACTCCATAAAGACCAGTTTCTGTCTTTAATTTTTACCGGCATATTATCTATATTAGCAAGTGGGCTATCAAGGATATCAGCATTCAGTTCTACTAACCCATCTTTTTCTACAACAACATTTACAAGTTCATTAAACGGGATCTTTTGCATAGTTATCTCCTCTGAAAAACGCTGTAACTCTAATAATTCGGGGTACAGGCTACAGGCTACGGACTACAGCCGGCTGGAGCCAAAAGCCCGGAGTTTGTGCCTCTGTGCCTCTGTGCCTTTCCTTTGAATCTTTCAATCTTCCAATTTTTCAATACAACTATCTTCTAACTTCTTTTTCTATTTTATGCAATGGTAAATATATAAAAAAGGATGAACCTTTATTTAACTCACTCTCGACCTCAATTCTTCCTTTATGTTCTTTGATAATAGTCTGGGATATTGATAATCCGAGGCCTGTACCGCTCCAGATGGGTTTAGTAGTAAAGAAGGGATCAAATATTTTAGAGATATTTTCTTTTGAGATACCCACACCTGTATCTTTGAAAGAGATGACCACTTCGCTACTGCTCTCTTTATGATTGATCTTTATAGATATAACAAAGGTGCCGCCATCAGGCATCGCATTGATAGCATTAACCGATATGTTCGTAAACACCTGTTGCAGCTGGTTTTCATCGCCTAAAACAAATATATTCTCTGCTGGATATTCTTTAATAAATGATATATCTGAAGATTCAAAACTCTTTTCAAGAAGCATTAAACTGTTATCAAGTGTTTCTATCAGATTGACAGGATAGAAAGAGAACCCTTTGTTACTTGCATACCTTAAAAGATTATCGATGATATTTTTACTGTGTTCAGCTGCTTTATGGATAGACGCAAAATATTTTTTAAGCACAGAATCATTTATCTCATCGGACTTTTTAATACCCATTTTAGCGAACCCGAGTACAGAACATAACGGATTATTAATCTCATGAGCTATACCGCCAGCCATAGTACCGAGTGTAACCATTTTATCTGCCTGATACAGCCGTGCCTGCAGATGTTTTATCTCTGTTACATCAGTAATGACACATACGAACGAGGTTTCGTTATCGTATGATATAACAGGTGCAATGCTTAATATGACTGATAGTGTTCGGTTTGAAAGATTAAAACTGCAATCATGTATTAAAGGGGTTGAATTATAGTCAGAAAAAGCGATGTATTTCTCCAGTACTTTTTTATCATCAACCCCGAGATAATCAAATACACTTTCTGTTTTTATTTTTTCTTCGGGTAGACCGAGTGTTTCGACCATACGTTTATTGACAAAAGTAAATCTGGAGTCTTTACTTATGGTGAAGACCATATCCTGGGTGCTTGAAAGGATATTTGTAAGGAACTCTTCACGGCGCTTTATTTCCCGCTGCAGACGTTCCCGCTCCTCAGCAGTCCTTATCTTTTCTAAAGCCTCTGCTTCTTTTTTGTGCGAACTCATAACAAATAGACTTAACAACGAATATAAAAGAAGTATCAAAAGAGTGATCACGAGAATGAATCTTGTCATTTTCTGGAGCCAGGGCTGAAGATTCGATAAAGCGACGTCCCTGGGTGTTATTATCACGAGATGCCACTGATTTAACAAGACCATAACAGGGGTATGCGCAATCACATATTTAGTTTCAGAAAGATTATCTGTAAACTTATTTTTATGCTCTGAAATATAACGTAACCAGGTTTCCTTATTGAAATTATATTTTTCAAAAAGATTTGTGCCGATAGATAACTCATCGTTTGAAATCAAAATCCTGAAGTTTTTATCAAGAAGATATATTTTTGATGAATCTGTCGGGATGCTTTTTGAGATGAATAATTTTTCGATCCTCGAGAGACTGATAGTCGTACTGAAATAGCCGTATATCTTATCAGGAAAATTAAGCCGTTTTAATGGCGTGTTTATCACGATTGATGGTAAACCATCAAGCACAAGAAAATAATCAGTCACAGTTGTCTTTTGGGAAAAAGTTTTTTCCAGCTCATCAATAAAGAAACCAGGACTCGTAATAAGATCAGGGAAAAAAATAGGTGATGGGTCGCCTTTATAAGTGATTATGATATTAATAATATTTAAAAGTTCACGCGAGTATATCCTGTTTAAAAAAGGATATATTTTCTTCATATTTCTGGTTTCTATCTCAGGTGACTCTGCATAATATTCAAGGTTTTTGCAGATATGTTCTATGAAACTGCTTATCCCCTCACTCGACTGTCTCGCAAGAATAAGCTGCTGATCATTGAATTTTTCTAAAGTAACTGATTTGATGTACTCTGAAACCTGGAGCGAAACAAACCCAAGTGATATAAGGAGAAGAACCGATATAATAAATACCAGAAATACTTTTTTTAACATAATTTAAGACACAACGGCACAAAGGCTAAGGCGCTAATCTGTCAGCATTATCATCGTCTTTACCATCGTCTTTAAATAAAGTATAAAGACCGAATTTTTTTAGCTTCTCTCTTAATGTTTTACGAGTTATACCAAGAATCTCAGCTGCCTTAATTATTTTACCATCTGTCTCTTCAAGAGTTGCTTTTATAAGTCTTTTCTCCATCTCCTCTATAGAATCACCAACACTTAAAAGAACGCTCCTTGCTTTTGGCGAGAACGTGAATAAATCCATAGCCTCCTGTATGTGTTTAAGAGTTATATATTTATCCTCAGCTTGACTCATAACTACTACGCGCTCTATAAAATTTTCGAGCTCCCTGACGTTACCAGGCCAATTATAATCCATAAGTATTTTTAAAGCTCGCTCTTCAACGTTTTCAATCGCTCTTCCAAATCGTTTGTTCATTATCTCGATAAAATGGGTTATAAGAAGAGGGATGTCTTCTTTATGTTCTCTAAGTGGAGGAATAAATACAGGTAAAACATTTAAACGATAAAACAGGTCTTTTCTAAACAGATTTTTTTCCATCGCTTCCTCAAGATTTACATTTGTTGCTGTTATGATCCTGGCATTTAATTTGATTGGTTCAGTGCCACCGATCCGGGAAAACTCTTTTTCCTGGATAACTCTTAATAGTTTTGACTGCAGATTATAGGGCATTGTTCCGATTTCATCCAGAAAGACAGTGCCATCCTCTGCTAATTCAAATTTTCCAGGTTTAGACGATATAGCACCTGTGAATGAACCCTTCTCAAAACCAAATAATTCAGACTCAAGTAGTGTCTCGGGAATGGCACTTGTATTAACCGCAATGAATGGCTTGTTATATCTATTACTATTAAAATGTATAACCCGCGCTATAAGTTCTTTCCCTGTACCACTCTCACCACGTAATAAAACAATAGTATCCGTGTTGATGATTTTCTGAAGCAGAGAGAGTACCGGTTCCATAATTTTTGAACACGTGACTATTTTATTAAAAGAATATTTTTCTTTTAATTCTTCTTCAAGCAATAACACCTTTTTACTTGCTTCAAGTGAATCAATAGCTCTGTCAATGGTTATTTTAATCTCATCTATGTCAAAAGGTTTTACAATATAGTCATATGCTCCGAGTTTCATACATTTAACAGCACTCTTTGCATCCTGATTGGCTGTTATCATTATGACCTTGCATTCCGAGTCAAGTTTCTTTATCACAGAAAGCGCAGTAAAACCATCCATCTCAGGCATACGTATATCAAGTAATACAATATCAGGTTTAAAACTCTGCAGTTTTTTTATACCCTCGTTACCGGAAAGCGCAACTTTTACTTTATAGTAAGAAGAAAGAAATTCATCTAACATATCAGTTACAAACGGGTCATCGTCAATTACAAGAATTTTGTGTGACATAGATTTAATAGTCTCCTCTGAAAAACTTTGTAACTATAATAATATCAAGTAGAAGCAAGAAGCAAGATAACGGAAGAAGTGAGAGGTATCAGGACAGGCTACAGGCTACGGACTACAGCCAGCTGGAGCCAAAAGCCCGGAGCCTGAAGCCAACATATCATCTTTAGTTTTTCATATATTGTGTAGAGCGCAACCCGCGCTCATGAGTACTCCTTCGAAAAACTTCGACTTATCGTTCTTCACCAAAAGGCTGTCTATCACGGATTTTGCCTATATTGGTAAATGGTTTTTTCTCGATTTTTTCTATATCAGGATTCCGGGTCGGTTTGACATTATCAAGTGGATAAAAGAGGCTCTCAATTGTTTCTTCTGGGAACTCTAATGTAGTAGCAGTAACCCCTTCTTTGTGTAGCTCACAAACCTCATCAGGTTCTGTGCCACAAATAAAAGCCTCCTCAATTATTGAAGGACATTTGTCAGTAGCTAATTTTCCTGTTTCATAACAAACTGGTATAAGTAGTATATTATCTGGTTTAGGAAACGGTTCCATTGGCAAATCTTTTAATAATACGAGATTAAAATCACGCCATATCGGAGCGGCGACTCTGCCACCTGACATTTTAGGGCCCAGTGATGTACTACCCTGATCAAAACCAACCCATACCGCTGTTGTGTATTGCGGACTAAAACCAATAAACCAGGCATCAACGAAATTATTAGTAGTCCCTGTTTTACCTCCAAGTGGTCTTCCTTTAAAATAACTGCCTATACTATAAGCAGCGGTACCACGACGAACAACACCCTCGAGTATATGAGTGAGTAGATAAGCCACGTCTTTTCCTATAACCTCTCTTTCAAGAGGAACGTATGTTTTGATGATAGTGTTATCCCGGTCTCTGATATTTTTTATAAAGATAGACTCAACATATACACCACCGTTAGCGATTGTACCAAATGCTTCAGCCATCTCAAGTGGTGTCACACCGTATGGTCCAAGAGGCAGTGACCAGACAGGCTCAAGATGACTTTTTATCCCGAGTTTTTTTGCATAATCAATTATGAGATTACCTGAATATGTCTGTTTCTCGTAATGAGATAATTCAGTCGGAGCCAATTCTTCCATAAGACGTATAGAAGCAACGTTTATAGAATGTTCAAGTCCATAACGTAAAGTCAACCAGCCCTGATATTTACCGTCATAATTATCAGGTATCCAGGGTTCTGCACCCGCGTACGGGAAAAAATATGCGGGCTGATCAAGAAGCAATGACGAAGCCGTAAACTTGCCGCTGTCAAGTGCTGCAAGGTAAAGAAAAGGTTTAAAGGCACTGCCTGGCTGCCGATGGATTTGATAAACCCTGTTAAGCTGATTCTTAACATTGAATCCGCTACCACCGCAGGCTACTATGATTTCACCTGTGTTTTGTTTTATTGTAACAATCGCACCCTCTATTCGGGCTTCAGGTGAGTCAGGATAATTTTTATGCCAGGCTTCATTAAGGTTCTGTAAATGAACCTTTAATATTTTTTCAGCCTCTTTTTGAAGATTTATATCAAAAGTAGTCTCGATTATTAAACCACCACGATAGATTGCATAATCTTCAAACTCTTCTGCCTCAAGCTTCTGTCTTGTCATCTCTGCAAGATAACCAGAAGCTGCATAGGGTCTGTTTCTTTGAGAGACTAATTGCTGGGTGTCAGTTTTAAAAGTCTCCCAGAACTCTTTGAGAGATTTAGCTGCTCTATCTTCATCAATCTGGTCTAATTCAACCATCTGTTTTAATACATACATCTGTCTTTCACGAGCACGATCAGAATGATTTATAATAGAATATCTATTCGGTGCTTTTGGTAAACCGGCAAGATATGCGCATTCCGCAAGTGTGAGTTCGTTTAAGGCTTTATTAAAATAAAATCTGCTTGCTTCTTTTATCCCATAACAATTATGACCAAAATATATTTTGTTAAGATATCTTTCGAGAATCTCTTCTTTTGTATATTTCTGTTCGATTTTTATAGAAAGTAATGCATCCTGGATTTTTCGTTTTAGTTTTTTTTCTTTGGTTAGAAACAGGACCTTGGCAAGCTGCTGAGTTATAGTCGAGCCGCCCTGTATAGCCTCGCCAGCTTTTATATTGACGAAAATAGCCCGTATAATACCAACAAAATCTATACCACGGTGCTTAAAAAATCTGTTGTCCTCAGATGCAACAAAAGCATAAACTAAATCTTTTGGTAACTCTTTGTACGAAACAAGCTCACGTTTCTCTGTCGCATATTCTGCTATGAGATTATTATTTCTATCATACACCTTCGATGGCAGACTCCACTTATCAGGGTCACCAGTATAGTCTTCTAAAGGTTCAAGCGACGGCAGACTTTTAGAGATGTTTATGAGTATCCCGATACTCGCTCCTATCCCTATAACTAAAGTTACTGAAAAAATGATAAATAAAGAATAAAATATGGTTATTTTGAAATTTTTAGACATAAAAACATTAGATAATGTATTCCCTCAGAATATGCCTTTCCGTTATCTTGCTTCTAAATAATAAGTATTTTACTTGACAAATTTAGTCAATAGCAATTATCATAATAAGATGAAATTAAATTTTAAAGACATATTAAAAGAAACAGATAAGAGGGAGGAAGATACTTACTTCGAATTCATTACCTGTATACCATCTGCCGACTTTGATAATATTGAAGAAAAAAGTGATTTTAGATATGAGTCTGATATTAGTTTGACTATAATCTCACGAAGATTGACAGATGAAGAGATGGAAATCAAAGTGAAACTCAGTGTGATTTATTCGATGGAATGTTCACGATGTTTTGAAAGAACGAATAAAGAAAGTATCTTAAATGAGGTGATGTTTTATATAGGGAATAAGATAGAACTCGAGAAAAA
>JBFMHD010000042.1:0-16295 GCA_040752395.1 Candidatus Hydrogenedentota bacterium
TATTGCGTTCTTGCGTTCTTGCGCTCTACACAAAGTATGAAAAACCAGATGTTTGTTTATCTTGCTTCTTGCCTCTTGCCTCTTGTTTCTACTTGATATCATTAGAGTTACAACGTTTTTCAGAGGGGACCTATCTTTAAAAAATGAGATTTTTCAAGAGATCTCAAAAAAATTTTCTTGACATTTAGTAAAATATGATATAATCTTATTAAATAATTGAGGAGGCAGAAGGCTTAGGAATTATGGGATGAAGGTATTAAAAATAATTCTAATATTTACAGGTAAAAATGACACTTACAATCAAAAAAATTATTAAAATTTTGCAAAAAGATGATATTGAATTAAAATCTGCTGCTTGTAAGATACTTGGTGAGTTAAAACCAAAAGATAAAAAAACCTATAATACATTAATAGAAACATTAAAATACAATAATATAACTATAAGAAAAAACACTATTGAGGCACTTGGTAAGGTTGGAAATCCCGATGCTATTAGGGAGATAACTATTTACTTAAATAAACCCGAATTATTAAAAACCACAATTGATGCTATAGTTAATATAGGTTCTAAAGCAGTAAAAAATTTAGAAAAGATATATGAGAAAGAGAACATAGAGTTCAAAAAATCCGTAGTGGAGATAGTACTGAGATTAAGAGATAAAAATAGTATCAGGTTATTATTTAAGATAATAAATAATGGTGAGCCTCTTTTATTAGAATGGATTAGTGAAATTATAGGACGATATAGTACAGAATTTAATATTAAAGAGAAGAAAATTTTTAAGAAATTTTTACTTAAGAACATTAAGAAAGTGATGCATTCTATCAATGAATTAATCTTAGTAATTTACATTAAATTAATCGGTGTGGTCCAGGCAACAGAAACATTTCCATATCTTATAAAATTTATGGATGAATCTATGCCACCGCGGGTTCGCAGAAACGCCATATTTTCACTTATGGTATTACCATTCAAAAAAAATTATGAAACAAAACTTATTAAACTTTTATTACCTCTTTTAGAAGATAAGGATTATCCAAATATTGTCTGGAATGTTTTGAAAATATTACAGAGATATGAATTACCAAAGAAAGCCGAGCCTTATATGATAAAACTTTTGAAAACAAGCCCTCACAGAGGCGTAAAAAAGTTTGCTATAAATTATCTCTCAAAACAGAAGTCAGTAGAAGCTATTAACAGTGTGATTGATGCTATGTGGGAACAGGATAAAGAACTAAGGAGTGAGGCTTTATACGGGATAAAGTTGTCGCCTCTCTCGGTTGATGTGGTGGTTAAGAGAATGGACAAAGACATAGATGATGAAAGAATAGAGACTTATATAGATATATTAAAAACCAATATGAGCAGTTTAGATAAAGATCATATCGCAAAAATAAAAACGTATTTATGTAGAGCCTCTGAAAAAGCAAAGAAAAATGCTAAAAGTATTTTCCTTCTCCTCAAACAGTTAGAACCTGATAAACTCAGAGATTTTATTCTTGAAAGATATTATAAGGTGAAGAACAATCCTAATTTAAGTATACCAGAAGGATATATACGGCTTCTATATGATAGCGAGTTTATCAATGAAGAAATCAAGCTTGAATTAGGGTGTATTCTATTAAAAAAACACCCTAAAAAGATCCCTGAAGAAGAAAAAATAGAAGAAGACGAAATGCTTGCTATATTCAGAGAATTGATTGCAAATATTAATTTTGCCATTGTAAAGAATATGAAAGCACAAAAAGGGTTTTTATCTAAAGAGGATTATTATTTTGTAGGATACTATTTTTCTGAAAAACTAGGGCGAGAGAAAGCTTTCGGTGGTGAAATGTTACGATTTATTATGAGTGACTACCCACGAAACCCTTTCTCTAAAAAAGCAAAAGAAAAGATGATTAATGAAAAAATACCCTTAAAATTATAATCCACTGGCAAATCCAGGAATTTTCACAAAATGGCAAAAATCTAAAACGTCAAGATAAAGAAATACCGGCTGAATGTAACATAAAAACCTTCAAAGAGAGGGTTGTATAACTCCTTACACTCAGCCGGCTCTTCTAAATATATATGGGGATATAGGACATTGAACAATATTAATTATATAGTACTTTCAGCTTAAGTAAATAGTACTTTAGGACTATTTTTGCTCTTTTATAAAAAAAACAGTTATTGCTGCTATTAAGTTTACTAAACCAGCTATAAAACAGGTAAATAGTATGCCTTTTATGGGTATCAGTATAATGCTTGCAATTATACTCCCGCTACAACCACCAATAAGTTCTATCCCATAAATAAGCCCTGAACTTTTTAACGTATCTTTTATAATAGTATAATAACAGGAGATCGCAACAGGGAAATCAAGTCCATCAATTATTCCTGCAATAAAAGTGAGAAGCAAGAATATAATAAATATAACATTCGTGGATGAAATCTCAGCTGAGAGGTTTATTAGATATATCATAATCAAAGAAAAAATAAATACAGATGATTCTATTATTCCCAAAAGTTTTAGGTTGTCTTTTTTTGTAATAAACTTAAGGGCTAAAAACGAGCCCGAGCCCAGTCCAAGCATAAACATAGCTGTTATTAAACCAATAAATTCGTAAACGAACCCATAAATACTCTGGAATGAATAAATGAGCGAGATTTGAAACAGCATTGTTGAGAACCCTGTTGTAAAAATCGATAGGAACACCCCGTATTTTTTGTGCTGTGTATTAAACGACCTTTTACATTTGAAGAATACGTTTGGTAGTAATAAAAGCATCATAATACAAATTAATAAGATATTTAAATTAATTTTTAAAAAAAGTTTAAATAAAATATTTTTACTTTTAGAAAACTGTTTCGATATCTCGTCCCAGATAATTATATTATAAAAATAAGTAATGGGTTTGAAATCAAAATTAATAAAGTATTTTTCTTCCACATAATAAGACACTTTCTTCAGTTCGGTTAATTCGGGATAAGTAAGAGACGGTGGAATTATTGTCGGACTGAACACTGAATCTTTATTTTTGCCATGATTAAAAAGTATCCAGTTTATTCTTTTTACCGAGTCTTCATTAAATAGATTATAAAAATAAAATTCACTAAAAATGTCTGAACTCACTCCGCGGTTGATATATCTATTCGACAAAACAAATGGGTCAGCTGACAACTGGTTATCAGAATCTGAAGCAAAAAAATAAAGAAAATTTTCACCTGCAAAAAGTACGTTATTAAAAACGGACTTTAGAGTATGATATATTGAGGCGTTTCGATTTATGCTCATTTCTTCAGTGACATTTTGAATGGATACCAACCCTGAGACAAGGACACCATCTTTATTTAAAATATTTTTAGTCTCTAAAAAAAATTCTTTCGTATAAAATCTATTGTTTAAAAAGTTTGATGGTTCAGGGACAGAGAGTATAATTAAATCATATTTTTCGCTACACCCTTTGATGTAGAGCCGTGCGTCCTGGTTAATTACTCTAACATTCGGCAAAATGAGTACTTCTCTGGTTCTTTGTGGTACGTATTTTTTTACGGTTGATAATAATGAGGGATCAGTCTCAATATAATCTATAGAATATGATTTTGTTTTAGATAGTTCCCGAATAACCCCTTTTAAACCACCACCGACAAGGAGTATCTTTTGAGGGTTATTATGCTGTGTAAGCGCTGTATTGGTAAAATTTATATAATCTATCTCTTCTATACCATATCTATCATCCTCTTTTGAAACAACAAAAAATAAAAGAGAACTGTTTGCATATATATTAAACTGGTTCTGATTTTTTAGTACAGAAAGCCTGCTGTATTTAGAATCGCAAACTTCAACCAGCTTAAAACCAGCAAAAGATTTTTCCCATTGAAAAATATTAACAATAGTATTGACCCTACTGCTGAATAAAAAAAAGATTAAAAAGAAAAATATTGAAATGTAGTTCAGCTTTTTAATCGTTTTATTATATAGCCTATTCAGGACTAATAATAAGAAGATATTTAATAAAGAAATAATTACATAATGGTTCAAAAATTTAACAAAAAACAGAGAAAATAACAGACCACCGGCGCAGCTGCCAAATGCCTCAAAGATATAAACGACCGAAGGGGTATGAGCCCCTTCTTTCTGCTCACTTAATACGCGGGTAAAAACGACAAACAATAGACCGAGAATAAAAGAATTAAAACTCAATAGTATAAAACTTAAACTCAATGTTTGCGAGAGAGAAATAATCTGACCTGTACTGATATCAAGAAACATTCGTGAAAATCGTATAGCGGTTATTGTTAAAGGTAAAACCAGAACGTAAATAATAGATGTAATAAAAAGAAATTTATGGGGTGCCCCTATTTTTTTTATGAGGTATCCTGCAATAAGGCTGCCTGCACCAGACCATAACATCCAGAAACAAAATATTATACCAATAGTAAACTCACTCCCGTAAAATATAACGAGTAACTCCCGGATTATTATTATTTGTGATACCTGACATATTATACCAAAAACGATGGTGGATAGATAAGGCATTACTGTCCTTTAACGATATTTCATATAAAAGAGTCTTTTAATTGTAAAATAGATAATTATCACTATTATTAAAAGTATAATAACCATTACCATAGATTCAGGATTATTATAGTTCTTTTTTGTAATTTTACCTACGGTGAGATTAAGCAATTCACCAAAGGCATTAACTATTAAATATATAAAGTATTTTATCCATAAAAATAAAAGTCTCATATTAATATCCCTATACCAATAATAATGTATCCTGCAATTATTAAAGGTGGTGCTATATACGAAGCGATATTTGTAGCCTCATCATTTACCAACGAGAGTATCCAGAACCCTACAATCACGCAAAAAAGCCCCCCTGAAATAATATAGTAATTTTTTCTACTTAAATCTTTGCTACCAGTGTCTGACAAAAAACTCACTCCTTTTTATTGATTTTAATATTTATTTCTATCTCTTCTTCTTTACCCTCTTTAACTAATGTCAACCATATAGAACAATCGAGCTCTTTAAGTAAAAAATCATCTTTATTAAAAATACCACGTGCTTCGCCTTCACATAAAGCCTCAGCCGGCAGATCCTTAAAATGTAACTCACAATCAAAATTAATATTCTCATCTTTAACAAGGCTGAAATTATAATCTAACTGTATTTCGGAAGAAGTATCTATTGAAGGAAGATACATCACACCTTTAACAGGTTGTTTACCTGCTATCTCTACTGGTAAAGGAAGAAATATATACTGAATAAAAGACTTCTGGATATTTAAAGGTAAAGTCTTTAATTGACCATTAAAAGGTATATCAACCTCAAAATTATCAAATAGTTCATCAGGCTTCATTCCAGTTATGCTGATCTTTGCATCAGCGCTATTTTTTAAGATATTCTTAATTATAATAGAGTAGTCGGCATTTAAAACCGAGCTTTTGTTTATTGTCACATTGACATTATATAAATACTTTTTCTCGGAAGCGAGTTTATAACAAGCAGCAAGCGTTACAGAAGAAAGCCTCTGCTCCTTTATTACAATATGTTCCTTTTTGATAACCTCTTCAGAAGCCATTTTAGAAAAAACTGTTTTCTCCTGTTTTTTAGTAACAGAGGTTTTAGTTTTTAGAGATGTTTCATAAATTTCGAGTTCGCGTTTTGCTTCGCTGTCAATCGGATTGATATCAAGAATTTTTTGAAGATGGATATTATAAGGTTTGTTAATCTCTTTCCCTGTTTTACTTGCAAGCCGAAGCGTGGGTAAATGATCAGGATAATAGCTCAACAATTCTTTGCAAGCGCTGTATATCTTTTCTTTGTCCCCGAGTACGGTATATACCTCTATTCTTAAAAGATGCGTTCTTATAGAATCTGGTCTTGAATAAAGCATCCCATCTAAAATTTGAAGTGCTTTGTTTAATGCATACTCTTTTCTCAGCGCAACATTTTTCCCCCATTCTATATAAAGAGTGACAAGATCATATTTAAGCGAAAAATTAAGTGGTGCCTCTTTTACAGCATCTTCCAGAGCCATAATCGCATCAGGATAATTAATATTAATATTGAGCTCTTCAGTAGAAACCTGTTTAGATAGTAGCAAAGATATTATCATTATAAAAATCATTGAGAATTTTTTCATATTTATCCTTCGAAAAAGTTCGGAGTTCGGAGCTCGTATCTATTATTACGAACTCCTAATTCCTATCTTTTTCATACGTTGTGTAGAGCGCAAAAACCCAATAACCCAAGAACCCAATAGTGTAGAGTGCAAACCACGCTCATGTTGACTCCAATGGAAAAATCTCGTCCCTTTGTTTAAGTCCCCGGACTTCGACCTACAGTTGAAAAGTCGATAGCCCAAAGTTCAGGTTATAATTAATAAATGTTTTTGTCAATTACTATTAAACAGATTTCTGAAAAACCTCATTTTTTAAAGACAGCTCTAAAGTCTAAAGAAGGGGTCTTGTGACCCTCTTTACATTATATTGATTATATTGAAATTACAAAAAATAAAAAATGTAGTGAGCATCTTTAGATGCGATAAACAGGGTTTTAAAAGAGACCTCTTAAACATTCTTTTTATAATAAAAATCTATGGCGGATATACTATATTTTCTTGTTTCGTCAAATACAAGGGTTTTTAAAGCTAAGTTCAGATTCAGTTTGTACGGTCTATCTATCATTACTATTGTATTTCGAGGAAGATAGTTTTCGTCAATAAGATTAAAAAAATTATAGTATAAAGCGATGTCTTTATAAGGCGGGGAAAAATATATAATTGTTGGTAATCTGTCTTTTTCAAAATATTCAAAACATTTCCTGACATCTGCATTTATAACAACACTGTTACTAATCCCAAGGAGTTCCAAACTTTTTTTAATTATCTCACAATTTTTTTTATTTTTTTCAATAAAATATACGAATTCTGCATCACGTGATACAGCTTCTAAACCCACAACACCGCAACCCGCACATAAATCAGCAAACACCCTGCATCTTAATGACCCAAGAATATTAAACAGAGCCTCCCGTCTTTTTTCTGAAATAGGTCTTACACCCTCAATCCCGCGTATGTTGATCCTTCTGTTTTTTAATTTACCTGCAATAATTCTAAAAAAACTCATATCAATGATTTTATTAAAATTTATTATCAAATTCAAACAAAAAACTTGAGAATTTTTTTAAATATAGTTAATATAGCAACCTGAAAGATACCAGATTTAAGCGAGGTTTTTTTATGGAACAATTTATCGAAAAAGCCGAGGTATTGGTCGAAGCATTGCCCTATATTACCAGGTTTAAAGGTAATATCGTTATTATTAAGTATGGCGGCAGCGCAATGCTTGATGATAAACTTAAAGAAAGCGTTATAAAAGATATCGTGTTATTAGAAGCAGTCGGCATACAACCTGTTATTGTTCATGGTGGCGGCTCCGAAATAAATATACTTGCTGAGAAACTCGGGATTAAAAGCCAGTTTGTTCAGGGACTGCGAATAACAGACGAACAGACAGTTGAGATTGTTGAGATGGTATTAGTTGGAAAAGTTAACAGGATGATAGTTGGTATGATAAATGAGTTTGGAGGTAAGGCAGTAGGTATATCAGGAAAAGATGCAGGCCTTATCACTGCTAAAAAGAAACCACCAGTTACTGTGGTCGATGAAAGCGGAATTGAAAAGACTGTTGATTTAGGTCTTGTTGGTGGTATAGAAGATGTTAATCCACAGATCATTTTAACATTAGTAAAAGAAGGTTATATCCCTGTGATCGCACCTACCGCAGCATCCAGGGATGGCACCACATATAATATTAACGCTGACACTGTTGCTGGCTCTATAGCAAGAAATATAAAAGCTAATAAACTTATCATTTTAAGCGACCAGAGAGGGATATTAAGAGAAATGAATAATGAGGATAGTTTAATACCGCGTATAGAAATCGGAGAGATAGATGAGCTGGTAAAGACCGGGATAATCGATGGCGGTGGTATCCCGAAAATTTATGCGTGTAAAAACGCTTTGATGTATGGTGTTAAGGAAGTACATATAATTGATGGCCGACTCAAACACTCACTACTGCTTGAAATATTTACGAATCAGGGCATAGGAACTATGATTTATAAAAAAGAAGAGTCGTCATGAGCGCGTTTGCGCTCTACACTATTGCGTTCTTGCGTTATTGCGTTTTTGCGTTCTAAATTCTGGTTGCTGACCCCAGATTTCCGCATTTTGTATTTTGAATTTTTTAAAGGATGTTGGCTTCAGGCTTTTGGCTTTTGGCTCCAGCCGGCTGTAGTCCGTAGCCTGTAGCCTGTAGCCCGTCCTGATACCTCTCACTTCTTCCGTTATCTTGCTTCTTGCTTCTTGCTTCTTTCGTTATCTTTCTTTTTTGTTATCTTGCCTCTTGCTTCTTTCGTTATCTTTCTTTTCCGTTATCTTGCTTCTTGCTTCTACTTGATATTATTAGAGTTAGAATGTTTTTCAGAGGAGATGATATGACTGACTACGTAATGAACACCTACTCAAGATTTGATATACATTTTACTAAAGGTGACGGCGTTTATATTTATGATTCCAATGAAAAACGATATTTAGATTTACTTTCAGGCATAGCAGTCTGCTCACTTGGTCATTGTCATCCTGAACTGGTTGAGACCCTCTATAACCAATCAAAACAATTATGGCACACCTCGAATTTATTTAAAATAGAACTCCAGGAAAGACTTGCAAAAAAGCTGTGTGAGATTTCTGGTATGAGCGCTGCTTTTTTCTGTAATAGCGGTGCAGAGGCAAATGAAGCAGGATTGAAACTTATAAGGTATTACAATAATACAAATGCTACAGGCAGAAACGAGATAATATGTATGTATAATTCTTTTCATGGAAGAACGCTTGCAACCCTAAGTGCTACCGGACAGACAAAATATCAGAAAGGATTTGAACCAGCTGTACCTGGATTTAAATTCATTGAGTATAATAATTCTTATGAATTATTGAATCATATAACTAACAAAACCACAGCAATTATGCTTGAACTGATACAGGGCGAAGGAGGCATAATCCCGGCAACTAAAGATTTTGTTGATACAATAAAAACTATAAAGGAAAAAAATAAAGAGATTTTCATTATTGTTGATGAGGTGCAGACAGGTGGTGGAAGATTAGGGGAATGGTTTGCCTTTCAGCATTTTGGGTTATCACCAGATATTGTAACTCTGGCCAAGGGGATAGCTGGAGGATTTCCTATTGGGGTGATGCTTGTTTCTGAAAGATATAAAGACATACTCAAACCCGGAACACACGCCTCTACATTTGGCGGAAACTTTTTAGCCTGTGCTTGTGCATTAAAAGTTATAGAGATTATTGAAAGAGATAATTTATTGATGAATGTAAAGACCGTTGGAGAATATCTAAAAAATGAGCTGATAAAACTTTTTGAAAAAGAAGAGGTTCGTGGAATGGGTTTGATGTTAGGTATCGAAGGCGAGTTCGACGCACGAAAAATAACGAATGAGTCATTAAAAAACGGACTCATAGTAGGCGTTTCAGGTGAAAAGATACTGCGATTCTTACCCCCATTTATTGTTAAAAAAAATAACATCGATGAGGCTCTTTTAATATTAAAGAAGGTGAGGTGTGTCTGATGAATAATTTAAAAGGTAGAAAGTTTTTATCAGCGTTTGATTTTATAAGGGAAGAGATACTTAAACTTTTCAAAGATACTGATTTATTAAAAAACGGCCCAAAGAAAAAACTATTAAAAGATAAAAAAATTGCTGTGCTTTTTATGAAACCATCAATAAGAACAAGAGTATCATTTGAGGTAGGGATGTACGAGTTAGGTGGAACCGCTTTGATCCTCGGTCCTGATGAGGTGGGGATGGGTAAACGTGAGGCACCTAAAGATGTGGCACGTGTTTTATCAAGAATGGTTGATTGTATCGTCGCACGAGTATTCTCTCATAATATTATCGAAGAGCTCGCAGAGTACGCAGATGTTCCTGTAATAAATGGATTAAGCGACCACGAACATCCCTGCCAGGCATATTCTGATATATTCACTATAAAAGAAGTCTTTCAAACACTTGAAAATATAAAGATTGTATTTATAGGCGATGGCAACAATGTGGCAAGATCGCTCCTGTATACCTGCAGTATTATGGGTATTGAATTCATTTTAATTTCACCTAAAAATTATTCGTTGACAGAAGAAGATTTATTAAAAGCTAATAAAAACAAGTTTAAAATAAAATATCGCGTTTATAATAAAATTGAGAAAGAATTAATCAAAGATGCTGATTGTATATACACAGACGTATGGGCAAGTATGGGAAAAGAAGCTGAGAAAGAAGAACGATTAAGAATTTTCAGTAAATTTCAGGTTAATGAAAGAATTATGAACTGGACTAAAGCAGAAACGATATTTATGCATTGTCTGCCTGCACATCGGTCCGAAGAAGTTACTGATGAGGTTATAGAATCAATAAAATCAAAGGTTTTTCTGCAATCGGAAAACAGATTACATTTTCAAAAAGCTCTGCTATGGAATATCATAAAGTGAAAAAAGAAATTTTAACAATATTATTAGACTCTCTGTCAATATTCTCTACGTTTACTTGCACCACCACCACCTTGCTTTTATTAATAGCTCCACAAAAAGGGATCGCTATAGCACCATTAAAAACAGAAGAAGCATATACAATACCGTATAGTTATACCTGTGAGATGATATCAAGGTTTGAATCGACAAAGATTGGAGGCAATAGAATTGAGACATTAAGTGCTACGATAGTCCCTACATTCTCGCTGCGGGATAATATGAATCTAATCTTTTATCTTCCATTAGAACATTCAAAAATAAAACATACAAGTAGTTCGAACAGCGGTCTCGGTGATATTGACGTAAACTTTAAATATCTTATAGCAAAAGAAAGCATTGACAGACCAGCTGTCTCGCTAAATCTCGATATAAAATTCGGGATTGCTAGCAAGGATGAGTCACCGGCTCGCGGTACTGAAAATGAGGATTTCTCGCTATATCTCGCTTTAAGTAAGAAAATAAAAGAAAAAATTGAGGTAGATTTTAATGCCGGATATACAAAAGTTGGGGCAGATTATCTTGATAATGTGATATTTTATAGCGGCTCTCTCACCAACCCTATTAATGAATATAATTTCTATATGATAGAGTTATGTGGTAATACAAATACTATGCCAGATAAGAACGATGAACCGATATCAGCTTTTTTCGGTTTCAAACATATAACCTACAGAAATGTAGAATTGAGTATCGGTACCAGTGTGGGGTTGACTAATACCGCACCTGATTATGAGATTGTATTAGGAGCTTATTATGAGTTTTATTAATTTTTTCAAAAGTATTTTTAAATCTTCTCCTGAAATCTTAGAGTATAAGATTAAATGTAAAAAATGTGGGGAGATCGTTAGAGTTAGAGTATTTCCTGAACGGGATTTAAACCCTACTTATGAAGATAGCAGAGCCTCCTATATATTAAACAAAGAAGTAATGGATTCCAAATGCTTCCAGATAATGGTATTGCGTGTAGAGTTCGATTCTTCAAGGATGGAGCTTGCAAGGGAAATTACAAACGGCGAATTTGTATAAAGGATTTGTCAAAATTCTTGACAAAACGTAATATTTACACTTATAAAAGCGAATTTTAATGTCTCGAGGTTTGCCTCTGGGACGAAATCGAAGTAGAACTTTTACTATTATTTAAAATTCAACTTTTATAATTCGGGTGTTTAGCTCAGTCGGCAGAGCATCGGCCTTTTAAGCCGAGGGCCACAGGTTCGAATCCTGTAACACCCATGTCCCCGTCGTCTAGTCTGGCCCAGGACACCGGGCTTTCAATCCGGCAACACGAGTTCGAATCTCGTCGGGGACGCCATTGTATACATCGCAAACTCCCGGCGTAGCCACCCCGATATTTTTTTTAGATATTTTTCTGCCACTTTTTTCGCCAAAATCGCCGAACACAATGGGCTGCCCTCCGTGGCAGTTCTTCGTCTTACCCGACTCGCACAAAGCGAGCCGATGCCAGGAACTTTCTCTCTGAACTTCGCTTAAACAAATGCTTTCAGCGGCAAAAGTTGTTTCCTTGTCGCCGCTGTTTTCACCGTTCTCTCCTGCATTTTATCTCTGGTCCTCTCACTTGTCAGCTCCCGCTCAAACTGTGCAAAGGTCAGCATGATATTTCACAGCAACCGCCCGGCCGGGGTCAAGGTATCAAACCGCTCGGTTATCTAAATGAAATCGACCTTGCTATTGAACTGGATTACTTGAATAAAAATAATACTTTTAAAAGAGAGCTGCTAAAGAGATAGTAACAACTTTGTTAAATGATTCTTCTGGTTTTATAATAAAATCAAAAACAAGGATAAATGAAGTGCCCTGATACGTAACTTCAAAACCGGATTCTGACCTCGATACAGTCTCAATCGGGAACCGCCACAAAAATACAGGCGTATCTGTATTAATTGATATATTGTATTTTTCAATTTCATCTATTATATTAAGATTCGTTACATTAGGTGTTTCAGATAGAGCGCCGAAATACCAATCCATTGGAGAGGTCTTTCCCTCAACCTGAATGTATCGTTTTTCAGCCTTTGATAGATCGAGCCCGAAATTCAGTTCTATAGCCATTCTCAAAGCAAGCGGTAAATCTGATATATTTTTTATAGAATAAAACACCTCAAGTTTATTAATGTCTATAAATAGTTTATATGTCTTTTTCAGGTTTATTTTTTTTCTGAAAGTACCAGCCCAGACATAAGAATCTCTATTCAGGGTTAACACAGTTGCATCTGTTTCTTTATTTAAATATTCTAAATTATATGGTTCCTCTACAAATGAACCTCTCTCGGCAAATTTACATCTATACATCTCATCAAGTTGTGTTCTATGCGAGATAAAATGGTCAACAAAGGATGTTTTTGTATACCAGTCATAAACAATCTTCTCATAGAGTGATTTATCCATATTAAACTGAGCAAGATGTATGCTTTGATGTTTTATTTCAGTGGAGCCTGATTCTACGATTTCTTCTATTGGTGGATGGTATGCTTCTGGTCTGCGCGTTATACAATTAAGTAAATTCATTGAAACAGGTTTAAAATCCATCTCATAAATAGAACCGCCGAATCTTGGGGAGATATACAGATTTATGTCTTTATTCATAATTTTCACTTCTGGATGACCATCTATATTAAAGTCTTTTTTTATAAAGGTTAAATCAGATTCACCAAGATAGTTTTCAGCTTTTATAAGATGCGAATAGACTGCTTTTCTTAAAAAATTAAGATATAATCCACCAAATACCCCATGCCAGTATGCACAACTACATTGACCTTTATATAACTCTATTTTAGCTTTTTCTTTTATTCCCAGGTCTTTTATAAATTTTACCCGTTCCGAGACCTCAATCATTTTTTTATGCATCCTGTCGGCTTCTCTATACTTTACAAGAAAATTTCTAAAAAAGCCGCCTCTTATAAAACCAGAATACTTCTCTTCTTCACCACGAGAAACTATCTCCTGCATAATCTCCCTGAATCTCAATTGGGTATCTATAGGTAAAGCCCACTCCATCAACTCAGCATAACTCGCATTGGGAATGTATATGCGCTGAAGAGGATGAAAGCTGTTTAATATTTCGGAAAAAGTTGTAACATTAAGCCAGACTGAATTTTCACTCAAAGCTTTGAAAAAATTTTCAAGCCATTTTTCTTCATAAATATATCTATAGCTGCCTGGCCAGAACCCAAACTTTTCGCCATCATCACCAAAAACAATGACTCTATCAGCTTCATCTGTCGCAAGACTCCGTAAATAATCAATACATTCTCTAACTGATTTATAAGGAATCATATATCTTATTTTTTTCGAGATATGAAAAAGCGATAGGAGATCACCATGTTCCTCAGTAACAAAATAACCCATTAAATCCTCTTCATTCAATCCCGCAATTAAAAAATGACCTGTATCAAGCGGTACATAGCGTAAAGCTGATTCGGAGATAGGCTTTACAAGATACGGGTCCCATACCCTTTCAGGAACCCACATACCATCTGCTTTATATCCGAATTTATTATTAAGATAATCATTCATCATAGCAACCTGTCCAAATATATCACGTTCAGGTATTAAAGTAAGTATGGGCTCATAATAAGCACCTGATAATAACTCTATTCTATTTTCTGCTATTAGATTCTTTAAATCCTCCAAATATTCAGGATGATATCTTTCATAAAAATCGTATAATACACCTGAATTGTGAATACATATTTTAATATTTTTAAATCGTTTCACAGTATCCAGAAAAGGTTTGTAAGCTTTTTTGTAAGCAGATTCGATAATATCGTGAAAATTACCTGCTGGTTGATGATTATGTACACAGAGAATAAAATTTATCTTTGCCGGCATTGTATAATCCTTCTTTCTCTAAAAATATATGTTTATCTATCGTCTGTCAATAGTCGAGAATAATATTTTTGTAATCCCTCGGTTTTCAGCGGAGTTTATTAATCTTACCTCTACTAAAACCGATGGTTTGAGGCACAAAGGCACCGAGTGACAAAGGTACAAAGTTTTTTCTTCTTTGTGCCTTTGTGCCTGAAAAAACGACTTTTAAAAGAGACCACTATTATTTTATTTGACAAATATCTCCTTCTTATTCGGGTCAGGATATTTTAATATTAAAAAATTAGATAAGCAATAGGAAAATTGGTACTTATGTAATCCGTCACTTATTGGTGCGGTAGAATTTACTTAAGAAGCAAAAGGCAAGATGCAAGAAGCAAGATTAAGGAAACTCCACCAAAGACTGAGAACGTATGAAAAAATTAGACTTTTTTAGAAAATGGGGCCTGATAATAAAAAAGTTAGCAGGTATTAATGTTGATTATTTCACATGTTCTGAGGCATTACCTTAATAAGTCGTATAGCAAAGAAGCACTTATTGATAAAAACGAGATTGAGAAAAGTGCTATAACCAGCTCTGTCTTCTTGCCCGAAAATAATTTTCTATTTCTTTTTGTTCAAGAGATGAATATCGCCAGGATTAATTACCTTGGCCTGTACCGTACCCTCGAATTTTATCCCTGAGTTTAACCTGCCTGAAGCTGTTATGGGTATCACCTCTTTGATGTTACCGATTTTAATGTTCAGAGAATCAATTATCTTCTGTATATCTCTTCTTGGGAACTTTGCAAGAATATCTCCACCCTTGTCGTCTTTTGATACTTTTAAGAATTTTTCAGGTTTTATATTAACGTTCTTATCACCAACTTTTATTATGGATATACTATCCAGATTAAAATCTGAACCGGTTATATTTTGTTGAAGCACTTCTATACCGATATTAACGAATCTGCCATTACTTTTAAGATTAAGAACACGTGGTGTTATGTCTATATAAGCTTTCAGAACCTGGTCTATGGAAATCTCTTCCTCAAAAGGTGATGGGATCGGTAAGGATGGATCATAACTCTTAAAACATTAGGTAGTTTACCATCACTTGTGATGAGTTCTCTTCTCTAATGCGATTTGTGAGAAAAGTTTTTAAACATTTTTGTATTGTTTTTTGCTGAAAAATGGGAGTGGGGCGATGGACAGTGGTTTTGAAAAGTTTTTCCCTAAATCTTAATTTTTATCGGGCTCTTTGCTATTGCTTTCTTTATCACTCTTTTTATTTACACAATTTTTCTATTGACATCCAATCGCCAGGCGGGTCGATTATCGTCAACGAGGAATCAGCACCAATCAATGATAGGTTGTTCATATCGATCACATCTGTCTCGGAGTACATCCCTGCATCCACATATATCGTATCACCTGCACTTGCGACCTGTAACGACTTTGTGATTGTCCGATAAGGTTTGGTGTCTGAACCATAACCTGTTGTATCATTACCAGTATCAGATGTATATACGTCGCCAGCTACTGACGTATCATTCACATACCAGACCGCTGCTCTGACAGGTATCGAATATATGACTGATAAAAATATTATTAAAAGAAAAATTATAATGAATTTTGGATAGTTGCTGTATCCTGAATACATATATTAGATTATACACAATTTTTAAAAATTGTCAAGCTTTTTTTATTTTTTTTAGAGACTTCTTCCCTTAAAAACTTTAAGCTAAATTTTCAAAGAATTACAGGCATAAAATAAGTCCCTTAAAAACAGGGTTTTTTAGAGACCTCAGAATAATATTTTTTTATATCGCTAAAAGAAAAATAATAAGTCCGGTGAATAGATAAGTGT
>JBFMHD010000043.1:0-16290 GCA_040752395.1 Candidatus Hydrogenedentota bacterium
CAGAGCCTGCTGAAAAGTCTTGAGTCTTGAGTCCTGTTTTGACTCACGACTCTTTTTATATCATCTTTAGTTTTTTATACGTTGTGTAGAGCGCAACCTGCGCTCATGATTACTCCTCTGAAAAACTTTGTAACTTAGTCTGTAATCTGAAGACTTGAAGAATATAAACTCTTTATAATAAATTTCTAAATAATGTGCAAGCTTTTTTCTTTTAATTCTTCATCTGCTTTCTCAAATAGGTCCTCTGCCTGCTCTTTCAACGACCACCCGATTAAATCTCTCATACCATCTTTAAAACTTATCTTCGGTTCATATCCCGCAAGCTTTTTTATCAATTCTATATCAGCAAAACAATGTCTGATATCACCTTTTCTGAATTTTTTTGTTATATCATAGCTTACCTCTTTGTTCATCAATTCAATAAGTGTTTTTGCAAGTTCAAGAATAGTCGTTGGTCTGGCTGTACCAACATTTACAGCTTTGCCATTTAGTGCATCGGTTTTATAAGCGATTAAATTCACTTCTGCGATATCATATACTGATACAAAATCTCTACTCTGCTTCCCATCCTCATAAATTACAGGTGGTTTATTATTAAGTATCCGCGATATGAATATAGCTGCCACCCCTGTGTATGGGTTTGAAAGTGATTGTCTTGGTCCATAAATGTTAAAATATCTTAAAGCCACGGCTGGTATATTATAAACTCTTCCCAAAAGAAGTGCCATCTCTTCCTGAACCTTTTTAGTTAAAGCATAAACAGAAGTGATATACAATTCTGTATTTTCAGTTGTTGGTATCGGCAGAACAGATTTCTTACACCGCGGACATTTCATTTCAAAATCATCTCTTTTTAAGTCTTCAATGTCTCGGTCTCTCGGCTTTGTAATCCCGCAACTCTTACATATATATCTTCCTTCACCATAGGCACTCATCGATGAAGCAACAATTATCTTTTTTACAGGTAAATTATATCTTATAATATTATTTAATAGATTAGCCGTACCTGTTATATTGACATCAACATAATTAGCGATATCATACTGGGACTGTCCCACCCCTACTTTTGCAGCAAGATGTATTATTCCTTCCACGTCCTCCATCGCTTTTTTTAACTCGCCTCTATCTCTCACATCGCCTTTAATAAATTCTGCCTCTTTATTAAGATATGCTGGAATTTTACTATTGGGATGAACTTGCGGGTCAAGATTATCAAATATTTTTACAGCATAACCTTCTTTAATAAATCTATCAACTGTATGCGAACCTACAAAACCTGCTCCACCTGTAATTAATACTTTTTCTTTCATTTGCGTTCCTTCGAAAAACTTCAAAGTTCGGAGTTCAAAGCTCGGAGCTATTATTACGAACTCCTGACTTCTAACTCCTATGACAAGTTAAAAGTAAAAAGTTAAAAGTTAAAAGTAAAGAAAGCGAAAATATACACTTCCTTGCCGTATCTTTCAATTTTTTAATCTTTGAATCTTTGAATCTTTCAATCTTTCAGTCTATAACCGAGGCATTACCAATCTTTACCATTACCCTATCTATTACATCCAATGGTATCCCTGTCTTTTTACTAATATCCTCTTTATCTTCTTCAAATAATTTATAAATATCTTTATAGATTGTAAACAATTTTTCTTTTCTCTTTTTGCCAATTCCCTTTATACCGTCAAATATGCTCTTATCTATGCTTTTTAAAATCTTTTTTCGTAGACTCGTTATAGCGAACCTGTGTGCTTCATCGCGTAATTTAATTATTAGTTTCATTCCATCTGAAGATATCAATGGTGTTACGCCATTATTATGAATCTCTGTAAAAATTTTTTCTTCTTCTTTTGCGATAGCTAAGATTCGGTTGGGTTTAATTCCGAACTCTTTCAAAGTATTAACCCCCATATCCCTGTGCGTTCTTCCGCCATCAATAATAAATAAATCCGGTTCCTGCCATTCCTTATGCTTCATTCTTCTTATTAACACTTCTTTCATAGCACTAAAATCATCATTTAGTTTCAGTTTTATATTAAATATCCTGTACTCGCTTTTTTTAAGTTTGCCTTTTTCAATAACAACATAAACGCCAAGAGTGTTTTTACCTGATATAGTGGAAACGTCATAACATTCTATACGTTCAGGCAGTTTATCCATACCACTTAAATCCATAATATCAATTATCCCTTTTTCATAGATTTTCTTTAAGTAGTTCATTTTTAAAATAGTTGTTCTCGCAAAGGCATTTTTTTCTGATAAATTTATTAGTTTTTTAGCCAATTTATCACCAGCATATTTTATTTTTACTTTTCTATCCTGTAATTGCGATAAATATTCCTCAATTTTAGTAAGATTAAAAGGATATTTTATATATATTATTTCAGGTAAAGGTAATTTATCCTGATATAAATCAATAATAATCCTCTCTATATTTTTCTCATCTTCTTCAATATTTCCCTGTATGTAAAAAGTCGAATCAAGCGAGGGGATCCCTTTTCTAAAATGCATAACATTAATAAAAATCCCCTCTTCAATCTTTATTATTGCAACTGCATCCATATCTTTGCGAGATGAATGCTCCATTATTTTCGACCTTTCACTATCGCCGCTCTCGATTGCAGCAAGTTTATCTCTTAATTTTGCCGCTTCTTCAAATCTCAATTCTTTTGATAATTCTTCAATTGAACTTAATAGTTCTTTTTTTATCTCATCAGTTTTACCCCTAAGTAAAAATAAAACTCTGCGTGTAATATTCTGGTATTCTTCTTTTGATATATAGCCGGTGCATGGTGCTGGACATAACTGTAAATGATATTGCAGACAGGTGTTTTTTCTTTTTTTTAGCGGTGATGGACAATTTCTGTAGTTAAAAAGTTTCTGTATATTATAAATGAATCGTTTTATCTTATAGACATTTTTATAGGGCCCAAAATAAAGCGATCTGTCTCTTTGAATTTTTCTTGTAATAAGCAGAGATGGGAAATCAGAACTTATATCAATTTTTAAATAGGGATATGTTTTGTCATCTTTAAGTTCTATGTTAAAATAAGGTTTAAACTCCTTGATTAACCTGTTTTCCAATATTAAAGCGTCCAATTCGCTATCTGTAACCATAACCTCAACTGTTTTTATTTTATTAACAAGTAATTGAGTTTTATAATCTAAATTTTTTCCCAAAAAATACGAGGAGACCCTTTTTTTAATATTTTTTGCTTTACCAACATAGATGATATTATTCTCGTTATCTTTAAAAATATAGACTCCTGGTTCCACCGGTAGGGTATCTAATTCTGTATCAATATTAAATTGTCGTTCAATTGATTCTAATCTATTCATTATAACCCCCCCACCACTACATTTAATTTAGCTTATGCCCCCAGCAAAAATAGACAGATTGGAAAATAGTGTGGGAGTAAAACCCCTCACCGATTGCGAGGTAGCACTTTACTATAACTAAAACAAACATTTGGTGTTGGGGTAGAAAATGGAACCCGCGGGTAGTAAGCCGAATTCTGTTTTATGTAGTCATTTATCTTGTTTTCGCTTTTATATCGAAAATCAGTATCGCCCTACCCATCCAGTCCTTCTGTTTTAACAGAAATATCGATCGGGCACAATCTTCATTGGACTGGACCTATTTGGGCTTTCATAAGACCGGGTTTACCCCAAGCCGCAATCACTTGCGAACCGGGTGCGCTTTTACCGCACCTTTTCACCCTTGCCTGAGCCGATTTACTCGGCCATTGGCGGTATCGTTTCTGTGGCACTTTCCGTAGGCTCTGAAAAGCCTCGCTGATGTTATCAGCGGTCCTGCCCTACTATGTTCGGACTTTCCTCCCCTGTACAGACGTACAGGAGCGACTACTCACCTGCGAGATCGCTTTTATTCAAAACTATTTCAAACTTTACGTCAATAAAAAAGTATTCCCTCAGAACGTGTGAAATAATCATCATTAATACCGGGTAACTCTTTTATTATCACTCCCTGTTTTCTAAAAAAGTCTAATTTTTTCACAGGTTCTCAGTCTTCAGTGGAAACCATACTACCATTAGGCACAAAGGCACAAAGATTCAAAGATTGAAAGATTATTTCGGCATTCTGAATTTTTTAAAGGATGTTGGCTACAGGCTACAGGCTTCAGCCGGCTGGAGCCCGAAGCCCGGAGCCTGCTGAAAAGTCTTGAGTCTTGAGTCTTGAGTCTTGAGTCCTGTTTTGACTCACGACTTGCGACTTGTGACTCACGACTCTTTTCATATCATCTTTAGTTTTTCATACGTTGTGTAGAGCGCAAAAACCCAAAAACGCAATAACCCAAGAACCCAATAGAGTAGAGCGCAACCCGCGCTCATGGGTACTCCTTAATCTATCTATCCACCACTCTACTGTTTTATAGAGTCCTTGTTCAAGTGTTACTTCAGGTTTCCAGCCTGTATGTTTTTTTAATTTTGCATTAGAACCAGTAACGATTTTCACTTCATCCAGGCGATCCCACTCTGGAATTCTTTTTATTTTTACATTAATATCATACATCTTTGCTATTAAGTCTACTATATCTCGCAGATACAGAGGTTCATTGCTACAGACATTATAGATTTCATTTGGTTTAGCATATTTTAAAATATAAAAATATGCTTTTATAGCATCTGTTACATATAAAAATTCTCTGATAAGGTCAGGGTTGCCAAGATAAATAATCCTTTCTTTACGAAAATTTAGTAATATTTCTGCAAATTGTCTACAGATAAAACCAATAACAAATTCTTGTTTTTGATGTGGACCGAAATGATTAAAAGACCTTGTTAAATATACTTTTAAACCATATTCATTAAAATAAAATTTACCAAGATATTCCTGAGTTTGTTTACTTATCGCATAGGGGCTTAAGGGGTTTGTTGAATGAGTTTCTACAATTTTTATACCTTCATTATATTTAAGATACTGGTCAAATGAACCTATAAGAAGAATTTTAGTATTTAAATCACTTTCTTTTACTGCTTCAAGCAGATTCAAAGAAGAGATGATATTATTCCTTATAGTATCATACACATTAATTTTTGATAAAGCTGGATTAGAATAGGAAGCGAGATGCAGCATCAAATCAGGCTTAATTTTATTAATAATCTGGTGTATTTGTTTATAAACACAAAGATCACATTTTATAAAATTACCTGCTTTTGTTTTCATGTTTTTCAATGGTAAGATATCAGTCCCAAATAATTCTATGCTGCGCCATTCGGGCTGAGTCAGGGCAGTACCTGAAAAATTTTCTACAATATTTTTTCCTACAAAACCAGATATCCCGGTAACAAGTAACCTCATTTATTATTATTCTCAAGAAGTTTTAAATCATTTAAGACCATCATTTCTACTATTTTTTCAAAACTCACTTCAGGTTTCCAGCCAAGAACTCTCTGTGCTTTAGTAGAATCACCGAGTAGATGTTCTACCTCAGCGGGTCTTAATAATTCCGGATTAATAACAACATAATCCTTCCAGTTAAGGCCGACCACCTCAAAAGCAAGTCGGGCAAAATCTTTAACTTTATGAGAGACCCCTGTAGCTATAACAAAATCTTCAGGTTTATTATTTTGCAGCATCATCCACATAGCTTTGACATAATCACCAGCATAACCCCAATCTCTCTCAGCATCGATGTTTCCAAGTTCAAGTTTATTATCCAGGCCGAGCTTTATTCTGGCTATGCTTTGAGAGATTTTTCTTGTTACAAATTCAATGCCACGACGTGGGGATTCATGATTAAATAATATACCAGAGACAGCGAATATATTGTAGGATTCACGGTAGTTAACTGTTATGAAATGTCCATAAACTTTAGCAACGCCGTATGGGCTTCTCGGATAAAATGGAGTATTTTCGTTTTGTGGTATCTCCTTTACCAAACCAAACATCTCACTTGAAGAAGCCTGATAAAATTTTGCATCGGGTTTAATCATTCTAATGGCCTCAAGTAACCTGGTCACACCAAGACCTGTAAATTCACCTGTAAGCATAGGTTGATTCCATGATGTTGGGACAAAGGACTGAGAAGCAAGATTGTATATCTCATCTGGTTTTGATTCTTTAATTGCTTCAATCAATGAGAGTTCATCAAGCAAATCACCCTGGATTAGATGCACTTTATCAAGTAAATGTTTTATTCTCCAGAAGTTATGACTGCTTGTTCTTCGAACCATACCCCAGACCTCGTATTCTTTCTCAAGTAAAAATTCAGCAAGATAAGAACCGTCCTGGCCTGTTATACCAGTAATTAATGCTCGTTTCATAAATCAACTCCTAAAAAATTTAATTATCGAATCACATACATACTCAATTCTATCAGGTTCCATAGCAGGATATATCGGTAAAGACAAAACCCTGTTAGCTAATTCTTCGGAAACCGCTAAATCTCCTATTTTATATCCCAGGTCATTCAATACTGGCTGCAAATGTAGCGGTATTGGATAATGTATTGCAGTGGCTATGTTATTTTTATTCAGATATTCCATTAATTTATCCCGCTTTTCAACGATAATAGTAAATTGATTATAGACACACTTTGCCTTATCATCTGGTTCCTGAAATTTTAAAGGTAATCCTTTCAAGTTTTCTCTATAAATCTTTGCTATCTCCTTCCTTTTATTATTCCACTCATCAATTTTTTTTAATTTAACTCTTAATATAGCAGCCTGTATCTCATCTATTCTTGCGTTAACACCGAGGTATTGGTGATAATATTTTTTTAATGAGCCGTGCTGTCTTAGAGCAACAAGCTTTTTTTGATAATTTTCATTAGCAGTAAACATAGCACCTGCGTCACCCATACATCCTAAATTCTTGGCAGGAAAAAAACTTACACAATTAATATCCCCAAAATTTCCAACCTTTTTATCACACCATTCTGCACCTATGGCCTGAGCTAAATCTTCAATAATATAAAGATTATATTCTCTGGCTATACTCAATATGCTGGTCATATCACAGGGGCAACCATATAAATGCACTGGTATTATAGCCTTTGTTTTTTCTGTTATCTTTTCTTTTATTAAATCAGGGTTTATATTTAAATCAGTTGAGTTGATATCAACAAAAGCAGGCTTTGCCCCTGTTACGAGTATCGCTTCTACGGTTGCTATAAAGGTGAACGGCGTGGTAATGACTTCATCCCCCTCTTTTATGTCAAGCGCGAGTAAGGCGAGTAATAAAGCATCAGTACCTGAAGATACACCAATACAGTATTTAGTATTATTCCATTGAGCTAATTCTTTTTCAAATAGATTCACTTCTTCTGAAAGGATATATTTGCCTGAACGTATAACTTTTAATACTGATTTTTCAATATCCTGCAATATCTCATTTGAATCTGCTATCAGATCCACAAGTGGTACAATCATTTAAGCTAATCCTTGGTATACCATTGGAACGTGTGAAAAAATATATTAAATGTAGTAATGGTCAAAAGCCCAGTTTTAATAATTTGTTAAAAATAATATAAATACCTCTTCTTAAAGACGCACCTAAAGGTGCTCACTACAATTTTTTCACAGGTTCTATACGGCATAGCAGTTATCAAATGGTAGAAAGGGTTAAGGCACTGCCTCATCCGTCTCTTTGGCAAAGAAGGTTTTTGCTTTTTCCGAATAGAATTTGCCTTTGCTGTATGGCATAGCAGTTTCCGGACGGCAGGATGGGTTAAGGCACTGCCTTATATTGTTTTTTATAATATTCAAGATAATCTTTACTCTTATTTTTGATCTTCGTCCACCATTTTGTATTTTTTATATACCAATTTACAGTATTTTCAAAATCTTTAAAAAAGCTGTTTTCAGAAGCCCTCCAGCCAAGTTTTTTTAATTTAGTGCAATCCACTGAATGTCTGATAACATGCCCCGGTCTATCTTTAACAAACTCTATATTATCTTTTATTTTAAGTATTTTTTCAATGAGATTAGCATTTTCTAAAATTGTTCTTTCTATGCCGGTTCCAATATTAAAGACTTCGCCACTAATATCTTTCTTATACTCTAACAAAAACATTATAGCATCACAATGGTCATCTACATATATCCATTCTCTTTTATTCAAGCCATTACCATATACCGGCATCTTCTTTTTTTCAAGAGAATTAGTAATAAAAAGTGGGATTTGTTTTTCAGGGTATTGATAGGGTCCAAAATTATTGACGCATCTTGTAATAACAACAGGGAGTTTATAGGTAGTAAAAAAAGAGTATGCGAGTCTATCGCCACCTGTTTTACTTGCAGCGTATGGGCTTTTGGGTCGGAGCGGAGAATCTTCATTGCATTGTTTATCACCTGCTTCCCCGTAAACTTCATCTGTAGATATATGAATAAATCTTTTAACAGGGAACTTCAGACAGGTTTTCAAGAGTACATATACCCCATAAACATCTGTCTGTATAAAATGACCTGCCTCCATAATAGACCTATCCACATGGGTTTCAGCTGCAAAATTTATCACATAATCAGCATCCCTTATGCATTCTTCGACAATCTTTTCGTCAGCTATATTTCCGTAAACAAATCTGTAGTCCTTCGTATCTTCAAATTCTTTGAGGTTCTCTCTATTTCCTGCGTATGTTAAAGCATCAAGATTGATAATTCTATATTTATCTTTATAATTTTTAAAAACATACTTTATAAAATTTGTCCCTATAAACCCTGCTCCACCAGTAACAAGAATTGTCTCCTTTTTACCCATCTTTTCTCCTCCAGTCATAGGGTATATTATCATCGTATGGTCCAATTCTATACTCATCAGGTCTTTTGTAATTATATAAATAGTCAGGAACATTAATTACAAAAGCTTCCTCTGAGCTTATACATTTAAAACCATGCAGAACTAAAGGCGGTATAATAACTCTGACTAAATTATATTCACCTATAAAGAATTCATTTATTTCATCTTTTGTTTTTGAATCTCTTCTTGGATCATAGAGCACAAGTTTAATCATTCCTTTTATTGCAATGATATTATCAGTCTGTTTTTTATGATAGTGCCAGGCTTTAACTACACCGGGATAGACAGTTGTAACATATACCTGTCCAAATTTTTTATAAAATTCATCATCTTTTCGCAATAGTTCAGCGAGTCTGCCTCGTTCATCACATATAAATTTTAAATGTTTAACAATAACTCCTTCAATCATAATTAACTCATCTCCTCTCTTCGGGCTACAGGCTTCGGGTTCCAGCCAACCCCGGGCGGTAGTCTGGAACCCGAAGCCCGGAGCCTGCTGAAAAGTCTTGAGTCTTGAGTCGCGAGTCTCGAGTCCTGTTTTGACTCACGACTTGCGACTCACGACTCTTTTTATATCATCTCCTGTTCTTGCCTCTTTTATAAGTGTATTTGCTTTATATAAAGATTCAAAAGTACCTGCATCTGTCCACCACCCTTTAAGAACCCTGTAATAAAGCTGTCCCCACTCAATGTATTTATTATTAACATCGGTTATCTCAAGTTCACCTCTGCCGCTTGGTTTTAAAGTTTTAATTATATCATATACCCTGCTATCATACATATAAACACCTGTAACAGCAAAACCAGATGGCGGTGCTTTTGGTTTTTCAATAATTTTAAGAATATTATTACCTTTAATTTCAGGCACGCCAAATCTTCCCGGGTCATCAACCTCTTTAAGAAATATCATTGCACCTTCATTAATATTTTTTTCAAACTCAAAAACAGCATCACCTATACTATCTTCAAAAACATTATCACCAAGAATCACAACGATTTTATCCTTACCAGCAAAATGCTCGGTTAATCTTAAAGCATCAGCTATCCCACCCTCGCCTTCTTGATACGTATAAGCTATATCCTGCAGGCCGAACTCTCTCCCGTTACCGAGTAATCTTAAAAAATCACCTGCATTATTGCCGCCTGTAACAATCATAATATCTTTAATACCGGCATTAACCAGAGTCATTAAAGGATAATAGATCATAGGTTTATCATAGATAGGCAGCAGATGTTTATTTGTAATTTTAGTTAAAGGAAAAAGGCGTGTACCAAGACCGCCAGCCAAAATAATCCCTTTCATCTTACATCTCCTCTGAAAAGTCTCTAGTCTCCGGTCATTAAGTCGTCAGTCTTATCCTGACTCACGACTTGTGACTTGTGACTCACGACTCCCGACCCCTAACCCCTAAGCGCTGCCCCCTAATATACCCCATCCCCTATGACCCATCCCCTAATATCCTTTGTGCCTTCTCCTTCTGTCTTCTGTCTCCTATCTGCCTTTGTGCCTTTGTGCCTTTATATGTCAACAAAGTAACTTTCTCTAACGCTGAAGCCTGCAGTCTGCAGCTATGATTATCTGCCGATACTATAGTACTGGAATCCAAGTTCTTTCATTAAATTTAACGGATATATGTTTCGACCATCTACAATAATCTTTTTCTTCATAATACTTTTTATTTTTTGTAAATCAAGTTCTTTAAATTCATTCCAGTCAGTAAGTATTATAAGCAATTCAACATTATAAGCTGTATCATAAGCATCGTTACAGTAGTGAAGTAGCGGGGCACGACCATGCACCCGTACCCTTGGAAATATTTTTCTAAATTTATCCATACTTGCAGGGTCATAAATTTTTATATCTAATCTCATTTTTATAAGTTCCCGGATGATATCAATAGACGGTGCGTTCCGTATATCGTCAGTATTGGGTTTGAATGATAGTCCCAGTACGCCAACTTTTTTTATTTCATTCTTTTTTATAATATTCTTTATTTTTTTAAGAAACAATACCCTTTGATTATTATTTACATCAATTACACTATCGATTATTTTCATAGATAATTTATTCTGTTTACCAAGAACAGATAATGCCTTTGTATCTTTAGGGAAGCAACTTCCACCATAACCTATACCTGCGTTTAAAAAAGTTGGGCCTATCCTTTTATCAAATCCTATGCCGCGGCTTACCTCATCAATATCTCCACCTACTTTTTCGCATAGGTTCGCTATCTCGTTTATAAAAGAGACCCGAGTAGCAAGCATAGCATTCGAGGCATATTTGATTAATTCAGCAGATTCAGGGGTTGTCACTAAAATCGGTGTTTTAATCGTTCTGTAAATACTCTTAATTAATAAAGAAGCTCTCTCTGAGTTAGTGCCTATAACAATTCTATCAGGATTCATAAAATCATATACAGCAGAACCTTCTCTTAAAAACTCAGGGTTTGATACTACATCAAACTCTATATTTTTATCTTTTAAGTTATTATTTATAATATCCCGAACAACATTAGCCATACCAACCGGGACAGTACTTTTATTAACTATTATCTTATACGACTCAATATTCTTACCTATAGTAGTTGCGGCCTGTTTTACGTATTTTAAATCAACAGAGCCATCATTTGCTTGTGGCGTACCCACGGCGATGAAAATTATCTCGGAATTTTTTACTGTTTGTTTTGGGTCAGCGGTAAAAATCAAACGACCCATTTTCATATTTTTAACTAATAATTCTTCAACCCCTGGTTCGTATATAGGCGATCTACCGCTTTTTAAAAGTTCTATTCTTTTTTTGTCGATGTCATAACCAATAACATTATTACCTAAATCTGCGAAACAGACCGAGGTTACAAGTCCAACATAACCTGTGCCAAATACTGAAATTCGCATATAATCCTCCACATCTTAAAACGACATTTTAAATCTCGGGAACTCAGTAATGTAAAATCCTATACCAAATCGCTTCTCTCCGTCAATAACATTATCATCAAAACTAATTACCATATTCCAGCAATGTAAATTTCTATCTATCCTGATCCCGTAATATTCAGGATGCCTTTGATGGGTATTATAATTATGATACATATTTATCTGCCATTTCTTTATCACTGGCAAAGATAATGTTAAATACAAATTACCGATATCCTGGTCTTCTCTTACTAAACTTGCTAAACTAATGCTCGCCCCTTTATATATCGTATTCAATTCCAGTCTTGATAAAGGTATATAATGTCTATCAAAATCATATTGAACCTCACCTGTTAGAAAAAATGCTTTAGCCGGAACAAAATTTATTTTTGCAGATAAAGGAGACCATCTATATTGCTGTTTTTCCAAAGTATAATTTGCAGTGAAATCCGCTCTCAATATAGTTAATATTTTATTCTTTCTATCTTTTTTTTCTACGATATTATTAATAGAAAAATTCAAACTCTTATTTTCATTAAGAAAGGATTGCCTGGTTACCAGTTCATACGAGTTTACACTATGAATTTCTTGATGATTGTAACCGAGAACTGGTTGTATCGTATGCTTGTAAATATTTCTACTTGATGGATAAAAATATCTTTTTAATCTTGTACTTACATTCAAACCAGCATTGAACTCTCTTTTAATTATATCGTTTTCATCTGAAGCTCTTCTATCATACCAGTCCTCGGATTCATCAAAATAAGGTTCAAAATTAAGAAATGAAACTCTAAATGGTCTTGAGAATCTGTTTGCTAAAATAGCATTGTGGTAATCAGTATCACCCAAACTGCTATACAATCCTATTCTTGAATATGAGAGTCCGCACTGATGTATCACCCCGGTATTTTTTATTTCATAAGGTGTTCTATTGTATGATACCGATGGTTTGTATTCAGTTGTATTAAGAAATTTATTCAATCGGAGTTCAGAAAAAGCCTGGAGTGTTGAGTGTTCGGTCCTGCGTGCTACAAGAAAAATGGTTCTCGGAGACCTATTATTTCTAAAATCATTGAACCAGTAGTCTTCCTGAAAATTCACGTCGCTTAGTTTAAAGACCTCTGTCTGAAAAAAATAATGTTTGCCAAGTCTTGAAGAATTATTAAGTTTTAATTGAAACCTGTTTTCAGGGTCGGGATAATGGTCTCTTACATAATAACCTGATACAAGAGTTTCAGAAGTAAATTTATTTTTAGTATATCTATTAAGATGGTCTATGCCGATGCCTTCACCTGATTTGCTTCTAAAATCGAAATGTAGTTTCCCTTTGTTATCCTGATTTAGATCATAGTTGTAAGTGGCGTAAAAATAATAACCATCCCTTGTGTTTCTACCCTGCTCAAATTCCCATCTTGTTGGGTCTTTGAACTTTTTCTTGTAATAAGGTAGATATAAAACAGGGATGCCCCAGATTTTTAATAATACATTATACGCTTTAAGATAATCATCTTTTTTTATAAAGACCTTATCTGATTGAAAGAAATAGTGGGTAAGTTTCTCATCACAGGTTGTGAATCTCACTTCCCGTGCCTCAAATAAATCACTGCTCCATTTGTATAAATCCCTTGCATTAACAAACCATGGATAAAAGTAGGTCTCTACATTCTTAACATAGCCTTTACCTGTTTTGATGTCGTAATTTAAGTAGTCCCCATAAAAATTTCTGTGTTTATCAAAAAAATTTATATTACCAGAAGCGGTAACCTGGTTTGTGACGGTGTTAAAAAGAACTGAGTCACCAATAAAATACATCGTATCATACTCTAAATTCACATTGCCCCGGGCATCAATTGTTCCGTCCTCTTTGTAAATAACATAATCAGCCTTTTTTAATATTATTTTTTCATCACTATTCTGGCAAAAAGTCGTGGATTGTAAAACACACAACAGCAAATAAATTATAACAAATATATTTTTCATCTAAAAAGTATTTCTTTTAACCATTCGTATTCAGCTTCTAACCCTTGTTCAATGCTTACTGCAGGGTTATATCCAAGTCTCTCTTTAGCTAATGAGATATCTGCATAGGTATGAGATACATCACCCGGGCAGTTTATATCGTATTTCAATCTAATTTTTCTTTGTGATATCTTTTCTAAAATGTGAATTACTTTAATTAAGCTTATCCTATTCCCACCACCAATATTAAAAATATCACCTGATTTTGCTCTTTTAAAACATAAAAAATTTGCATTAACCACATCGTCAATATAAGTAAAATCGCGTGTCTTTGAACCTTTACCAAATATTACAAATTCTTTGCCCTCTAATAAAGCTTTTATCATTTTATGAAACGCCATATCCTGCCTCTGCCCCGGACCATATACTGAAAATAATCTCAATATAACCACATCAACCCCAAAATTATTGATATAACTCTGTATAAGACGTTCAGCTGCGAACTTGGTCACACCATAAGGTGAAAAAGGTTCTTTATTACTTGTTTCTTTTACAGGTAGCTCTTTTGTTTCGCCATATATAGAAGATGAAGAAGTAAAAATCAAACGTATTATGTTTTTTTTATCTTTCATCAATTCTAATATATGTTGAGTAGCTAATATATTATTTTCTACGTAATCTTTAAAATGTTTACCCCAGCTTGTTCTAACACCCGGCAAGGCCGAACAATGAAATATATAATCTATATCTGCCAAATCTTTATTTGTTAAATTTAATACATTTTTTTCTTTAAAAATAAATCTTTTATTTCTCAACAACTCTTGAATGTTTAATCTTTTAAAACTTATATCATAATTGTCTAAAAAACAGTCGATGCCTGTAACTCTATAGCCTTCTTTAATAGCTTTCTTGGCTATATGGGAACCAATAAATCCAGCGCAGCCAGTTATTAATATCTTCATTAACTAATTCAAAGATTGAAAGATTCAAAAATTCAAAGATTAGCGTTCTTGGTCTGTTTCTTTAATCTTATAATCTTTCAATCCTCCCTATCTTTTAATCTTTCAATTTTTACTTCTTACTTCTTACTTATAAGAGTGGGATACGGGATTTGGTCACCTCGAATTTGCATTCCCTACAAATTCTCCTCGACCCCCTCGCTCACTTCCGCTCACTTCCTTGTTCGCTCTTCCTCGCTATCCGCTTGGCGTTCGCTTGCTTCAAATCCTACTATCGCTATTTTAGCGGGATACGGGATTTGAACCCGCGACTCCGAGCTTGGGAAGCTCGTACTCTACCTCCTGAGCTAATCCCGCAATCTATTGTCGCTTCACTCGATTGTAAATTCAGACTTCGGGCTACTGGCTTTGGGCTCCAGCCGGCTGTAGCCCGTAGCCTGCTGAAAAGTCTTGAGTCTTGAGTCTCGAGTCTCGAGTCCTGTTTTGACTCACGACTCACGACTCTTTTCATATCATCTTTAGTTTTTCATACCTTGTGTAGAGCGCAAAAACGCAATAACCCAATAACCCAAGAACCCAATAGTGTAGAACACAAACCGCGCTCATGAGTACTCCTCTGAAAAGTCTCTAGTCTCCGGTCATTAAGTCGTCAGTCTTATCCTGACTCACAACTCTTGACTCCCGACCCCTAACCCCTAAGCGTCGCCCCCTAATATACCCCATCCTCTAATATCCTTTGTGCCTTCTCCTCCTGTCTCCTGTCTCCTATCTGCCTCTGTGCCTTTGAAAGTAAGAAGTGGGAAGTGAGAAGTATCAGAAAATAGAAGCAAGAAGCAAGAAACAAGATAGACGAAATTCTTTTGAATTTCGACCTAACCAAGTGGTTATTTTGTAACTTGTTCTGCGTCTGACTTCTTCTTTAATTCCTGTTTTAAAACTATGCCTGGAATAAATTTTGCCATTCTTCTCAATGGTATCATCACACGTTCACCAGTAGAGATGATACGGCCAGGTTTCGCCTTTTTATCAAAAGCTTTAAAAGTTCCAAACCCTCTGATCTGAAGCACTCCACCGCCTTTTAAAATATCAACTATTTCACCGGTAATGCTTTCCACTATTGATATAGCATCCTTCAAATGTATCCCCAGCGCTTCACCAAGCATTCTTGCAATATCATCTCTTGTCATAAATCCTCCTCTGAAAAACGTTGTAACTCTAATAATTCGGGCTACAGGCTACGGGCTACGGACTACAGCCGGCTGGAGCCCGAAGTCCGGAGCCTGCTGAAAAGTCTTGAGTCTTGCCTCTTGCTTCTTTCGTTATCTTGCCTCTATATATCATCTCCTCGTAGTTATAATAATATATTTTATCTTAAATATTTCAAGAATATTTTTCAAGTATTATATTTATATTTCACTCTTGACTTTACATTATCTCTGCTATAAAAATTTAATATGAACGAATTGATATCTCTTATGGAAAAAGCAAAAAGAATCTCTGAACGATTTGAAAGAATGCTTTTTGTACTCGGAATCATAACAAAAGGTCTTTGTACTAAAGGGTTAAAACCTATTTTAATCGGCGGCTGTGCCCTCGAATTCTATACTTACGGCGGATACAATACTATGGATATAGATATAGCCCTTCCAGAAGATGAATATTACAATGAGTTAATGAAAACCCTTGGTTTCAAGAAAGAGGGAAGGC
>JBFMHD010000044.1:0-16279 GCA_040752395.1 Candidatus Hydrogenedentota bacterium
GAGTCTTGAGTCCTGTTTTGACTCACGACTTGCGACTTGTGACTCACGACTCTTTTTATATCATCTTTAGTTTTTCATCCTTTGTTTAGAGCGCAAAAACCCAATAACCCAATAACCCAATAGTGTAGAGCGCAAAAGGGTTCGGAGCTTCTAACTCCTAATTTTTTTGGTTATTTATCTATTTTTAGACTTTATGTCAAAATTTTTTTTAGTAGGTCTCTTGGTATTCCCTCAGAACGTGTGAAAAAGATGTTTCTTACTCTCATCCTGGGTCAGTCTGAAAATATGCGTTCAGCAATGATATCTGCTACTTCCTGAGCTACATATTTTTTTATCTTTTGTTGTGTGTTCTGGTCCGAGTATTGTATGGTTCTCTGATCAAAATTGCATAATATATCGATCGTGTCTGAGAGAGCTGGTTTGTTTGGAATATATGATTTTAGCCAGTAGTCCACTTGTATCCGTACAGTGTTGTCAAAAAAATCAAACCGTCTGACGTTCCCACCCAGTCTGACCTGATAGTCCTTATTTACCATTTGCAACTTCTTATTTGATTTGATTCTATTTATAAGCTCATTGGTCAGGTATCGATTTACCATGGGTTCATTCGAGTCATTGTCAAATATTTCAAGCAGGATTTTTGTGATTTTATTTATACTATCATCAGCTATAGAATTATCCTGTATGGTGCTTGAGACAGCAGACATATATTTTTTGAGTTCTGCTTCTGATTGATTCACTCGTGTAGCAAATTCTAATTTGATATTTTCAAGTCCTAAAGAAAACTCTTTTTTCACTCTACTATAGACTCTGGCATTTGCTGCATTTATTTTGCGGTTTATAGCGTTTTCCCATGCTGATTTAATCTCTTCAAATTTCGTATCAATCTTTTGTACCAATCGTGTCTCAATCTCATTATCGTTTTTAATCGTCTCGTTTCTTAAATCTTCCAGTACTTTATCAAGCTCATTATTTTTTTCTACCATAGACTGATAATTATTTTGTATAGTATTAAGATTAGTTTCATAATCTTTCAGTCGATAATAATCATCGTTTCCTGTTTTTATGGTGTGGGACAGATTCATCCCGAATTCTTCAATCGGTCTGATGATTTCTGGTATATATGAATCCACAAGCAGAATGATACTGACACAGACGAAAATGACCAGGATGTACTGAAAGAATGTTGATACCTTATTGTTGTTTTTTACGAGTTCAGTTAATTTCATTGTAGTAACTCCTTGTTTTCATTCATAATATTCTCATACGGTTTATATTTATCTGCTATGGTTTTAATGGTGCTATTGTTTAAAATATGAACCGTTATTAATATGATAAGCTCGGTCTTTGATTTACTAACTGTTGTTTTCTGGAATAATTTTCCAAGAAGCGGAACATTACTTAGAAACGGCACCTTCATGATATGCTTTATATTATTAGTTCTAATCAATCCGCCCATAACAAGTGTTTGTCCGTCTTTTACCAGTACCTGTGTTTTAGTTCTACGTGTACCTATGATTGGCATCTCATCTGCCGAATAGCCGTTAACAAAGTTTACTTCTGGTTGTATATCAAGAAATACCAGGTTTTCCTGAATTTGAGGTGTAACATCCAGTTTTAATAATACATTTCTATAATTATACGAGGTGGTCTGGGTTGTTGCCTGGCCGGTAACAACTGTCTCAGCAGTGCGTATCGGCACCTCATCGCCGACTTCAAGAGTTGCTTGTTGGTTATCAAGTGTAACGAGCTTTGGGCTTGAAAGGATCTCTACTTTGCGGCTGGATTGCAGCGCAGTAACCAGTACATCAATATGTTCGTCAATAAGTCCAGCATTCAACCCCTGTGATGAAAATGTTCCGAACCCAAAATTAACATTGAGTGTCAGGTGTTTAGAGGCAGCTGGAAGTATCTGGTTCCAGTCTACGCCCATGTCGTTGTCATCTGTGAGTGTGACATCAAGTATCTTGGCTTCTATCATCACCTGTGGTGTCTTGCTGTCAAGCTGCAGGATCACCGCATCTATTTTATCGATATTTTCAGGGACTTCTTTTACTATGAGAGTGTTAGTACGATCATCAACGATGGTACTACCGTATTCTGTTAAAAAGTTGGTTAATATAGTGTTGAGCATAGCTGCTTTTGCATATTTTAGTTTATATGATCTACTTATGGTATCAATTTTTAATTTTTGTTTCAGTTCTGAGGAGAGCCCTTTCCTGATCTTAATAATATTTCCTTTTTTTTCACAAACCAGGTCCTTGGAATCTAAAATGTATTCCATTGCTTCAGAGACAGGCACATTGGTAAAATGAGCTGTTATCTCTCCAGATACATCATCTTTTAAGATAATGTCAAAACCTGCTACCTCTGCAAATAATTTAAGCACTTTTCTTATATCTGCATTCTCAAGTCGAATCGTTATCGTATCCTCTTCTGGTATGGCTACATCTTTTTTTTGCTCATCCATCTCTTCTTCTTCCGGGGATAGCAGAGGGATGAAGGTGATATATAATTTTTTTGATTCTTTAAAAATTCGGAAATCAAGCGGTTTTATAACATCCATAGCAACTCTTACAACCCCTTCATCTTTTTTACTGCATCGTATCTCTCGTAGCCAGTAATCATCAGGTTCTATAATATCCTGTAATGTCTTTTCATTAATACTTGCATTAAAAATATCAATATGCAGCTTATATCCATGTTCAGTCTCAACTTTATACCAGTTATATCCCGCCCTGGTCATTCCTGTGTCAGCTATGATTGTAACCTGAGCCATAGTTTTAATCTGCCGGTATTCAATTGAATTGATTACGGTATGAGCATCTGCTGGCAAAGTTTCACTCTGTACCAAGAAACCAGGAATAAAATAACAACATACTGTAAGCAAAAAAACGCGGTAGTTTTTCTTTATCATCATGGTAGTTCAGATAACATTTTAATTATTCTTGTGCCATTGTACTCAAATATCACCTGTTTACTGGTTATCTCAGATATCCTTAAGGTGTTAAAATAATCGCCCTCAGAATATATGTTGTTATCGATAATAACTTTTTTCTCTTTGCCGATCCATATCCCTTGAATTTTTAAAGAAGAAATTTTCTCAACATACCTCTGATATTCTTTTAACTTCCTTTCCCTAAGACTATCGCTATCAGTGGTATCGGAACTTTTGATGAACAAATTAAAGAAAATATTGGGGATACCTGTGTCAGGATAAGCGATTTGAACGCAGGGGCGCAAAGGAGGATAAGTACCAGTTATTTCTATTACATTTTTTAGTTCACTCTCTTTTATAGCATATACATAACCATCAATGGCGATATGCAGTAAATTTCCTGTCTCATCACAAGGAGAGATCTCTATTGTTTTAAATGAGATAGCATTATAGTTGTTCAAAAGTAGTGTTATGTAGTGCAGTAGTGCCTGGTAGTTAGCGATTATTTTAAGATTAAATGCCTGACGCTTAAAAAGACTGTTGTATTCCTCGATATTCTGCGGTTTATAATCAACAATTGTTATATCTTTTCCGATTAATTGTTCATCAACTATACTGGCGACAGCTGATGATAACTTATTTTCATAAATATAATAATGCAGAGAATCAGAAAGAATGGAATGCAAAGCTTTGAATTCATTTTCTAATTCTGGCTGTTTCTGGGCTTTGGGCTGTTTTATTGCTATCTCCTGGTTTAGCTGGTCTATATCTTTAATGATTTTTTTTATTTCCTTTATTAATGGCGTACGGATATACATATTAAAAATGATTAGAACAATCAATATACTTATAAAAATTCCTGCTATCTGAACTGTCTTGTTTTTATTTAGAAACACCATAATCCCCTTCAGTTATGATACTGATATTAAATTCGTACAGATTATTTTCAAAGACCGTTTGTTGGGTTACGTTGATCAATTGTACCTGGCTAAAACTGGTTTTCGTTTCCAGCTCACTTATAAATGATTTAATAGCATCTGTTGAGGAGGAACGTCCTGCAAGTTTAATTACATATCCTTTCCCTGATGCTTGGGATGTGAGCGTCATTGCATGCAGTGCTATTTTGGGCTGAGGTATGTGGCTGTTCCGTGATTTCGAAAACGCATCAGTGATTGCCCCAAAAAACATGTCAATCCTTTCATAGAAGAGTTCGACATTATGCATAACATCTATGACTTTTTTTAGATCATCATTTTTTTTAATCAATTCATTGCTGGTGTTATAATTAACATTAATCGCAGCCAAATCCACTGCCAGAGAATCATATTTCTTTTTGTATTTTAAAAGTTCATATTTATAGTATCCGAATAAGCTGGCTAATAGCAAAAAAACAATTGTTATTGCGATACTGATATATTTTTTAAGCGGCGCTTCAAAAAAAGAAAACAATTTTTTGGCATCTCTGGTAATGACAGTGCCGGCGGGTTTGAACAGCCTTTTTCTTCTATCACTGCTTTTATCACGTACAACGGTTCTGCGATCAATTGCTGTTTTTCGTCTCTCAATCTTACGCAGTTCCTGCATCTGGTTCCCTGATAGATTGATAAAATATTTTTCATCGTCTACCAGCATCAATCCGAGTAGAAGATGGTAGAACGGTTCAGTGTTCGGAAACCCTGATAGCAGACGGCCAAGGAGTTCAACCTGAGAGTTTAACTCTTTAGCAAAATAGATATCAATGCCTGGGAATAATGAAGTTCCGCCAGTCAAAAATATCTTTGCTACCTCTTTATGCTTTAATCTCGGCATAACCATCTGAATTGAACGCTTAATGTCGCTGATAATAAGCTGCATAACCGGTACTACAATGATATCCAATGTTTTTTTTAATGACGGATCAGGTGATGTATTAGTTTGATCAAACATCCCTAATGCTATCTTTTGTTTCAAGATTTCTGCTGATGCAAAATCAGTCCCGGTTTCATCCATAATGTTTCTTGTTATGGTTGCGCCGCCTATCTGGATGGTGCGGTGGATAACCGGAGCCCAGTCGTCAAATATATTGATCTCTGTTTTGCTTCTACCCATATCAACGACTAAAAATGTCTTATCATCTAAAATAGGAGAAATATGTTTCATTAATCTAAGGTAAATAATGGGGCTTATCTCAAGTCTTTCGAGCCTTATATCAGTGGTATGAACTATATCTTTTATATCACGAACCAGCTGGCCTGGCGCTGCAGCCATACAAATATCAAAACGCTTAGTTGCACGATCATCATACTCGTCAAGAATAATATAATCTATGACTGTCTCGCTGTCTGCAAATGGGATATGCTGGCGTTTAATCTCAAAGAATAGGGCTTTTATCAGATCACGTGAAGGCATAGCTACCATATTCAATCTTCTCAAACATATGCTTTGCGAAGGAATAATGACCCTGACCTCCCTGACCTTTATGTTATTACGGTTTATCATAGTCTCTAATGCATTTGATACCTCTTTCCTTTTCTTATCGTTGATATTAGTTTTGCCAGTTTCAAAGACTGGTTCTTCAAAATACTCTGTATCCTGTATAACTGAATTATCTTTTTTAACACTAAAGAGTTTTATGGAGTGCTGACTAAGATCAATACCGTAGATTGTCGGGGGTTCTTTTTTAAAAAAACTAAACATATTATTAAAGTTTTCGGCTAATTTTGATAATATTATTAGAAAATTTCGACCCAGGTAATCTTAAACACGTCAGGTTCAGGATATGCCGCAGGATTACGGCTGAATGAAAAGAGTTTCCTGTCATAATAGATTTTAAGAACAGCCCCTGGCTGTAGCAAAATCACGTCTTTAACTGCGAGATTCCCGAAAATAGTTACAGTATCCTGCACATTGATAATAAACGAACTATCAGCATATATCGCTGCATCAATAAAAACATCTGTATCAGTGTTATAGATAACATCATTAAATGAAACAAGCCCAAGTGAATCCCTTGACGGTTTCTGGTAACGAATATTGCCTGTTACGGTAATAGTGCTGGTTGAAACGATCACGCACTGAGCTGCAATCGTACAGTTGATGTTCACATTACCACCGATAAAATATATACCGTCCTGAGTTAAAACACCGGTAATCGTACTGTCACCATAATATTTTATAACTGCAGAATCTTCATAATATTGTAGAGCTGTATCATCCATAATCGGCGTATCGACATAATTAACATAGGCAGCCACAGAATCATAGGGTAAACCGGTCCAGTTGATAACGCTAACGGTATCAACACTACTTACTCTCAAAGCAACGGCCTTGGTATCACCATTAGAAAATATAACCTTGTGATTTGAATGCAAACTTCCATTATAAATAAAGACTCTGGCTGCTGACCAGTCTACTGTTATGGTTGTATCTGAAAATAGGGCATAGTCATAGATAGGTGATGCATTATTATTTAATAGATCGCCGTATATTTTTATTCCCTTTTTGATACGATAGTTATCTGTATCAGGGATATAGGCATAGCAGATAATCTGTTTGGAGTCACCGATGTCATGGGTAATGGTTATTTCATAATAACCTGAATCAAAAAAAACGCTGTTGCCAGGTGGAGGCGTATATGTGTCACTGACATTGTTTAAATACCAGAGTGCGTCAGCGATGCCACTCTCAGCTATACTGATCGCTTTCTCATATTCAAGCTGATTATAATAATCCGTGGTCTTTGTATTCACCAATACAAGAAATACCGCAACAAGAGTGACAAGCAGAAATATAATCACCACTGCTGCAAGGAGAGCAACACCATTTTCGTCGGATTTAATAATTTCGAACATTGAGTGTTTTCCTTATAACTATGGTATCATCATTATTATTAAAGGTTAATCTGATGTTCACATCGCTCTTTGCATCTGCATATGAAAAATATGAGAGAGGCGGTGGCCTTAGATTTGACGATATTATTTTCCCTTCTCCATAGATAAAAGTGTCCTGCTCAAGGACTTTTAACTTATATGTAGCCTGATTATAAAGCGGGTTCGGGTATGTATCATTTTCATTGTAGAGATAAAGATAGACAGTATCATTATTATATGAAAGATGTATATATCCTGAATCAAGCGTTTCAATAGGATCAGCAGCTCTTATATAGTGCGCAAGATAATTACTGTTATTGACATCTTCGTACAATTTAATCAATCTCAGTCCATGTTCATAATTTCGGTAAATGATCTCATATATAAAGATTAATGCGCTAAATATTATAGCAGTCACTAATATGCTTATCAAGAGTTCAGTTAAAGATAATCCTTTCTGGCTATGCTGTAACATCTTGTATTCACGAAGTCTGCGAAGCAGATTTTGCAATTTACAATTTCCAATTCTACATTCGCAGAATGTCGCTCTATGGTTATTCCCTGGTAAATATTTTTGAACGTGTAAATGTCGAGCTGTCTGATTCAAAGATAACTCTAATGGTAACCAGTTTAGAGCCGGTAGACCCCGGTGTCTCAAATGCGTAATCAGAACGTGGGTAGTCTTTTATATTATTTACCTCTACCTTTCTTGAGAATCCAGCATATTCAGACATAGCGTTTCCATTTCTGTCTGTGGGTGGGCTGTACGGTCCGTAATTGTTATAATCATCAACATCATCGTAATTGACTCGGCTGGTTTCTTCAGTTTCGAATGATCCGGGGTACGTGTCCCTGTCTTCAAAATCTTTCCCCTGGATTTCTTCCATCATATCTGTCAGCAGCAGATCTGCTTTCATAACTATTTTAATATTATCATTAGCTTTAAAACCAGTATTCAAAGCGTAATAGATAGGTATGCAAGCTGCTGCAATGAAGATAATTGAAAGCATTACCTCGACTAAAGTAAAACCATTTTTGTTTTTCATAATTAATCAACATCAGCATTGCTTACAACAATATCATCGTTGATAGAAACTACCTTATCCTGGTCTGCTGACCAGGTATTATTTCTTACTTTATTAGGTCCCCAGGAATAAATAATAAAATAATCACCAAAAGTAGCATCATTACTGGTTTCATATCCATAAGTTGGCGTATCAGTTGTATCGGTTTCAAATGGGTCATCCAGCACATAATTGATAACCCTTGGTCTTGTATTAATCAAAGAACCTTTTATATCAGTAGGATATTGACCGTTATATCGATAATAAGACTCCACCGCTGTTTTTAAACTCTCTAGTTCTGCCTCAGCTTCGATATACCAACCCTCCATACGCATACCCCTGAATGAAGGCAGAGTGATAGTCAGTAATATCGCTATAACTGCCAGTGTAGTGACAAGCTCAATTAAGGTATATCCTTTATTCATAATACTACACTGAAAAAAAAAGTTAAAAGTTAAGAAAAACTCTGGGAATATGAGTTAGAAGCAAGATATTCGGTTTTTAGAAGTTTATAAAACTTATTGAATCAAAGCATTACTCTGGATAATATCATCTCCACCAGCACGACTAACCTTGTTTGCAGTTGCGTTCCAGGTGCACTGAGCGATCCCATCATAGCCACGTGAAGAAATAATATACCAGTAGCCAAAATCTGTGTCAGTTCCGAGTACATACCTGAATGTTGTATCAGTAAATGCCATATTTACAGCGATAGGGTCATAAATCATCTCCTGGATAATCCTCGGCTCTGTATCTAAAATATCATCAAGATTTGTCGGATAGTTGTTGTTATGACGATAATACGCTTCAACACAAACTTTCAGTGTTTCTGCTTCTTTTTCAGCCTTAGTATACCAACCTTCTTTCTGCATCCCACGTATGGTCGGAATAATGATCGCAAGCAGTATGGTAATAACTGCCATAACAATAATTAATTCGATCAAGGTAAATCCTTTCTCATTTTTTAATAATCCCATTTCTTTCCCTCCTCTGAAAAACGCTGTAACTCTAATAATTCGGGCCACGGGCTACGGACTACAGCCGGCTGGAGCCCGAAGCCTGCTGAAAAGTCTTGAGTCTTGAGTCTCGAGTCCTGTTTTGACTCACGACTCTCGACTCTTTTCATATCATCTTTAGTTTTTCATACTTTGTGTAGAGCGCAAACCGCGCTCATGGGTACTCCTTCGAAAAGTCTTTAGTGCTATAAATTTTTATAAAGTAAACAAGATAATCAATGAGCAACTCGGAGAGAATCTCGCCAGACTGCTCAATTATCTTGAATGATTAGATGTTATATACATAACACGAATCTGTCAATAATTAATTTAGCAAAACAAAAACCAATTATTGTAATATCTATAAAATAATCTAATTTCTTTATTATCAAATATATTTCTTCTATATCACATTACACAATACAAGAATAGTATGTCATAATATAGTGTTATTGTCCTAAGTTAGTGTAGCAATATTATGACAGTTATCTATAATCCTTTATGTTCAATCCATATTTTTTTAGTTTTTCGTAAAGGTTCTGTCTTTGGATAGCTGAAAATAATGATGCTTTTGAGATATTCCCTTTAGTTTTTTTCAATATTTGTATAAGATAATTTTTCTCAAAATTCTTTTTTGCAGTATTAAAATCCTCTATTTGTGCAGAGCCCGGGCCCAAGGCTAAATCAATTGGCGATTGACTGGTTTGTATTCCCATAATGAATGATTCAGGCAATAGTTGTTCATTAAGTATAGGGCCTTCACTTAATATACACATCCGTTCAATCACATTTTCCAATTCTCTGACATTACCTGGCCAATCATACTTTTTGAACATATCTATTACTTTTTCTTCAATATGTTCTATTTTCTTATTCAGTTTAACCGAATATTTATCGATAAAAAATTTGGTCAATAAGACTAAGTCTTGTTTTCGCTCTCGCAAGGCTGGGAGTTTGATTTCCATAACATTCAGTCTGAAATACAGATCATCACGGAATGTACCTTGTTTAATGCATTGCTGTAGATCTTTATTTGTTGCTGTAATCAAGCGGATATCAGTATTGATCTCCTTATCGCCGCCAACCCGAATAAATACTCTTTCTTGTATCACCCGGAGGAGTTTAGCCTGAAAATTGAGCGAGGTATTAGCGATCTCATCAAGAAAAAGTGTTCCTTTATCAGCGAGCTCAAACAATCCTTTTTTTGTTTTATATGCGCCGGTAAACGAGCCTTTCTCATAACCGAACAGCTCACTTTCTAACAGGGTTTCAGGCAGAGCACTGCAATTGATTGCATGGAACGCATTATTTTTTCTATTACTCATTTCATAGATTAAACGCGCAATCAATTCTTTACCGGTCCCGCTCTCGCCAGTAAGCAGTATTGTAGAATCAGTGCCTGCAATTTTCTCAATTAATTTGAGAATTTTTTTTACAGGCTCTGATTCTCCAATAAAAAGCGGCATCAAACTCCCTTTTAATCTTTTTAATTCCTTATGCATTTGCACCTGTTTGAACGCATTATCAACAATCAGACGGACCCGCTCAATATCCTCAAATGGTTTGGTCAGAAAATCATGAGCCCCGGCTTTGATTGATTCGATCGCCACTTCAGGCGTTCCATACCCGGTTATCATAATCACCAAAATTTCAGGATAGTTCGTCCTTATCCATTTAAGATATTCTATACCGTTTATCTCAGGGAGTTTGATGTCAAGGATAGCAAGAGCAATATGTTCTGTTTTTAAAATCTCACTAGCTTGATGTGAGTCATAGGCTGATATAATGGTATAGTATGAACCGAGCAGTTCCTGAAAAAAGGTATGCGTATGTTTTTCATCGTCAATAACTACTATTTTTTCAATACTTTTTTCATTCATAGTTAACCACCTTGACTTTATCTTGCCTCTTGCTTCTTGCCTCTATGATATTATCTCAGGCGTATGGCAATTCAATAGTAATTCGGGTGCCGCTGTGACCTGTTTTCTCAAAATTAGTCACATCGCTCTGTACTTTGATGCTCCCTTTATGTTCCTGAATTATATTATAAGCGATGCTTAATCCCAGTCCTATGCCCTGAGACCCTGATTTGGTTGTAAAATACGGCTCAAAAATATGTTCCAGGTCATTTTTCGGTATCCCATGTCCATTATCCGTGATCGAGACAGTAACCTTATATGGCAACGCGATGGTAGTGATTTGTATCAGACCATTTCTATCAGGGACTGCCTGGATAGCATTCACAATAATATTAACCAGTGCGTGTTTGAGCTGTTCAGCATCAGCCCTGATCCCGCGCATCCGCGGAGCCAATCCCAGCTCAACCCTGGTATTTTTTGCTTCACTCTGGAGTTTAACAATGTTCATAATCTCTACCAGCACATCATTGATATACACGGTTTTAAACTTATAGCTTGGTGGTCTTGAAAATTTCAGCAGACTATCAATAATAGATTTGCATTCCTGTGCAGCCTGAACAATCGAATGTATCAGGGTATAATGCTCATGCTTTGGGGTTATTTTCTTTAATAGGAGTTGGGATATATTCAATACGCCGACAAGCGGATTATTCATCTGATGAGCGATGTTGCTTGCCATCTGTCCGATAGCTGCCATTTTTGCAGACTGTATCAGTTTTTTATTAGTATCGCTTATTATATTTTCCTGTGATTTTATTATGTTCGACATCAAACTGCAATACAACGAGGTTAGATAAAAGAGAAACACATTTGAGATGATCGGTATCCATGTGAAGTGATAGTGTGATGAATATCTGAACGTCGGGATATGGGGCAATATCTCATAATACTCCATTAAGATCATTAACAGATAATTTACCGCGACCATGGTGGTCATAGCAAGGCTTATTGCCATGGTAAATGCTATGCTTGCGTACAAAATCGGTATGATATAAAAATAAACAAAAACTGATTCATACCCGCCAAGATAATGCAGCGTAATAGTAATCAATACTATTATCAGCATAAGGAGCAATATATCAAGAAGATCAAATAACCTCTTTTCGCGGCCAAGCATAGAGTAAAATAAAATGATGAAATATAATATGCTTGCCATGGCAAGCGTGGGAATGATAACCGTGGATATAAGGCCGAACAATTTTAAAATAATAATTGTTCCAAGCATCAATGTTAATAAAATTAATCGTATCCGTTCCCGCATATATTATTTTTTCCTTCGAAAAACATTCTAACTCTAATAATATCAAGTAGAAGCAAGAAGCAAGATAACGGAAGAAGTGAGAGGTATCAGGACGAGCTACAGGCTACAGGCTACGGACTACAGCCAGCTGGAGCCTGGAACCCGAAGCCTGAAGCCTAATAATTATTTAATTGACAGCCTCATAGCTCGAGCCAGATTAAATAGCGGTAGAAGCAGAGAGGCTGCGATAAAAACAACGACACAGGCTATAAATATAAGCAAGACCGGCTCAATAATCCGGGTTATTTCCTTGATCGAGTTCCATACCTGGGCTTCATAATATTCTGCTAAATCAAGCAGTGTTTTATCTAATGCCCCGGATTCCTCACCTGATGTTATCATCTGAATAACAAGGTCCGGAAAAAAAATGCAGTGCTTCATACTTTTACCCAGAGGTTCACCTTCTTTAACACGGATAATAATATCGTCAAACGCCTGTTCAACGCTTTTGTTACCAGCGGAAACTTTGCATATATGCAGAGCCTCATGCATAGCCATACCGCTTGAAAGCAGGGTACCCAGCGTTCGTAAAAACTTATACACAATAGTTTTTTTTATCAATTCTCCAGCATATGGGAAATGTATCTTTATATAAAAAAAAATAGCGCGGCCAGGTGGAGTCTTTTTAACAAGAAGAAACAAGATAATTATCAGGATCAACGCAAGCAGTATAAACGCATAATGCTGTATAAAAAAATTACTTACAGCCATAAGTACCACAGTCGGCAACGGTAATTTTATCTGTGCCTCTTTGAAAATAGCAACAAACTTCGGGATCAGATATACCAGAATAAAGATAGTTAGCACAAAACCAAAAGATAAAACCGTCAGCGGATAGACCAGTGCGTTTTTGATCCGAGCTTTTACTTCCATTTCATCCTCAACGAATTTTTTTATTCGAAGCAGCGCGTCATCCAGTGCACCAGCGTTCTCACCGATATAAATCATACTAATAATAAACTGGGAAAAAACTGAGGGATATCTGGCAAACGCCGAAGACAAAGAACTCCCACCTTCAATTTCGTTGATAATCGATTTTAATATTGTTTTAAACCTGCGATTTGTCATCTGATTATATATCGTATTCAGACTCTCATATAATGGCAGGCCGCCTTTGATCAGGATATGAAACTGCTGAAAAAACATAACAAATTCTCTGAGACTGATTGGCAGAATAGTAAACTGGAGTTTCTGGATATACTCCTGTTTGCGAGTCACATCTGTTATATCAATAACAGTCAAACCTTTATCATACAATATAGCAGAAACATCATCAACAGTGTCTGCGGTTATGGTTCCCCACAATGCTTTGCCTTCATTATCTCGGGCTTTGTATTTATACTGCGCCATGCCTTCTCCTCTGAAAAAGTAAGAAGTAAGAAGTATCAGGACAGGCTACAGGCTACGGACTACAGCCGGCTGGAGCCAAAAGCCCAAAGCCTGCTGAAAAGTCTTGAGTCTTGAGTCCTGTTTTGACTCACGACTTGCGACTTGTGACTCACGACTCTTTTCATACTTTGTGCCTCTGTGCCTTTCCTTTGAATCTTTCAATCTATGTCAACTCATCCTCAATTTTACATATTCTGAGTAATTCATTCAGTGTAGTTATGCCGTTCAATGCTTTTTGTAATCCTGCTTCAAAAAGCGTTTCCATCCCGATTTTTTTCGCACATTTGCGGAGCTCGAGAGTGGATGCTTTTTTCGTTATCAGCATTCTTAATTCTTCATTAGGTAGCATAAGCGAAAAGATGCCGGTTCTCTTTTGATACCCGGTATCGTGGCATGCGCGACACCCAATACCCTTATAAAACTTTTTGGTTTCCAATGAACTGAGAACCCTGATATTCTGAATCTCATACTCTCCTGGTATATATTCGCATTTACATTCATTACATATCACTCTTACCAATCGCTGTGCTATCACCCCTTCAATAGCAGAGGCAATGAGAAACGGTTCTACGCCGAGATCGATCAGCCGCGTAATCGCACCTGGCGCATCATTAGTGTGCAGAGTAGCAAAGACCAGATGCCCGGTCAATGATGCTTCAATCGCTATTTCAGCAGTTTCAAGATCTCGGATCTCGCCCACAAGAATAATATCAGGGTCCTGGCGTAGTATGGAACGCAGACCACGACTGAATGTTAAACCGGATTTTATATTTATCTGCGACTGGTTTATCCCCGGTATACGATATTCAATCGGGTCCTCAATAGTGATAATATTCTCTTCAGTTGTATTTAATCTTTGCAATATCGCATAAAGCGTTGTGGTTTTACCACAGCCAGTGGGACCAGTAACCAGTATAATACCGTATGGTTTTTGTATAACTGATTTTATTAAATCAAGAGTGGTACCGGACAAACCGAGCTGTTCCAGTTCCAGGCGTACTGATTCTTTGTTCAATATTCTGACCACGATCTTCTCACCGTTTAATGTGGGATAAGATGCTACTCTTAAATCGATTAATATATCGTTGATTTTTACCTGGAAACTACCCTCTTGAGGCAGTCGTTTCTCTGCTATATCAAGCTGGGCTAAAAGTTTTATGCTTGAGCATATAGCTGCCTGCAGTTTACACGGAAAACCAGCTACCCGATGCAATATACCGTCAATCCGGTATCTTACTTTTAACTCGTCCTCCCACGGTTCTATATGAATATCGCTAGCACCTTCTTCCACTGCTTGTTCAATCAGCATATTTACGATTTTAGAGACCGTGCCCTCAATGAATTCAGGTATCTCTGTCCTGACAGTTATTGCGCCGTTCTCTTCAACCGTCTTCTTAATCGTGTCAATAAATGAAAAATCCATGGTCTTCAACATCGCCTCAAGCTTGCTTGATGTGCCGTAATATTTTTGGAATGCCCATTGGATCTGCGAATGCGTAACAATGACCGGTTCAACCCGCAACCCGGTGCTGTATTCAACCTCTTCAATAGCAAAACTGTTCAGCGGGTCTTCCATCGCTAATATAATGTTTTGATAAATTTTAAATAATGGGAAAATACCATACTTGCGGCAAACATCAGGCGATATGAGAGAAGTGATACCGCTGTCAATTCGGTTGGGGTTTAAAGTGGCGATCGGTAGATTCAGCTGTTCGCCAAGAGTAGCACATAACTCTGATTCCTTGATGAACCCAAGTTCACACAAAATAATTCCCAATCGTTTTCCGATTGAAGATTTTTGCACTTTTAAAGCTTGCACCAGCTGTTCTTCAGTAATAAAGCCTTTTGATAATAGTAGTTCCCCCAATTTAATCATAATTAATCCTGTCTAAATTCCTGTAATGCCTGTTTCTGCGAAGTATGTACCTTAATCTCTTTATCAATCCGCGTAATCTTAAAAATTTCACGGATATCCTCATTAGTAGTCAGTATTACTAAATTTCCTCTGAATAGCCTTACATTCTTAGCAGCTTGCATTAAAATCTCAAGACCTGTACTGTCTATGGATTGAACATCAGAGCAGTCAAGAATAATATTATACTTTTTATGAGATATTAATTCTCTTATCTTATCTTCAAGAATATTAATGTTGTGAGAGTTAATAGCGCCTTTGATATACACAATTATAGCATTATCTTCATCACTAACATTAATTATCATTGAGATTATCTGTGATTCAGATACTAGACTTCAAACTCCTAAACATCAGACTTTTTTGTGTAATCTCTGGCCTTTCATTAAGTCTGATGTCTGCTCTTTATGGTGTGTCACGCAATAACGCAATAACGAGTCTACTGTTCGAATCGCACTCTTATTTGGTTTCTGGTTTAAAAGCATTCAGAAGCAGTGCGAGTCCTGATATCTCAAGAACAACCGCAATTAGTCTGATTATCCGGATTACAGTAAGATCAAGCTTGGTAAATTCAGCAGGAGTTATGTTCATTAAATTAATTAATAATCCTGGCAAGCATAAGGTTACGATAAATAAGACAAATGCGATACCAATAAGAATAAACGCATTTTTTACATTAGAAGCAACTGCATTCACAAGTGGGTTCTCAGGTTTTGAAAGTGCGGTAATCCTTGAAACACCTTTCATACAAAGGATTATTCCTACACATAAGTAAAGAATTACTGTTACTATCAAGGTAACAGTAGAAAGAATATTAACCATCGAGTAGAGCCCTGCTGGGCGGGCGGGCGGGCGGGGGGGGGGGGGGGGGGGGGGGGGGGGTCGGGGGGGGGGGGGGGGGGGGGGGGGGGGGG
>JBFMHD010000045.1:0-16279 GCA_040752395.1 Candidatus Hydrogenedentota bacterium
TCTTATCTGTTATTATATAAATTTTAACTTTTTCCCGTTTTCTGTCAAATCTTTTTTTACTTTTTTCACATGTTCTGAGAGATTACTTTTAAAACAAAGTGGTCTGGTCTGTTTCAGGAATGGTTTTAAGTATACCTGCGTGCTTGAAATTTTCAAGGATTGTTTTATTGAGTAACGTCCGCTTTTTAAAATCCTCTATTGATCTGAACTCACCGTTCTTCCGTTCCTTGACAATCCTCTCAGCAACAGTATACCCCAATCCCTCAACTGCCATTAATGATGGTCTTATATATGGCTCTTCTATTTTAAAAAACAGGGTATCAGATTTCATCAAATCTATATCAAGTAGTTTTATGCCTATTAGAAACATCTCAAAGAGTATCGCAAGATTTACATATAATTTTTTTTCTTTTTCAGTTGCTATGTTTTCCTTTTTCTTTTTTTCAATTTCAGTCATTAGCTTATATACTCCATCAGCGCCACTGCGTGCAATCGCCATTGGGAAATTATCTGTCTGGGTACTGAAATACGCCGAGTAAAAAGCCAGAGGATGATGAACTTTAAAATATGCGATTCTAAAAGAGACGAGTGTATAAGCGACGGCATGTGCTTTTGGAAATAAATACCTTATTTTTTTACAACTCTGTATATACCAGTCCGGGACCTTGTTAGATTTCATCTCTTTTATATATTCATCTTTAATTGCTTTACCCTTTCTAACGGACTCCATAACCTCAAAGGCGGTATGCTGGTTCACACCTTTATCTATCAGCTGATTCATAATATCTTCACGTACGCAAATAATCTGGTCAAACCTTGCCCCGCGTTTAATTAAATCATTCGCATTATTCAGCCACACATTTTCACCGTGAGATAAACCGCTCACACGAACTAAATCAGAAAAGGTTTTAGGTTTAATGCATTCTAACATATCGCGTACAAAACTCGTTCCGAATTCAGGGATCCCCAGTGTTCCAACTTTTTCTTGATAACGACTGTCAGAAATCTTAAAAATACCATTTGAACTAAAAATAGAAAGCGTGTCACTGTCATCAAGCGGAACATCAGCTGGCTCGATACCTGTATAGTCTTTTAGAAGTTTTAATATTGTTGGCGTATCGTGACCAAGTATGTCAAGTTTTACAAGCTGGCTCTCCATCTCATGATAATCAAAATGAGTTGTTGGTATTTTATCATCCTCGTTCGCCGGTATCTGGATTGGTGTGAAATAATATATATCTTTATCCGGTGGTATTATTATCATTCCGCCGGGGTGCTGTCCTATGGTTCGTTTTGAGCCCTCACATTTATTAGAGACCCTTCTTTTAGAAGCCTCATTGTAAACCAATTTTATATCTTTTGCATACTCATTAACAAAATTTTCTGCATTTTTTTTACCTAATCCAACTATTGTTCCTGCTCTATAAACTTTATCTTTGCCAAACATCTCAAGGACAGATTTGAATATTTCATCCTGATATAGACCCGAGAAATTTAAATCGATATCCGGCACCTTTTTGCCATCAAACCCGGTAAAAGCTTCAAACGGTATATTGAACCCCTCACGGCTCATTTCAACACCGCATCTTTCACATATCTTCTTTTTTAAATCCATCTCACAAAAGCCCTGTCCCCAGGTAACAGATTTACAACAAGGACATCTGTAATGCGGTGGGAGTGGATTGACTTCTGATATTCCTGTAAGGAACGCGATAATCGAGGAACCAACAGAACCACGCGAACCAACAGGGAACCCCGCAACCAAACTCTTGTCCACTAATCTTTTTGCTGCCAAATATAATACTGCAAACCTATTTTTTCTTATTCGTTCCCACTCAAAATTTAATCGCTCATTTATCTTATTATCCGGATTCTCACCATAATACTTTTTTAAACCTTCTTTTACTAATAAATACAATTCATCTTCAGCATTATTTAAATGTGGTGGATAGAAGCCATCAGGGATTGGTGAGAAATCTTCTATATTTTTCAATATTTTTTCAGAGTTTATATAAATAATATTTTTTTGTTGTTCTTTATCTAAAAAGAAAAATTCTTTTTCCATCTCCTCAGCGCTTCTGATATACAAGGATTTTGCGTTTAAGCTATCTCTATGTTCGTTTTGATAATACAGAACTTCTCGCGATTCCTCGTCTTTTTCATCAAGATAATGAACATTACCGACTGCTACAACAGGTTTATTCATTTTATCAGCTAAACTGATGATTCTTTTTAATACATCCTGTATCTGTTCTACTGAATCAAACTTTTTTTCTTTTATAAGTTCAAGCAGAGTAGAAACAGGCACCACTTCAACAAAATCATAAAAACTCAATATTTCACATAGTTCTCGCTCGGATTTGTTATCAAATAAAGCCTGAAACAGTTCGCCCTGTGTACAGGCTGTACCAAGTAAAAGACCTTCTCTGTTTTCTTCTAATATGGATTTTAATATTTTGGGTGTTCTATAAAAAAAGTTTATATGAGAGAGACTAACAAGCTTGTATAAATTGTAAAGCCCTTTTCTTGATGAAACAAGAATGGTGATATGATAAGGTGGCTGCTTATGATGATTAATCTGTGGGATTAAGGCATTTAATTCGTTAAATGTTTTAGCAGGTGCTGTCTCAATAATTCTTATAAAAATTTTCGTTAAAGTTTTTGCATCCGGGAGTGCCCGATGTTTGTTTTTTTCATCATACGGGATATTTAAATGTTTTGCTATACTGGATAATTGAAAACTTTTTAACTCCGGTAATAAAGCTCGAGATAATAAAAGATTATCTATTACTGGATTTTCTATATCCTGATTAAATATTTTTCTTAAAAATCCAATATCAAATTCAGCATTATGAGCAACCAATACACTATCATTACAGAACTCTTTAAACCTTTTAACAGCCTCTTCTTTTTTGATACCCTTTTCTTTAATTTCTTCATTGGTTATACCTGTAATTTTTATAGTATTATCATCTAATGGTTTATCCTGTTTCATAAGCAGATTAAACTCAGATATTATCTTTCCATTCTTCAGTTTACAAGCACCGATCTCAATAACCTCACCCGTAAGCGGGCAGAGTGAGGTTGTTTCAAGATCGAAAATAACCATCGTGTCATCTTTAACATTTTTTTTGTCATCAATACTCTTATAAATCAGTTTTTTATCATCGATAAAATATCCTTCCATACCCAAAATAGGTTTTATTGAATGCTGTTTCATAATTTTATAAAAGGGATGGAAGAGATGTACGACGCCGTGGTCAGTTAAAGCCACTGCTTTTATGTTTTTCTTTTTTGCATACAAAGCAAGTTCATTAATATCTACTGTGGAATCAAGTGCAGAAAGTTTTGAATGCAGATGTAATTCGATTCTTACTTTCTCTAAATCCTGTTTTATCTCTTCATCTATAATCCTTATATTTTTAGGATATAAAACAAGTTCATTATTAATATACTTATCCTCTCTTACCGCACCCCTCCATAAGTATTCTTTGCTTTTTTGCAGGTCTATCTCTTCTCCATATTTTAAAAATAATTTAACAAACATGGCTGAGGTTTTATCATAGATAACAAAACTGAATATCTTAACATCCTTTTTCTCTGTTATCTCTATATCAGAATCTATCTTTGCTTTTACTGTTATGTCCCTCTTTCTGCTTTTGATGTTAGAAAGAAAAGTAGGTTCATCAAAACTATCTTCACCAAAAATCACATTTTTGTTAGCTGACGATTTCTGCAGGATGTTGTTTGCTACAATTAAATTGTTATTTGTTATTTTTGTCTGTTCTTTTATCTCTTTTAGTAAATCTTCATTAATATTTATTCTAAATTCCGGGACTTTATTAATTCTCTGTTTTATCTTTTCTCTGAGACAATCAATAAGCCCCAGTCTGTGCAGCTCATTTTCAAGAGCTCTATCCGGGATATTTATTTCTATAACATTTTCTTTCAACTCAGGTTTCAGATAATCAATCACACTCTGGATTACCTTATTTTTGTTGCATATAGTTTTGCATGCCTCTCTCCAGAACTCATCAAAAAATTCTTTTAATTCTCCTTTCTTTTGAATAACTGTTATATCTTCAATCTCTTCAAAATGATTTATAAAATAGTGTTTTATAATAGAAAGAGTTTTATCCGAGAGTTCACCATAGGGAGAACTGATTTCGATATCAAGTCTTTTATCCCGCTCTTTTAATACTATCGATTCTATACTTGCTCTCTCAATAATCTCTTTTTCGGTCTCATCTATCTGGGTTTTATCTAATAATATTGTAAGCGGTTTACTGGTTTTGATTTTTATCGAGCTCACTTTATACCCTCATATTTTTCTTTCAAAAAATTAAGCAGTTCTTCTTCTTTTAATAAAATACTCTCTTTTGGTCTGCGGATTTTTAATTCGTATTTGCCTGTTTCCTTGAACTTTTTACCGAGAGCGATCTGAAAAGGGATGCCTATTAATTCAGCGTCCGCAAATTTATAACCCGGGCGGTAATCTCTATCATCGAGTATAACTTCAAAACCTGCAGATGTTAATTTTTTAGAGATCTCAATACTTTTATCAAATACAAGGCCTTCCTTTTCCAGTGGTAAAACAATCACATCAAAAGGTGCGATTGGTAATGGCCAGATGATACCTCGTTCATCATTATTCTGCTCTATACTTGCTGCAACTATCCTGCTCACACCTATACCATAACAACCCATAATTATCAGTTTATCTTCACCATTTTCGTTCTGATATATAGCATTCATTGCCCTGGAGTATTTAGTTCCGAGTAAAAAGACATGACCCACTTCGATCCCACGCTGGATTTTTATATTATTATTACACTCAGGGCAGATATCCCCTTTTTTTGCATTTCTAATATCAGCAAAGAGATCAACTTTGAAATCTCTATCAAGGTTTACGTTTATTATATGAGTATCTGCTTTCTGAGCACCTGTAACCCAGTTTCTCTTTCCCCGGATACTATTATCAGCTATAATTTTAATATCTTTGAGTCCACAGGGGCCAGCAAATCCAACTGGTGCATTAGTTATTCTTTCAACATCTTTAAAAGAAGCCATCTTAATCGAGCCTGTCTCTAAAACCTTTTTTATTTTTTCTTCATTTAGTTCTGAGTCTCCGGAGATAAGCAGAGCAAAAAAACCTTTTTCGGTCTCAACGATTAATGTTTTTAATAATTTTTCAGGTTTAACTTTTAAAAATTCGCTTACCTCTTCAACTGTCTTTCTATCTGGTGTCAATATCTCCTGGACCTGATTCATAGGTTCATTATCTTCGATATAATTACTTATAGCTGGTGCCAGTTCCACATTAGAAGCGAAATTACATTTTTCACAGAGTGCGATTTGAGACTCACCTGTATCTGCAAGCACGATGAATTCATGTGAGGATTTTCCGCCGATGGCACCTGTTGCAGCCTCACAGGCTCGGTATCTCAAACCACAGCGTTCGATTACCCTGCAATACGCTTCATAATGGAGGCTATAACTCTTCATAGCAGATTCTTCGTCTTTATCAAACGAATAAGCATCTTTCATAAGGAACTCTCGACATCGCATAATCCCGAATCGTGGTCGAATCTCATCACGATATTTCCAGTTGATCTGGTATAAAGTAATGGGGAGCTGTCTGTAGGATTTAATCTCGTTTCTTATAATATGTGTAACAACCTCTTCAGCAGTAGGTGCAAGCCCGAACTCACGATTATGCCTGTCTTTAATCTTCATCATTTCCTCGCCATATAAATCCCATCTGCCTGTTTCATCCCAGAACTCTTTGGGCTGTATAATAGGCATTTTTATTTCCTGATCCCCTATTCTATCCATCTCTTCTCTTACAACCTTCTCTACTTTATTTAATACTCTGAACCCAAGTGGTAAAAAGTTGTAAATCCCGCTTGCAAGTTTTCTTATAAAGCCTGCACGTAACATAAGTTTGTGACTTATCACTTCTGCTTCTTTGGGCTCTTCTTTGAGCGTTGGTATCAGATAATTAGACATCCGATATAAAGTCATAGTAAAGATTTAACCTCTTTAATCAATTCATCAACTGCTTCTTTGATATCAATTTTTTTACAGGGTCTGCCTTTTTTAAAGATCAATGCGGTATCTCTACCAAATGCGATACCTATATCAGCATTTCGTGCTTCGCCAGGGCCATTAACTTCGCAGCCCATAACTGCTACGGAAAAATTCTTTTTAATATTTTTAAGAGAATCATTAATTTTCTTTGCAATACTTTCAAGGTCTATTTTCGTATTTAATCTTCCACAGGTCGGGCAGGAAATAAGATGTGGTCTGTTTTTAGACTTTAATCCGAGACTCGATAGGATTTCGTAGGCTGTTTCTACCTCCAGCACCGGGTTACCTGTAATAGAGACACGAACGGTATCACCAATACCCTCACTTAATAATATTCCGAAACAGGTCGCAGAGCGAATAGCTGCATCAGGATAAATCCCTGCTTCGGTAAGTCCAAGATGTATCGGATAATCTCGCTCTTTTATATATAATCTATTTGCTTCAATCGTCTCCATAACCTCACTTAATTTTAAGGATACTTTGATATTTTTAAATTTTTCTTTCTCAAATATTTTTAAATTTTCTAAAAGCACAGCCACCATCGCTTCGGCTCTGTTTTTTGTATTTCTATACTTTTTTGGTAAAGAACCAACATTCACGCCGATCCTTACAGGGATCTTATATTGAAATAAACATAAGATGATTTCTTTAACTTTATCTTCTCCACCTATATTCCCTGGATTTATTCTTATGCAATCTGCCCCTGCTTTTATAGCTTCGATTGCTATACGGTGATCAAAATGAACATCCGCAACTACAGGGATAGGTGATTTCTCAATAATCTTTTTCAATCTTTGTATATACTCAAGTTTAGGGATAGCAACTCTAACTATCTCACAGCCACAACTGGCAAGTTCATAGATCTGTTTTAATGTTTTATTAACATTCTTGGTATCTGTATTTGTCATTGATTGTACAACTATTGGGTTATTACAACCGATAGGAATTTTACGCACATAAATGACCCGTGTCTTTTTTCTATAAAAAGTTTTCATATATATATATTAAAACATTTTTTATTTCAATTTTCAAACTTCTGTTTTTTATTTTCCTTTAATTTATCTTTTTGTCAACAAAAAATTAAATAAATCTTTTAAAAAGGTATACGATGTCTGTAAACTTCCTGAAATAAATTTAATGAATTTGTTCACATCTAAATTAAAAACTGCATAAACATAAAAAAATTAGAAAAATTATAGGGGGAAGACTTGTCAAATTATTTATTCAACAAACCATAAAGTTTTTGACACTACCGTGATTTAAAAGTCGCCGAGCAAAATGTCGCTTAACGAACAACCCTTGCCGCACGCCAAAGGCGTGCAGAGAGTGCGAATGCACTCTCCGTCAAGAGTAAGTTACACAAAAACGGGGCAAATCTTTTATAATTCTTCATAAGATTTTATTCTATTCTTTCTACGAGCCAATTCACTGGCATAACGCATTCCTAAAATCGATGAATTTTCTCTTGCCCATTCTGATAATTTTGTTTTTCCAGTGGGTGATGATTTTGTAAACAATAAATCTGTTCTTAATCCTTGAATCTCATCTTCAGTTATAACAACATCATCTACGATAATCCCAATAATCCTTCCGAATAAATATCCAATAATATCCGGAACAGAGATAATAGGTCTCTTTTTAACAATTATTTTTCCTATCATATTAACTAATTCTCGATAGGTAAATGTCTCTGGTCCAATAGCATCAATTATTATATTATTTCTTTCTATGCCTTGCTCAACTGCTAATTTTGCTAAATCATCTACATGGATTGGTTGTAATCTATAACTTCCGTCACCGAATATACAGAATACTGGGAATTTTCTGAGCATCCATGCTATATTATTTATTAAAATATCTTCTTTTCCAAACAAAACCGCGGGACGAAGTATTGCATACGAAATACCTGATTGAATAAGTGCGTTTTCTAAAATTGCTTTTCCGCGAAAATATTCTAAATGAGATTTTTCATCTGGGTTTGTAATACTCATATGAATAATTCGTTTAATCCCGGCTTTTTTTGCAGCGTCAAATAATATAAGCGTATTTTCTACCGCAGTGGAATGCTTAAAATTTCTGTGATTAAATCTAACCCAGTATGTATTATATAGAACATCAGCACCTTTTAATGATTCTGTTAGTTTTTCAGGATTATCAAAATTATAAGGAAATATTTTGATTTTATCTCTAAAAGGATTTGCTCGGTTTTGAGAATTAGTCAGGGTTATGACTTTACATCCTGCTTCTAATAATCTTTGTGCAATATATTTCCCGGAATATCCAAAAGCTCCAGTCACAACGTGTATATTTTCAGACATTAATATAATTCCTTATTTTTTTGTTTTTGCCCCGTTTTCCGTGTAACGAATAATGCTTTCTGACGCCGAGGGCGTCCCGTCAGGGTCACGGCGAATGCTGTGAACAGAAAGCATCAGTTATAGGACGTGCCCCGAACATTCTTTTATGCATTAAGCTCTTTAATTACTCTTTCTGATAAATACATCTTAACTAATGATTGATAAGGTATATCTGTTTTATTTGCTAATAATTTTATAGAATCTAATAATGATTCAGGCATCCTTATCGAAATAGTTTTTACAGATGGCTTCAAATTCGGGAATATTACTCTTTTGCTTTTGGAATAATCAATATATTCTGTAGAATCTTCTTTCGCCCAAAAACTTCTTTCCTCGTCTTCGTTTCTAAATTTTGGTATCTTCTTCTTTATACTCATAATAATCCTTCCTTTCTTTACGGTTCATATCTCTTGCTGAAATAATTCTGATTTTATTTTTACGCGGAGTAAATACAACAAATAATAATCTCCCGCTATTTGATTTACCTAATACATAATGTCTTTCCTCTTTAATTGAATGTTTTTTATCAACTTCTGAGATTAATGGAATATTGAAAAATACTTCCTCGCATTCAGTATCTGAAACCTTATGATTTATCCAATTTTTATTCCTGTTTCCTTTATCCCAATCGAAGCCAATAAAATTTCCAATAATTTCCATTTTATATTTCCATGTGTATATATTTATTATATACAATTAATTCTATCTTGTCAACATTAATTTCTTCGTTTTTTTATTTTTCGGGGCATGTCATTTAACGCCCACGGACTGCCACCACCGCCGCCGATAATAATGTTATCGGCGATGGTAGGCCGAGCGAATGCGAGGCCCGGCAGTCTGAAGTTAAGCGCCACAATCAACTAATTGAAATGACTCTAACATATATTTGAGCTCTTCCCATATTATAACTGGTTGTTGTGTTTGCGGAGAATAAGCAATATCAACAATAAAAAAATACTTTTTGTTTTCAGTAAATAACCATAAACGTTCGATCTGAAAATCCTTTATAGTTCCATTAATTTTAACATTATAATTATTGAAAGATAAATATGCAACAATACCATTATAAATTCCCCATCCAGCTATAAAAATAGCGAAATTCAGGTTTTAAAAAATAAAAATCAAATATAAAAAAGAGCCGGGCACTATTTTATCCAGAAAGGAAAGGTTTGATAAATTGTTACGAAACAGATCCCATCAAAAGATCAAAAAAATCATCAGGAAGTTTAGCACAGGCTCGGTCAAGTAATCGTTTACTTGCTGGCAATTCTTTACCACGATTTTCATAAGGTTCAATATCAAGTATAACTCGTTGTTCCTCATTTCGTACCAACTGCAGACAGCAAACATAGTGATGAGCCATAACACTGCCATCTACAATACCGATACGCAAATGTTTATTCCCAAGTTGATAGGTGTAATTGCCTGCTGTACACATCCGGTAATTCATACCACGAATCTCATCGGGTTTGAGTCCACTTAATACTCGCACCATATGCGTATCTGATACTCTACCACCAAAATATTTCTGTACCCATGGTAACCGTAACTGCTCGTCAATCTCAAGCAAACTGCCAGCCCCGTTTAAAGGTAGAAACATAATACTTCCGACAATGGTCCCTAATGCAATCCGTGGCTGCTTCCGCGGATCACTTAAATCTTTATCATACTGATGTGTGTCCCTGATATAATCTGCGAATTCTTTGGTTAATCTTGACATCTTGTACTACCTCCTTTATTGCTTCGATTAATCTTCAAATTTTACTATTTTGTTTACTATGATATTTATGAGGCAACTGATAGTTTTTTCTATATTTTCAAATAACAAAAACCCATTTTAAAAAGAAAAGAAAAGAAAAACGGCAAAGAGGTTTATCAGCTACCTCACTTTATATATTGTATCATTTTTCCTATTTTTTTATAGAGTTATTTTTTGCTTTTTTATTGGATGGGGAATTTATATAAAAAATATAATTATTTCGTTTTTGTGTTTTTTGGGGCTATGGCATATATCGGCTCCAGCATAAAAGAAGTTTTTGCGAAGCAAATTTGGGCGAAGCGTAGCGAAGCCTTTTATCTGCTGTTAGGCGAAGTTAAACACAACCCATACTTGCCGGATGAAGCTATTTATTTTAGCTTGCTTCCGTCGAATAGGTCATCGGTAAGCCCGGTATTAATTGTTACTTTCTTAACCTCGGTAACCTCTCCACCTCCACTAATCATCTTTTCCATCATTTCCATCTGCGGTTTCATCATTTTCTCTGCCATCTTACGCTGCTCTTGAGGCATTTCTTCCAGCTGTTTCTTCATTTTTGCATATCCTTCGCGCATTTCTTGTTCCTCTTCTGGAGATAGCTTTGGAATTCCTTCCCCCATAGTCATCACTATACGATAGGGAAGGAGTAGACCATTGACTTTACGAAAGTCCTTCATTTCGGTAATAATTTTTACAATTTCCTTCTTGCCCGCTTCATCCACACCTTCCATATCTGTTTCCATTTTTCTAATAACCCAATCTTTAGCATCAACCCAAATCTTACCACTGACTTTAGCTTTTTCTTTCTTTATCTCTTTCTTTTCCTGTTTAGTAACGCCCATCAGCTTAGTCATATCTTTGATGTTCAGAATATAGGTTTTATAGCCATCAACCTTTTCAGTTCCTCCATACTGGGTCTCAGCAGTCTTCAAATTTTCCATCATATCAAATGGATTATAATCAATTGGTGCCTTTGTCACTTCTCCAGATACAGGGTCTTTCTGCCATAGGTATTTACCATCATAGATAGAGACAAACTTTTTGCCCAGCATCTCCATTTCATGACGAGTTTTGCACACTGTTTTTTCATTGATAGTTGTCCATTTCTGATAGGTTACCCACTTATCAGTAACTGTAGTAATATCCTTCACCCCTTTTATCTGCTTCTGATAGTTATCCACAAAACTTTGTATAACTTTCTCGGCTGTCATTTCCGCTACTATTGAAAAAGCAGGAACAATGAGAGAAACAACCATCACCCAATAAAATAATTTGCTTTTCACTGTTTTTACCTCCTTTTTTGAGAGTCATTTCTTCATAAAGAATTCATCCTTCTTTATTTCTAATTTCTTGTCATTGTCATCACCTCCTTATTTTAATTTTGCCTATCGAACAGGCACGGCCGTCCGCCGAAGGTGGACAAGCCGAACAAATGTGAGGCTCGGCTGTGGCAAGTTAAAGGACGTATAAAAAAATTTCCTTATTTTTATACTGCTTTTTCTAAAATTTGTTGGTTTTGTACGATTATTTTGGGATTAGGATTTTTAGGAGGAATCGTTAAGTTTCTTTTTTTCAATAATTCAACATGTTCAATCATTCCCCACTTTGCCTTATATAAGCAGTCCTCGATGGAATGACCAATACCTGAAAATCCTTCTAAATCTGGAGAATAAAATCCAAAATAATCTGGCTCGTTTGTTGCTTCTATAACTAGTGAATAATTTAAATCTATCATCTTTTTACTCCTTTTAATCCAGCTGCTTTTAATATTGAATAACAAGTCCCAGTTGGCACTTCTTTTGATCCATGAAAATCTAATCGGATTAATCCATTGAAACTTGTCTTACCATAATATCGGATTGAACCTTTTTCTTTAACTATTTTAAATTCCGTTCTTTTCAAGTAATCTAACTAATTCACTGAATTTCATTTTTTATATAATAATTTTACATCATTTTTATAATAAAATCTATTATTTTTTATATGTCCTTTAACGAACAAGCACTCCTGTTTTAACACCGAGCGAATGCGAGGTGCGGGAGTGCCCAGTCATACGAAAAGGCGACAATTCTATTTTTTAATCCAATTCTCAATTTTAAGTTTTTTAATTCTTCTAAATTCTTTTTCGTTATTTGTTACCAAAATGAGATTTTCTGATAAAGCATGAGCTACAATAAGTAAACCCATAGCTCCTATAATCTTACCCTTTTTTTTCTAGATCAGCACGTATGATACCATATTGTTGTGCCACTTTATCATCATAATTTAATATTTTTATGGGAGCAAGGAACTCGGCAAGAGCAATTTTGTTTTTTTCTGGAAAACTGCTTTTCTGAACGCCATATTCTAACTCACTTAAAGTGATAGAAGATATTGCTACATCATTTACATTTTGATTTATAAGATAATTTAAAACTTCAGGAGGCTGTTTTTTTATTATATATATGCATGTATTTGTATCTAATAAATATTTCATTTATATTTCTTCCCTTAATTGCAATTTTAAATTATTTCTATTTATCATAAAGTCATCTGTAAATTTATTCAGACTATTAATCAATGATTTCCATGGATTATTTTTAGGGATCAAAATTACGATATCTTCAAATTTTTTTATATAAACATCACTACCTTCAAACCTAAATTCTTTAGGCAATCTTATTGCTTGACTGCGTCCATTTCTAAATATTTTAGCTGTTTGCATAAAAATTACCTCCATAAAAGATATATATCATGATATATATTAAATGTTGATTCGTCAAGTCTTTTTTTGTCGCCTTTTTCGTATAACGTCTTGCGGATAAAAGAAGTTGCCACAGGCAATTTGGGGAAATCTTTGATTTCCCTTTTATAGTATAAATTTTTTTAGACTGCAATATTTTTAAAATTGTCCAGCGGCCGTAAAGCTCGTCAGTGCAGGACCGCCTCACCATTGGCAAAGGCCGGACACCACCATTGCTGAGCGTGCGCCGTTTGTATATACTTAAGTTTAGTACCTTACAAATAAAATCTTGACATTTTCAGCAAAAATATTTTACCACTGAAACACAGAATATTTTTCTGTATTTCAATAAAATTCAATCCGATAATGCTGGAATGATCCCGTGTCTGGTGTTTTTCCGATTATTCCGTGGTAAAATTTCTTTTCCGATTTATTCGGGTCAGGAGTTCGTAATAATAGATACGAGCTCCGAACTTTTTCGAAGGAGTCGTCATGAGCGCGGTTTTCGCTCTACACTATTGGGTTCTTGGGTTATTGGGTTATTGCGTTTTTGCGCTCTACACAAAGGATGAAAAACCAGATGTTTGTTTATCTTGCCTCTTGCTTCTACTTGATATTATTATAGTTACAATGTTTTTCGAAGGGGATGTATTTTATGAGTTTTACCGAGGAACAGATTGAACGATATTCAAGACATATCATACTTCAGGAAATAGGTGAGGAAGGTCAAAAGAAGATATTTGATTCAAAAATATTAGTTGTAGGGCTTGGTGGACTTGGTAACCCGGCTTGTCTCTATCTCGCAGCTGCAGGTATCGGCACCCTCGGAATCCTTGATAGTGACGCTGTAGAACTATCAAATCTTAATCGACAAATTTTACATACTACAGAAGATATAGGTAAAGATAAAGTTATATCTACCAAGGAAAAAATTAATAAACTCAATAAAGATGTAAAAGTAATTACGCATAAAACAAAGTTTACCGTGGATAATGCTATGGAGATAATCAAAGATTATGATTTTGTAATAGATGGTTCGGATAATTTTTCAACCAAGTTTTTAATCAATGATGCTTGTGTACTTTTAGACAAACCGTTTTCTCATGCGGGTGTTTTAAGATTTGATGGTCAGAGTATCACAGTGATACCCAATAAAACGCCGTGTTATAGATGTATCTTTCCTGATATGCCGCCACGAGACGTTATTCCAACATCTCAGCAAGCAGGCGTTTTAGGTGTTGTACCCGGTGTACTTGGAACGATACAGGCTCTTGAAGCTTTAAAATTTGTTCTTGGCAAAGGAGATTTACTTACTGGCAGGTTATTTGTTTTTGATGCTCTTAAGTTAACAGTACGAATTATAGAGATAAAGAAGAATGAAAACTGTAAGATATGTGGCAATGGGCCTGAAATCTTGAGATTAGAAAGCAAAAATTATATAGAGAAAGTTTTATACTGCTCTCCTGAAACGTGAGACACTTTAAAGGGGAGTACTCATAAGCGCGGTTTGCGCTCTACGCTATTCGGTTCTTGGGTTATTGGGTTATTGCGTTTTTGCGCTCTACACAAAGTATGAAAAACCAGATATTTTTCTTTAGTTTTAACTTTTAACTTTCTATGTGATGTTTTTTTATGCTGAGTATATCTCAAAAACTACTTGATGATATGTTAAATCATTGTAAAGGTGATTATCCTTATGAAGCCTGTGGGCTTATCGCAGGAGTAAATTGTAAAGCAATTAAAGTATATCCAATGAAAAACATCTCAGACACAAAAGAGACCTGTTATAAAATAGACCCACAAGAACAATTAAAAGTATTTAAAGAAATACGAGAACAAAATTACGAGTTATTAGCTATATACCATTCTCATATCAACACAAAAGCATACCCTTCAATCAAAGATATCTCACTTGCTTTTTATGAAGAAGCTTCTTATATTATTATTTCTCTGAAAAATAGAGAAGTTTTAGATATACAATCATTCAAAATTAAAGAGACTAACATTACTAAAGAAGAACTTAATATAATAGAAGGAGGAGCGAACGATTGGTATAAAGATTTATCTTAATGGTTAGGAAGAACAAGTTGAAAAACCCTAACCCGAATAAATCGGAAAAGAAATATTACCACGGAATAATCGGAAAAACACCAGACACGGGATCATTCCAGCATTATCGGATTGAATTTTATTGAAATACAGAAAAACATTCTGTGTTTCAATGGTAAAATATTTTTGTTGAAAATGTCAAGATTTTATTTGTAAGGTACTATTTCTCTTTTTTATTAATTAACTCCTCAAATTGAGTATAGACGTAATCTGGGGTAATAGATTTCATACATTTGAAATGTTTTCCCGGGCATTTATTTGGTCCGTGGGGAGAACAGGGTCTGCAGTATAAATCAGTCTCACAGACTATAGAATCAGAATACAATGGATAAAATCCGAATTCTTTAACTGTTGGTCCCATAACACAGATACTCGGAACATTAAGACTTGATGCGATATGAACATTTGCAGAATCATTCGCTATAACTACTCTTGCTTTAGAAATTATAAACATTAAATCAGAAAGACTTGTTCTACCACACATATTTAATACCCTGTCTTTTATATTAATAATATCCTCTGTCTTCTTACAAATTTCTTCTTCAGATTTTTCACCTGTTATTACAACAAAAATACCGTAGTTATTAATAATTTTTCTTCCCAGCTCACCGAACCTCTCAAACGGCCAGCGTTTTGTAGCCCATTTTGCGCCTGGTGAGATAACAATAAAATCCTCTGGCAATTTTATATCTTTATCTTTGATAAAATCTGTATTTCTATAAGAAAACTCTCTTATATACTGGTATTTATCACCAAGTAAATCAAAATTTCTATCTATTTCATGTATATTATATCTATACTTTATTTTTTTAGTATAAAATAGTTTTCCGCCGCCTTTACAAAATCCTATTCTTTCAGGTATACCGCCCCAAAAAGCGATTGCACCTGAGCGAAACGATCTGTGCGGCATATATGCGATATCATATTTTATAAGTCTTATTTCTTTTATAAGTTTTATAGTCTCGCTTATACTTTTCTTATCAAGTTCAAAAATATTATTGATCTCTTTTACCGTCTTGAATAGATCCGATAACCCCTTTTTTATAATAATATCCAATCTCGAATCAGGAAAATTAAATCTTAATGTATAAATAAAAGGGAGCATAAGAACGAGATCACCTGCAAAAGCTGTTTGGATCACAAGTATCTTCATTAGCAATGCCTTGGTTATATATTAGAAGCAAGAAGCAAGAAGCAAGAAGCAAGATAACGGAAAGAAAGATAACGAAAGAAGCAAGAAGCAAG
>JBFMHD010000046.1:0-16257 GCA_040752395.1 Candidatus Hydrogenedentota bacterium
ATATTTATAAAATGCAAGATTAATTTTTCGATTACTGTATTCCCTCAGTTTTCGGTGGGATTCCGTAATCTTGCTTCTTGTTTCTAAAGTATAAGTTCTACTGCACCAATAACTGAGGCATTACCGATTACCGAACTTAAGAACTCCTTCGAAGACTGAATGGATACATTTTATAATTGATTTTTTATTGAAAGAAATATACATTATTAATTATGGTAAAAATACTTATTGTTGAAGACGAAAAACGGATTATAGATTCTCTTCTTGATGCTTTCAAGCTCGAGGGTTATTTTGCCAAAGGTTCTAATACCATAAAAGAGGCTCAGATGAATTTATATAATGAGCCATTTGATATAATTCTTCTTGATCTATGGTTGCCTGATGGTGATGGTATGAAACTTATCGAAGAGCTTAATAAAAACGAGATAAGACCAGATATTATTGTTATGACCGGTCATGGCACCATTGAAAAAGCGGTTAATGCCATAAAACTTGGTGCTTTTGATTTTATTGAGAAACCGTTAAACCTTAACAGAGTTTTAGTATCTATAAAAAATTGTATAAAACTAAGAAAAACGACCTGCGAAAATATTGAAATAAAAAACAGAGGAGATGAAACAGGAGAGATTATTGGTGAATCGAGGGCTATAAAGGACGTTCTTCAAATAATTGACAAAGTTGCAAAAACCGATGGGAGGGTATTAATCACTGGAGAGAATGGTACGGGTAAAGAGTTAGTAGCAAGATTGATACATCGAAGGAGTTTAAAAAAGGATCAGCCATTTATTAAAGTTAATTGTGCTGCTATACCAAAAGAATTGATTGAGAGCGAGCTCTTCGGTTATGAAAAAGGTGCATTTACCGGAGCCGTTGGTTTAAAATACGGTAAATTTGAACTGGCGCATAAAGGGACAATATTTCTTGATGAAATAGGTGATATGGATTTATCGCTGCAGGCTAAAATACTGAGAGTTTTACAGGACGGCGAATTTGAAAGAGTTGGTAGTAATAAAACGATAAAAGTTGATGTGAGGGTTATATCAGCAACAAATAAAGACATAAAAAAGGAAGTCGATGAAAAACGCTTTAGAGAAGACTTGTATTATAGATTGAACGTGATACCGATTTATGTACCACCTTTACGTGAGAGGAGAGAAGACATAATTCTTCTTGTGAATTATTTCTTGAATAAATTCTGTATCAAAAACAACAAGAAGTTAAAAACTATTGAAACCGAAGCCTGTAAATTTCTTATGGCGTTAGAATGGAAAGGGAACGTTAGAGAACTACAGAACATTATTGAAAGGATAGTAATATTATCTTCAGACGAAATAATACGAAAAAAAGATGTGGAAAATATTATTGGACATAAAGAAATAAATATTCAAGAATATCATGGCGAACAACTTAGAGCCCTTGTAGCTGAATTTGAAAAAATGGTGATTTTAAAGGCACTGCAATATTCTGATGGAAGCATTCAAAAAACAGCTGAACATTTAGGATTGGAACGCACAGGACTATATAAAAAGATGGAAAGGTTAGGGATAAAGAAATGGAGTGAGCGATAGATGGATTTAAGTAAAATTGAGACACTTTTAAGTGAAAAAGAGATTTCGAATAAGATAAAAGAGTTAGGCGAGATTCTGAATGAGCATTATAAGAATTATAAATCAGTTTATGTAGTTGGTATTTTAAATGGTTGTTTTGTTTTTCTCTCAGATATTATCAGGTATCTCAGGTTCCCGTTACTTTTTGATTTTATGACTGTTAGAAGTTATGGAAAGTATGTGGAATCAAGTGGCGTAGTACAAATAATTAAAGATTTAAATGTGTCTTTATATAATAAAAACGTACTTGTAATTGAAGATATAATTGATACACGATTATCGTTGATGACAATAGATACAATGCTAAAGACTCGGCAACCACGTGAAATTAGATACTGCGTACTTCTTGATAAACCCCAGAGAAAAAAAATCGATATGTTTGTTGACTGGATAGGTTTCAGTATCCCGGACGTATTTGTTGTGGGTTATGGGCTTGATTATGCTGAAAAATATAGAAACCTTTCTTTTATCGGTATATTAAAAAATGGATAATAGTGATTATTGTGAAATTACAGATTTAAAATTATTAACCAGAGCAGAACTGAGGGAATTCTGTTTACAGATAGTGTATCAGAAATCAGGTGATAAGAGGTTTGAGAGGGTTATTAAATTTTTGACTGATCTTGCTATATGGCTCCAGAAGAAAGACCTTACTTTTAAACAACTTAAAGCTTTTCAGAAGATAATAGATAATCATAAGCTTGGCTATATCAGGGTTGGTTATCTTAAAAGGAGCAAGGATGATTTATCCCGCAGTATAGAAAGAACAAAATTTTATCCTACCAGCCCCAAGCACAAAGAAGACTCGACCTATAAATATGAGAAGATACGAAGATTATTTCTTGAAGTCTTTGAGATAGCTGATATCACAGGCGTAGAGATCTTACAACAGCTTGAACAATTGAGTAAAGATTATTCATACGAAGAAATAGAAGATGCATTCTTAAGATTAAGAAGTTACAGGATGGGGAAAACCATCTCTTCTATAATTAAAATTATTCATAATGCAAGAAGTTTGCTTGCTTCAAAAACAAATAGAGGTGAGAAGATAACTACATAATTCGTTATTGCGTTATTGCGTTCTAAATTCCGTCTGCTGACCACAGATTTCTGCATTTCGCATTCTGACTTTTTTAAAGGATGTTGTCCTCAGGCTCCAGCCGGCTGTAGTCCGTAGCCTGTAGCCTGTACCCTGTCCTGATACCTCTCACTTCTTCCGTTATCTTGCTTCTACTTGATATTATTATAGTTACAATGTTTTTCAGAGGAGATATGGAAAAAATAGAGAAGATAATAACAAAAATTGAAATGATAAAAGACTTATCAGAGGAACTGAAACAAGATAAAGAAGCGCAATGTAAATTATGTAATGATACAGGATGGATATTCAAGAAGGATTACACACTGCAGAGATGTACACATCTTGAAGCAGAAAATTTTATTAATACACAAAAAAGTATTGAGAGTTTTCTTGATGAATTGAGAGTAGGGATGCCGGAAAGATTCAAACCTGATCAGATACCTCAATGGGATCTTGAACTTATCTCTTATGAGTATCAGAAGATAATGCTCAACAAAATACAGGAACTTAGCCAGGGACAAAGAAGTAATATAGGTCTTTTTTTGTACGGACCCCCGGGTGATGGTAAAACCTACTCTGTATGTTTTATTATAAATTCATTAGTAGAGCCGAGGATTATGCATTGTGCTTTTTTTAATTATCCCCGTCTTTTAGCCGCTATCAGAGATAATTTTCATAATTATGATGTGCTGGATAGATTAAAGGAATTGTTATTTGAAACGGATCTGATTGCCCTAGATGATCTCGGCATGGAAAGGAAAGTAGAAGACCCGGATACCTCATGGTCCATTGATTTATTATACCAGGTCATTGATTACAGGTGCGATAATTTTAAACCTGTACTTATAACTTCAAACAGGGACCCTGATGAACTCGAGGATCAGATTAAAAAGGGTATATGGTCAAGAATCCGGGGGATGTGTGATATCCATAAAATGCCTGCTGATGATTTAAGACATCTAAAAAAAGATGAGAAGTGAGGTTATAGGTGTAACAGGGTTACCCTGTGCTGGGAAAACAACTCTCTGCAATTTTTTAAAAAGAAGATTAAATGCAGTTTATTTTTCCGCTGATTCTGAGATACACCGTCTCTTTACACTTGAGTGGATAAAAGAGAGAATAAAGCGAATGTTCGGTGACACTGCGGTTGTTGCGGGAATGGTAGACAGGAAGTTTTTGGCTTCGGTATGTTTTGAAGACAAAAAGAAGATTTTGCTTCTTGAAGGATTACTGCATCCTTATGTGATTGATGCATCCTTAAAAATAATATATCTCTGCAGACGGATGAACAAACATTTAGTAATGGATGTACCTTTACTGTTTGAGAGCAGGATGAATAAACTTTGCGATAAGATAATTTTTATACGCAGTTCACAGAAAGAGAGAATCAAAAGAAAATCACCACTAATAAGTATTGATAACTTCTTAAAACGTGAAAAAAGATTTATTAATGATAATTATAAAATTGACAGAGCTAATTGTATTATTTATAATGATAAAAGAATAGATTATATCTTCAAAAAAGTAGAGAGATATATTGATGGAAGATGTTACCCGAATTAGAAAGGTTATAGAAAAAATACAAAAACTTCCAACATTACCTAATGTGGTTCAGAATGTTTTAAAAATCGTTGAAAATCCTAAAACAACGGCTAAAGATATAAATAGGGTGATATCCCAGGACCCTGCACTCTCATCAAAGGTACTTCGACTTGTAAATTCTGCGTTTTATGGGTTCCCAAGGAGAATATCTACTGTAACTGATGCTATAATCATACTCGGGTTTAATACTGTAAAGAGTCTTGCATTATCAGCGAGCGTTTTTGATGTTTTCAAAGGAGAGAGTATATTTTTTGATAGAACCGCTTTCTGGCAGCACTCGATCGGCGTTGGTGTCGCCGCACAATTAATTGCTAAAAGAGTTAGATATGCTAAAGTTGAAGAAATTATGATTGCTGGTATCCTTCATGATATAGGTAAAATAGCACTGGACCAATATGCTCACGAAGAATTTAACAAGATTCTTGCTACTGTTAAAGAAAAAAATATGGCTTTCTTAGAAGCTGAAGAACAGGTGACTTCCTGTAATCATTGCGATGTCGGTAAATGGATGGCTGATAAATGGAATTTTCCACAAGTAATTTTAGAGCCCATCGCATTTCATCACTTTCCTGAAAAATCTGTTGAATTTTCTAACATTACAGCAATGATTCATCTCGCTGATATCATATGTAAATCCCAGAATATAGGTTATAGCGGTGACAATATAATACCAGAATTAAATAAAAAAGCCTGGAATGACCTCGCCATAACTAAAGATGATATCGAACATATTATCAGTGAATTAAAAGATGAGATTAAAAAGACCGAGGCATTTTTAAGTTTAGCAAGAGGATGATTTTTATGGAGACAGGTGGATTGATACTTACTAAAACTCAAGCAAAAATTGCGCTTATCCTGATTGTCTTAATCTGGATTATTACTTTTTTTCTCGGCCATAGGGTTGGTAGATATGCTAATACTAATTATAAAGAAAAAGAAATAACACAAGCTGATAAATCAGAAACAGAAAGCTCGTCACACTCCGATAAAGAGACGCTCCCTGTAAAAGAAAAATTTTATACTATTACACTCGGCTGGGAAAATGATTTAAAACGAGCTGAAGGAATAAAAAAAAGGTTTGAAGAAAAAGGGCTTTCCGGTGTTATGATTCTTGAGATGCCAGCTAATGAAAAAATAAAATATAGAATCACTCTTGGGAAATTTATTGATAAGACAGATGCGCTTAAAGCTAAAAAAACATATACAGAGACCAGGAAATTATCAGATGATGTCTGGGTTTATTATTACGAAAGATAGAGTCTCGAATTGTAAATTGTAGTTTACTTCTTACGTTATCTTGCTTCTTGCCTCTAAATAAAGGCAAATAAATTTGCAATTTACTAAAGTCTAAAAAAAAATAGCCGATAATATTAATGGAGAAAGGGATTCTCCAAAATTAGTGCCAAGGAGGGACTACGATGGCTTCCACATCAATCACATTAAATTATGAATTAACCGCAATAAAGTATCAGCAGGTCTATGAACAAACCAAATATCTGACTCAAGACCAAAACAATGAAAAGAGTATTTTAGCCAGAGATAACAGGCTAAATTTACTCCCGGCCGTTGTTAATGACGATGATGATAAATTATCAATAGGTAATCATTATTATGAAAATATACATCAAGAAACAGTCTATCAGGTTATCCAGGAAAGAATATCTCTTACAGTAGAGGGTAACTTTAGTGAAGAAGAGATAGAGAATGTAAGAAATAAGTTTGAAGATTTTGTGGATAATTATTTTAGTCCGCAAGCTGTTGCTAAAAGGATAGTTGACTTTTCTACGGGTTTCTTTGAAGCTTATGCACAAAGAGGGGACAATCTTCCAAAACCGAAAAATGAGGTTGTTGATGGTTTTGAAAAACTCATAAGAGGTGCCATAGATGAAGCGTTCAGACAGGCACGTGAGATACTTGGCGGTGTTTTTGAACAGGGCAGTTTACCTACAAACATAAAAACCCTTATTGATGATACTTACAGTGAGGTGCAAAAAGGCTTAAAAGAGTTTTTTGATAAGCTCCGAGAGGAACTTTTGGAACCTAATAAACCATCGGAAAAAGAGAATGAGATGGTAGAAGGTTCGCTCCCACCCCAATACGAATTGGCTTCCACGACATAATTTAAATCCTACAAGCTTTCTCACCAGGTTTTAGTCCATTCACAAAACAAGGGCCGGGGTAACTTTTGAGGGAAAAGTCCCCCGGCTCCTCACCTAATTAAATATGATTGTTTAACATTCATTCCGATTATTCCGTGATAAAATTTCTTTTCCGATTTATTCGGGTTAGGGAATCTATAAACTATCTTATTTAAAAGTTTAAAGTGTTTTTGATTGCATCTACTATCATTTCTGGTTTTATAGCTATCATACAATAATTCCTGCCGCGCTCACATTCATCACGCTTGTAGTAGAGCTCACACGGAGAACAATAAAGGTTAGAATATAAATGTTTCCCGTTCACATAATCAGGATAGCCGCTTTGTTTAGGGGAGACAGGACCAAAAAGAGCTATGTATTTCTTTCTTAAAGCATAAGCAAGATGCATTGTAACGCTATCGAGAGAGATAACCAAGCAAGATAAATAAACACACGCGGCAAGTTCAAATATGTCGGTTCTTAAATCAATAATGCCCGGCACTTCTTTAAGGAGTTTGGGTCTTAGTTTTTTTTCAAATTCGCCTGTTGCAAGGATTAAATTAAATTTATCAAGAGATATTAATTGGTTTAATAATTCGACCCAGTAGGTAGCAGGCCATAATTTAGGCTGCCATTTGGTACCAGGATGCACAAGTATCAGTGGTTTATTATCTTTATTTATCTGTAATAATTTAAGTTTCATACTTTTTATAGCTTGTTCTGGCAGAGTTATCGTGTAATCAGAATTCGGTTGCGCACCTACATCTAAAGTAAGGGTGTTCAAATTATGCATAATATAATTACCATTTATTAATGAAAGATTTATATTGGGTTCAGTCGAATGGGTATACAATGAATGAAACCGGGGTAGAACTGATTTTCTTGTAAGTAAAAGCGATTTTGAGAATCCTGTTGTGTAAGTCGTTTTACTGAATAATGAGGCGAGTTTTGTTAAATATGCTGAATATATCGAACCGGTAAAATCTATAATTATATCATATTTTTTAAAAATAAAGAAATATTTGATATATGATTTCAGTATCGAAAAAAACGATTGAGTATTTGTGTGATAGACATAATCGAATTTATGCTGGAGTAGATATACGGTTTTTAGATTTTTTGTTAATACACAGATATCTATTTTAGCAGAGGGGTATCTTTTAAATATAGAATTTATGGCAGGTGATGTCATAAGGAGGTCGCCTATCGCATTAAGCTGGATTAAGAGTATGTTAGTGACAGGGCTATCAGCCTGTTTTACGACTCCAGACTTTTTCATTGAAGATAATAACAAGATTAAGATATAATGAAATATATATAAAAACATTTTTAATATTTTTTTCATTTAATCATCTCCATCTTGCAGCACCCGATACATACCGGATAAACCTTATTACAAAAGAGTTTTCTAAACCTCCTGTAGCTATTATTATTTATCAACTTATACAGAGGACTTTCCTTTAGATTACCAATTTTGAAATTAAGACAGGGATAGATATCGCCGTAAGGTGAGATACGGGTAGAGGTGTATAGCATATCACAATAATAATTTTTTGTATTAAAAGAATAATTATAGTAATTGAGCACGTCATCGAGTTTTATATTTGGAGAGAATGTAAATAAGAGGTTCAGTTCCTGAGTCTTATTTAATATTTTAATTAATTTTTCTTTTAATAATTTTATGTCTATTCTGGGTAAATCATTTAGCGGTGATATAGAGAGGTCAATCTTATTTTTCAAACGTAATGCTGACCTTTCAAAAGACGGGTCAAGTAATTGAAAAGAGAGAGAATCACAGCCAGCTGATTTTACTATATCAGGGATCATATCAAGTACAGATACATTTTCTTCCAAAATGACTGAATTAACATTAATGATAGGGTAGGAGCCCCCGAGTTCTTTTTTTAAATTAGCCAACATTTTTATAGCATTTATAGCTTTTTCAAATGAAAGATTATTATTCCGAATTTTGTTATGTGTCTTCTCGTCACCATCTATTGAGATACCGACAGCATTAATTTTCAAATCGATTAATTTTTTTGCTATCATTTCCGTTATAAGATACCCATTTGTTCCAATCACTATATTAAATCGTTTAGCTGCAAATTCGAGGAGTGTAATAAATTCTTTTTTAACAAAAGGTTCGCCGCCTGTAAAAGCTACATTACTTTTGTAAGGGAATTGTTTTAATATATTTAGCCACTCAGCAGTCGACAATTCTTCTCTACTCTGGATCTCACTCTGTTTTTTATAAATCTCCTGTAAAAAACTGCACATATTGCAGTTTAGATTACATCTATAAGTTATTTCTATTGTATAGTTTCGGCAGGGCAGCACGTAACCAGTATTGATGAATTTAGGGAAACCATAGTAAATAGTTTTGAGAATAGATTTGAGAAACATATTTTAGAAACCCATAATAATCAGGTATATCCAGATAGCAAATATTAAAACCACAAAAAGAGATAATATGATTTTTGAATCTTGGGCTGTAATATTTACGATTCTGATTCGAGGTAATTTAAATAATAAAACTATCAAAGAATAAACGATAAATAAAACAATAAACAAATAAATAAAGAAGAATAAAGGATTATACAAAAAGGCAGAAATAAAGTTAAGATTAATAAATTGTTCAAATGAACGTGTCATACCGCAGGAAGGGCAGGGAAGAGAAGTTATAGTTTTGAAGGGACATATAAATAGTGACGAGAAGTAGAAAAAATATTTTTTAAATATCAATATTATCATACCGAGCCCGATAAATATTGAGGTATAAATGAGTTCTATATCCAGTTCCCGGTCCTGTTTATATTTTAATATAATTTTCATAAATATATTTTGACATAAATCTCTATATATATTATTAAAATTTTGCAGAATTAAATCAATCTTTATTTGGAGGTTATGGCTTATGGCAGTAAGAGTAGGTATTAATGGGTTTGGTAGAATTGGGAGAAATCTTTACAGGGCTGCTTATAAAGACCAGGAACTCGATTTTGTAGCAGTCAATGATATTACTGATTCTAAAACCTTAGCGCATTTACTCAAATATGATTCTTTATTTGGTGTTTTTGATGCAGAGGTAAAATATGATGAAGAGGGTATAATTGTAAATGGTAAAAAGATAAAAGTATTTGCAGAAAAAGATCCCTCAACACTTCCATGGAGTGAGCTTGGTGTTGAAGTCGCTGTTGAGTCAACTGGTAGGTTTGTTAAAAGAGATGACGCAGGTAAACATATATCAGCTGGTGCAAAAAAGGTTATTATATCAGCCCCGGCTAAAAACGAGGACATAACCATTGTTCTTGGTGTGAATGAAGAGAAGTATGATAAAAAAAATCATAATATCATATCGAATGCATCCTGCACAACAAATTGTTTAGCCCCTGTTGTAAAGGTTATTCTTGATAAATTTGGTGTCAAACGCGGTGTTATGACAACCATTCACTCTTATACAAATGACCAGAGAATACTTGATCTACCACATAAAGATTTAAGACGTGCTCGTGCAGCTGCTATCTCAATGATTCCTACAACAACAGGTGCTGCTAAAGCTGTTGGACTGGTATTACCGCAACTTAAAGGCAAACTTGATGGTCTGGCGATACGGGTTCCTACACCGAATGTATCGGTTGTTGACGTTGTGCTTGAAACTGAGAAATCAACAACAAAGGACGAGGTTAATGCAGTACTCAGGGAGGCTGCCAACAGCAGATTAAAAGGTATTTTGAAGGTTTGTGATGAACCGCTTGTATCTCGCGATTTCCAGGGTGAATCTGTTTCATCCATAGTTGATGCAGAAACCACATTGGTGATAGATGGTACACTTGTTAAAATTCTGAGCTGGTATGACAATGAATGGGGTTATTCCTGCAGGGTCGCTGACCTGATAAAGTATATTGTGAAATAGAAAGTAAAGAGATAGAGGTAAGAAGCGCACTGTTCTATTGTCCTGGCTGCTTTATGTGGCCAGGATAATAGACAGCCGGGAATAGTCAACATTCTTTCGAGAGGTCTCTTTTAAAACCCTGTTTATCGCATCTAAAGATGCTCACTACTTGCGCTCTACACAAAGGATGAAAAACTAAAGATGATATGAAAAGAGTCGTGAGTCACAAGTCGCAAGTCGTGAGTCAAAACAGGACTCAAGACTCAAGACTTTTCAGCAGGCTTTTGGCTTTTGGCTCCAGCCGGCTGTAGTCCGTAGCCTGTAGCCCGAATTATTAGAGTTACAACGTTTTTCAGAGGAGCTATTATGGAATGGGTTATAACAATGATGACGCTTGTAGCAGGCTGTGTTACAATAGCCTGGTTTATCCGTGATGTGAGAAAAGAGAATAGTAAAATATTAAAATCTATGCTTGATGTTCAGAAGACGTCACTCGATGTTCAGAGAGAAATGGCCCAAATACTGGTAAAGATAGAGGAGGGGCAACGAGAAGGGTTCAGGATGTTAAGTGAAGATATGACAAAATTGGGTGCGATATTTGAAAGAGTGTGTGTGATATTTGAGAGGGTGTCACTTGCAGATAGATAAACATATTGAAAGATTAAAAGATTAAAAGATTGAAAGAATACGGCGGAGTTAGAAGTTAGGAGTTCGTAATAATAGCTCCGAACTCCGAACTTTTTCAGATGAGGTGAGATGATATGGATAAAAAGAGTGTAAAAGATATAGATATAAGAGATAAACGAGTTATTATGCGAGTTGATTTTAATGTTCCTATGAAAGATGGGATAGTTCAGGATGATACTCGGATTAAAGCCTCGCTACCTACAATAAAATATATCCTTGAACAGAATGTAAAGAGTTTAGTGCTTATGTCTCATTTAGGTGACCCTAAAAAGGATAAAGAAAAAGCTAAAGAGAAAGCAGAAAAAGAGGGGAAGCATTTTGATGAAAAGAAGTATTTAGAGTCGAAACATATGATGGCGCCTGTTGCAAAGGTACTTTCTCAACTCATTAATAAAGAAGTGAAATTAGCGCCTGCTTGCATCGGTAAGGAAACAGAGACAATGGTTAATTCGTTAGAACCAGGTGAAATTCTTCTACTTGAGAATACGCGGTTTCATAGAGAAGAGACATCAAAAGACGAGACTGAACGTAAAAAGATGGCTCAGGCTCTGGCTAAATATGGTGATATTTATGTTAATGATGCGTTTGGAACTGCGCATCGACCACATGCATCAACCGAGACCATTGCTTTGTATCTCCCAGCAGTTGCAGGCTTTTTAATGGAGAAAGAACTCGAATATTTACAAGAAAAAGTAGTTAAGAATCCTGTAAAACCCTTTGTTGCGATTATAGGTGGTGCTAAAATTTCCTCGAAGATAGCTGTGCTTGAAAGCCTGCTTTCTAAAGTTGACCATCTACTTATAGGTGGTGGTATGACTTATACATTTTTAAAATCACTGAATATATCAATCGGGGACTCATTAGTAGAGGATGATATGCTCGAGATTTGTAAAAATATTTTAGAAAAGGCAAAAGAGAAAAGAGTAAATCTGGTTTTACCGCTTGACCACGTAGTCGCAAAAGAATTCTCAAATGAAGCTTTATCAGAACAGACAGAGACAGAATCAATAGAGCCCGGCTGGATAGGTATGGACATCGGACCAAAAACTTTAGAAAAGTTTAAAAATATAATTCAGAGCGCAAAAACAGTTTTCTGGAACGGGCCTATGGGTGTATTTGAGTTCCCGAAATTTGCGACCGCGACAAATACAATTGCCAGGATTTTAGCTGAACTTAAGGGAGCAACCACAGTAATAGGTGGTGGTGATTCTGTATCAGCGGTGAACCAGGCTGGTGTAGCAGATAAAATGTCCCATATCTCAACAGGTGGTGGTGCATCACTTGAGCTTGTTGAAGGTAAAATTCTACCAGGGGTCGCAGCACTGAATGATAAATAATTGAATCGTAAGTCATCAGTATTTGACTTACAACTTATTGACTGATTTTATGACTCTTGACTCTAGACTTTTCAGCAGGCTACAGACTACAGACTTCAGATTGGAGACTACAGGCTCTTCAGGCTTCAGGCTCCGGGCTTTTGGCTCCAGCCGGCTGTAGTCCGTAGCCTGTAGCCTGTACCCCGAATTATTAGAGTTACAATGTTTTTCAAAGGAGTCATCATGCGGTGTGTTGCACCGCTACACAAAGCCTGAAAAACCAGATTCAGACGTTTTCTTGCCTCTTGCTTCTTGCTTCTACTTGATATTATTAGAGTTAGAATGTTTTTCAGAGGAGAAAAAATGAGAAGACCTGTGATTGCAGGTAACTGGAAGATGTATAAGACAATAAGTGAGGCACTCGAACTTGTTCGTCAGCTTAAAGTGAGGGTTAGTGATTGTAAAGACAGAGACATTGTTGTCTGCCCTTCGTTTACTGCGCTTCGGTCTGTTTATGAAATTATTAAAGATTCAAATATAAAACTTGGTGCACAGAATTTATATCCACAAAAAGAGGGTGCGTATACAGGTGAGATATCACCGGTTATGTTAAAAGATGTAGGATGTGATTACGTGATTTTAGGTCATTCTGAGAGAAGAACTTACATTAAAGAAACAGATGAATTTATTAACAAAAAGGTTAAGATCGCTCTTTCTATCGGGTTAACACCGATTGTGTGTATAGGCGAGACACTGGAACAAAGAGAAAAAGGTCTAACAGAATCGATTGTAAAAACACAGTTTGAAGGTTCTTTTGCTGGACTTGATAAAGAGATGGTTTTGAAAATAATTATTGCTTATGAGCCTGTATGGGCAATAGGGACCGGGAAGACCGCTACTCCGGAAGATGCTGATTATGTTCAGGGGTTTATAAGGGGATTGATAAAAAACAGATATGATGAAGAGACAGCGGCAAATGTCAGAATACAATATGGTGGTAGTGTTAAACCTGAGAACATTGATGAATTGATGAAAAAAGAGAACATAGATGGTGTTCTTGTAGGTGGTGCGAGTTTGAACTTCGAATCTTTTGTAAGGATAGTGAAGTTTCAGTAGTGAGGGTCACAAGACCCGAAGAAGAAGTAATAATATGTTTTGACTTTAATTACATGTATATGTATTAACAGATTATTTATGCAGGAAATAACTATAGATGAAATAACTCGGGAGTTCTCAGATACATTAAAAAGACAACTAGGGAGCCATATTAAAAACATAATTTTATTCGGTTCAAGAGCGAGGAGCGATTATAGTAATTGGTCTGATTATGATTTTTTAGTAATTGTTGACAAGAAAAATAAAGGGATGAGGGAAATATTACTGGATAATGCTGTTTTTATTATGAATAAATACTATGCTTTAGTCTCATGCCTACTATGGGAAGAAAAAGAATGGGAATTTAAAAAAAATATACCCATAGGTCTAAATATCTTAAAAGAGGGTATAATTTTACGATGACAGATGCTACATACATAAAGCCTTTGATAAAGAAGGCTTATGAAAAATTATTAACATCAAAAATTGATTTAGAAAATAATCGCTATGAGGATTCGGCATCAAGAGCCTATTATTCAGTATTTCATTCTATATCATCAGTTTTATTATCAAAGGGTTTGCATTTTTCCTCACATAAAGAAGTTATTGGTGCTTTTAATAAAGAGTATATTCACGGTGGAGAATTTCCCGTATATTTTATCAAGAAAATTCAAAAATTATTTGAAGATAGGCAGATAGGAGATTATGATATAGAGGAAATAATTGATAAAGAGACAGCAGAAGAAGATTATAAAAGTGCCGAAGAAATTGTTAATAAATGTGTAGAATATCTTACAGAAATATACCAGGTGGATCAAAATTTCTGGAAAACATAGAATAAAAGCAGGGGGTATGGAATAATAAAAAAATAATTAAAAGAAGAAAAACTTTTCAAAGGGTGGTGTTAGTATGAAAGTAACAAAATTAATTCTTGCCGCTTTGGGGATATTGTTTACTTTTACCTATAATTTAATAGCTACTCCGGGTCAAGACTTGACGTACTATCTTGACAGGGACAGCTACGAGGCTAAATTATGGGGTGCTACTGCGATTCTGAATGAATTAATGGGACAGGATTTGAGTAATGAGGACAAAACGCATATAGAGAACGGGAGACAAAGACTAATGGATTCCCTTATAACATTAAGAAATACGAAGAGTCAGCAGGTCAGGAAATAGATTATTTAATTTATTTCCAGCTAATAGACAGCAAGTGGAAGATATCACAATATGAAATATAAAATAAATTTACAAAGATTATTAATTATTTTTTCTTTCTTATTGTGTTATACTTGTATTTTTTATTATGCAGATTTTGTGGAGAAGTGTGGGGAAGAAAAATCGGTTTCGGGGGTATTAGGTATAGCGCAAGAGTATGGAATAAACACAAGCGAGCCCATAGAGGCAGGACTATTCGGCGAGTACTGGACCAGTAGCGGGGAAAACGGAATAGCAAGGATAATAAACAGCAACTTCTTTTCGCCTGATACGATAAGGCCGTTTGGGGACGATGAGTATCCGAGTCCGAAGTATCCTTATAATGTATTAGAACAACCTGCTTTGCCGCAGAGCTATACTGTGTTAGGAAATCAGACGCAGGCAGGTCCGATATTAACGGGGTTATATTTAACACATAAAAACTTGTGCTTAGGTGGTCGAAGAATGAAGCTAGCGAGGCCAGGATATTATACCACGTTTTTGTCACCAACCATCAGCTATCCTGAAGGCCGCACTGCGTTCAACGCAAGCTGGATGTTATCGCACGACGTGCTTGACGATTATTTTACGGTGCAGTGGCCTTTAGCCGTACGCGCAAGTGCCGGAGTTTTAAATTACTTTTTCCCGGGATGGAGTATTGAAGCAACGGCGGAATATAAAGATAATGAATTAACGATACAAGGGAACATAAAACATAATAAAGAGCCGGAAGTATTAAAATGGAATGATTTAAAAAACAACGGAACGTCTATTGCCAAAATATATTTTAAAGATATACCAGATACTGAAATAATCAAGATAGATGTTTCAAATAGTGATTTCATAATTACCAAAGATAAATTTCAATTTGATGCTATCTTTGATGCTATCCCCGAAACAGTAATTATCAGTATAACTATAGGCGCAGAAAGATATGAGAAGGCGATACCGGTCTCTGCCGAACACGCAGTTTGAGGCATCAGTACCGTTTCCGCTTGAGGTTGCTGTTGATAATGAAAATGGAAGCATTTATGTTTCTGAGACAGTAAAATGGGGGGTTCAGATTTTTGATAAAAATGGAAATGTTTTTGGGATGATAGATAGTAACATATCATCTCGTTATAAAATGTGGCCACTCGGGTTGGATGTTAATTTCATGGGTGACCTTATTATAGCAGATGTATATAATAATCGTGTATTAAGAATACCAGCTAAAAAGATTGATGAGATTATAGAAGCATACAGTGCAGGTAATACGAACTTTAGTACATCAAAGCTATCTGCGATAGAGTCTAAGGTATCAGATGATGTGAATACGTGGCAATTTATAGTTAATCAGTATCAGGAGAGCGGTAAGCTTGTTAAAAGCTATAATCTTAAGTATGAAGAAGTATGCCAGAAACCGGTATCTTTTTATAGTTTTGCGAATAACAAAGTGTATTTTTTACTTAAAGATGAAGATAAATATTACATAGAATTAGGACCAATTTCAGGAAGAGTTGGCGGGTTCTGGATAGAAAATGGAGATATTCATTTATTAATGGCTGAGACATTGCAACTGAAACCAAACATAGAGATAACACCTGAGATCACAGTAGTAAATAAAGAAATAAGATTGACAGTTAAAGTAGAAAGAACTAAT
>JBFMHD010000047.1:0-16188 GCA_040752395.1 Candidatus Hydrogenedentota bacterium
GAGGCAAGATAACGAAAAAGAAAGATAACGAAAGAAGCAAGAGGCAAGAAGCAAGATAACGGAAGAAGTGAGAGGTAGCAGGACAGGCTACTATAGTTTTTCATCCTTCAAGTGCTCTTAACCCTATGCCAAGAGCAACAGGTAAACTACTGATTATTCCGGTATACTTATCTGAATCACCATTGTTTTTAATTAGAAAAAAATCTTTTATATTCAAACGTTCCACAGGGATACCTAATCTTTGGGATAAAAATTCAAATAAACCCTCAATATTTGAAGAACCGCCAGTAATAAACATCCTTGTTATTTTTCTACCCTTATTCTGTGATTCATAATAATTCATCGACCTTGTTATATCATTAATAATCTGTGGTAGCAATAAAGAAAGCACAATACCGATATCAGCTACAATTTCTTCTTCCTTTATATTTTTAATATCTACTATTTTTCCTGAGCCACCTTCAATGGATGGTGGCTTTTTTATCCTACCTATTTTTATAAATATATCATCAATGGCTTTTGGTTCGGATTTTGTTTCAGCTGCGATATCTGAAACAAGATGTTTAAAATCACCATCTATTTTTTGTGGTGGTGGCGGAGGCGATGGAGTCAATATCAGTGGTTTCTTACTCTCTTGTTCCTGCACTTTTATCTCTTTAACAGGTTCGGTTTCCTTTATCACTGCTGGTTCTGGCTTTATTATAGGTTTAAGCCTTGATGAGGGGATTGGTATTTTAGGAATTATCTGGGGTTTAGGTTTGGCTGTAATGATATCGAGGTCAAGGAGACTCTTTTTTGCTATTTCAGGTTTTATTTTAGCATACTTTTTTTTGAATGTTTCAGCATTTAAAAGACCGCAGGAGAAATCGTTTTCAATTATTTTTGTTATATTATCTCCGCCTAATCCTATATCACGCGAAAATACAGGCTGGTCTTTATCAAAAAGAATAAGTACTGTATTAAATGCACCGATATTAATCAACGCTACAATATCGTCTGATTCTTTATATGGTTTTATCACTCTATAAAGATTACTTAAAGCTGAGACATCAGTATCTACGGCATACGGATTCAGCCCGGCAGATTCTATAATCTCAAGATATTGTTGAATAACAAACTTTTTGCCCGCTGCCATTATGATATCCATTTTTGAGGAATCGTTTTTATTGCTGGCCGCGACTATATCAGCAGATATGACCACATCATTGATATTGAATGGTATGTATTGTTCAGCTTCATTGATGATGGCCTGGTTCAGCTCTGCTCTATCCATTTTTTGAAAAGCAATAAATCTTATTACGACAAAATCGCCGGAAATAGAAAAAATTACATTCTTAATATTCGATAATTTAGCTTCTTTTATCGTTTTTCGAATAGTTTGAACATAAATTTCCTTGTGCTTTAACGGGTTTGATTTATCTATTTCAGCAGGCGGCAGAGGCGAGATAGCTAATCTTTCAACTACATAGTGGTTGTTCTGATTAGCTAATGATAAACATTTTATAGAATTTGTACCTAAATCTAATGCAAAAACCTTTTTAGCAGCCATATACTTATCAAATAGCGACCTTTTCGACATTTTTTCTGTATTTATAAAAAACTACGGTGGTCCCCTGATTGTTAAGGTACGGTTTTATCTCAAGATGGTCAGCTAATTGGGACATAAGATATAAACCGCGGCCACGTTTCTCAAGTATGGTTTTGTTAATATCAACAAGTGAAGTGATACTGTAATTTTTCAGTATCTCGTCCTTTGTTAAATGTAAATCACCCCTACCCTCGTCAATGACCTCAACCATTAATTTTTCATAATCAATAAAAATATTAACAGTAATTTTATTATCACTATATTTCGGGGAGCCATGTTCAATAGCATTTGTGCAAGCCTCATCAAGCAGGGTTTCGATAACATGTGCATCGGCTTTGTCAAATCCAACACTTTTCGAGAGTTCAGAAATGAATAATCTTATTGGTCTTATATAAATATATCTTGCTGGAAAAATAAACTGAAAATAGTCTGCTTGTGACATAGTTTATTTACCAATAATATCCTCAATAGAGTTATAAATATTAAAAATCTGGGTGCCACCAAGTATGTTGAAAATCATCATATTATGTTCAGATAAAGAGCATATTTTTATGCTGCCTCCCATCCCGGAAAAAACCTGATACCTATGAACAAGAATTCCAAACCCTCTGCTGTTTATATGACCCAAATCTTTTAGATTAATTATTAAATTAATTTTACCCGAGTCCTTTAACTCATCAAGCGTTTTACCAAGCTGGGTTACATTAGACGCATCTATATCACCTTTTATATTTAAGATTGTGAGTCCCTTTCTTTCTTCAATATCAAAAATTAAATCAGCCACCTCTTAAGCCTCCTCTGAAAAACATTGTAACTATAATAATATCAAGTAGAAGCAAGAAGCAAGATGCAAGATAACGAAAAAAGTAAGAAGTAAGAAGTGGGAAGTGAGAAGTATCAGGACAGGCTACAGGCTACGGACTACAGCCGGCTGGAGCCTGAAGCCAACATATCATCTTTACTAACGCCTTACCTCGCGCATAGAGCCAACAAACCAGTTGGTTGTCTTGGCTAACGTACCCTGACCTATCTCAGATAATTTCAAATTCTGCGGATGATTTATAACCAGCTTTGAGCCTTGATTAATGATGAGCTTTTTGCAAACAATCGAGCCAAGACCTGTTATCTCTACATCTGCATCTGAATTAAGAATAATATTATTATTTGAAAAAATAACACCTGTGTCAATCCTAATCACACCTGAGATCGTTATATCACCACCAAGCGCAAATAAATCAAAGATACCCGAATCAACAGATATTGCTAATGGTATGTTCACACTAATATTTCCATCACAGACAATGGCGCCATCCGGGTTGTCAGGGATATCTGTTACTGTAGCATCACCTGACACATAATAGAGTTTATCAACAGGATCAGTATTATCAAAGGTATAATTACCTGAGATGCTTTTTTCAGTTATTTCTTTGAATACATCATCATAAGTGAATTGCGGGATATTCTTATATACATCGCTACCAGTATTCCATCTTGATGTATCACTCACAGCATAATCAAATGGATAGATGGGTCCAAAAAATGCTTTTCTGACGCCATTAACATCAGCTGTATCAGTATATATAGCGGGGTATGATTTACCAAGAAGTTTTCCTGGTTGTGGTGCGGCTGGTGTATCGTTTGGTCCAAAATATGCCGATGGATTGGCATTGGTCAATACATCGCCTGTGATGCTTACAATACCTGGTCTTAAATCTATCGTATCTTCACTTGCTAAAGCACAGAAATCAAATACACTGAGCGGCGGTTTTTTATATTGGAATAAAGCTACTATTGAATGAGTCTTATCTTTTATTTTTCCAGTTGAGGTAACTTTTACTCTGCTCTCAAATGGGAACTTGAAAGGTTCCGAGGCTTCACCCTCATCGCCGATTGAATTAAAATATACAGTGTCTGCATTATCAGTTATACCATTCTGAAAAATAAAGAGACTATTATCATTAAGTTTTATATAATATTCAATAGCGCCCCCGGTATAATTGAAATCATATCTGTAATAATACTTATTACTGCCGGTAAATTCTTCAATCCCTGGTGGTGCATTAAAATTTTCAGGTGGTTGCCATGCTTCACCAATTTTTCGCCACACAAGCTGAAACTGGGCATCTTTTCTACCTATAACACCTGCAAAGAATTTTACCGTACCCTGGGCTGTTGGCCAGGCAGGGCTACGCATAGTATATTTTGTAGGGCTTCCTGTAGATTCAACAGCTTCTTTGCTAACCGGGTTATGCCAGCAAGCAAGTAAATCACGCTTTTGAATAACAAATCGGAACGGGCTTTTTATCGCATCAGACCAGGCACCTATTCTATATCCTGTTATGCCATTATCATCATAAGCATAGAGGAATCGACGTTCTGCCCGGGTTAAAAGATAATTACTTCCTGGCGCTTCATAAGGATTATTTATCTCAAAAAAGTATTCGATGGTATCACCAACATTAGCATTTAAATACCTGACACCAGCTGTACCACCTGTACCTAAATTTACACCCTCGTATTTATATAACCAGGCATTACCATAATCAATGTTACCAAAAGTACGCCAATAATTGAAAGTATCAGAAGCATCAGATTGAGGAGTATACCATTTGATACTGCCATCAACATAGTATTCATCGTCACCAACTAAAACTTTATAAGAGTTGTTCCAGTTAGCATCATAGGTAGCGTGTCCAACTCGGTTGACTCTTATAAACAAAAGAATATTTAATATTTCATTATGAGATGTATGAACGTTGTTAGTTGCATCAACCACTTTATAGAAATGGTCTTGCGGGTCACCAGGCGGGACATCGTAGGCACCGACAGAAAAGTTTACGTCTGCGTTTTCTTTGGGTTCACGGTTAGCACGCATTGTTTCATTGGAGTTTTCCCAGGATTTGTAATAAAACGTATATGGGTCGTGCCAGATAGGATAATCTATCGGTATCACGACTGTTTGCGAAGCAGCACCTAACATACCACGTCTATCACGTGCCCAGATTCTTAGATAATATGTCTGACCTAAACTTAATATAAAATTCTCGCTGCCATCACCATTCGGGACTGTCCAGGAAGTTTGTGGTAAGTAGTTGTTATGATATACAACAGTATTAACAGGACCTGCACCTGTTTGTGAGCTGTTAATCACCCAGTTTGATTGCCATTGTAAGAAACCGTTACCATCAGTATTTGGAGAGGTACTTATCTGGATATAATAACCAAGTATAGAATCGCCAGAATCACCGTCAGGCGATACAGGGTTCCAGGTTATAACAGGGTTATTTGTAAGAATAGTATCACCACTACTTCGCCAGATACCAAAAACGCTGTCATAATATCTGATATTTGAAGGTGCGGATGGTAGACGCGGGTTTAGAGCATCACCATCAAAATCAAATGCGATATCAATATAAGAAAATATATTACCATCGCTTAGTTCATCCTTCCATTCAGTTGAGGTGCTGTATAGTCCATAACTCAGTGCATCTAAAATATCAGAGGCAGAATTTGCGATATCAGCTGTCTTGTCCACTGTTTGTGGGTCTCCACCAATACGTTTAGCAGTTGCAATGGTTAATCTAATACGGTCAGGCCGCTTTGAGAATTTTAAATCGCTCCAGGATACCCGGGCTTCCATAAAATTATCATTAACGTTTATAGCAACAGCTGAGGCAGCGGATAATACCCAGCCAGAACCAGGATTGTAATAATCATAAATATATACGCCATCTATATCCATAATAATATTTTTCTCCGAGTACTGTTCTGTCCTACCAAGTAGGGTGCTTGGCTGGATGCCATCAGACCGCGATTCATCACCTATCCAGTCTAATCCCAGCGTACCGCCCTCGGGATTAGAATTAATGTGGGTATCCATAGCTACGTTGAACTGAAACATATTAGCACCGTTAACATTATCTAAATCATCTGCTCTAACAAAGAAATATAAATAATAAGTATCAGCTATTATATGGATATCCCTGATATCGTATGTAGGTCCGTCTCCGAGAACAGTCGTTTCATCGTACAACTTATCTCTCCAAACCCATTCTGTATCAATTTTATTTGTTGCAAGTATTGCTGTGTTACCGATATAAGGCAGGGTATCAAACCAATCAGATTTGTTACCATCTATGGTACGCTTGTATTGTCCAAATGTAATTATTACGGTCGAATCAGTGGCATTAAAATTAGTGCTGGTAGCCTTAATTTCTACGGTACCACCTATAGTTGATCTAATATGAACCCTCGCAAACCCGTGTGCATCTGTCTGATCAACGCTGTCAGAAATATCACCACCAAAAAAAGAAGCTTGTCCGCTAATAATTGAGAACGTGACGTTTTCTATAGATTTCGGATAACCATTAGCATCAGCTACATAAACATAAATCGTTGAAGAGTCAGTACCATTAGCTAAACAGCTATATTTAGATGCATCTATTCCTTCGATTACATAGCGAAAATAAAATTCGGGGGGGGCTCCTGATGGCGGTGTTCCCAATGTTCCCCAGGTGGTTGCGGTATCTGATGCGTTGTTTCTATAAACATAAACATCATTAGCATCACTATCATCACGGAAATGGATGTGATAATTAACTATCCCGGGCGTACTGAAAGTCAATTGCGTGTACCAGATGTCATAACCGTACTGTGAGTCATCCCATACATGGGACCAGGTATTTGCAGAAGTCGACCAGCTACCACCATTATAGTGATACCAGGTCCTATACTGATACCAGAACTCTATCTGGTCAGCGTCGTCGCGTGCCTCACGATAATATATCTTAACTGTAGAATCAGTAAATACCTGCTGGGGCTGACGCTGGAGTCCTGTAATACCCCACTGATTGTTCAGATTGGGATTATGACCGACTTTATCCCATTGGATATTATCATCAGAGCCGCCATCTTTAATAGTAAATTGTATTTTATCTGCTGGATCCATTCCTGCACCATCAGTATATTTATCATCATTACCATCAGTTCCTTCGCCATGAGCATACCATTTTATTGTGGCATTGGGTGTAAAAGATGGTAAAACATATTGAAAATTATCATTGTTGCCAGCCTGGGAATCAAATGTCATATTTTGTTCTGAGGCCTGCCAGGAACCATTAACAGACCAGTTTATATAACAATAAGAATTTTGGCCTGCAGGGGGTGTAGTAACACTTCCCAGATCATCATAAAACTCAACCCAGACCCTGACCCTTTCCCAGGGCATACAATAATTATCATAACTGAGTCCGGGGTTCCACCCATTTCCACCACTCCAATATATTTCCTGCCAGGTCGCTCCTATCCATGGTGCGGAATAAATCGCTTTTACATTAACTATAAAAAATAGAATCAAAATTAATTTAAAAATCTTCATAAAATATCTTCAAAGTTAAGTTTTCGGTTATCCGACCTCAGCACTTCGGCACTGGTGTCTTTCTTGCCTCTTGCTTCTATAATACCACCTATAACTAAGTGGTTACATAAAGGGTTCAATAGTTACTGTAATCTGGCCGCCTTCGAAATTTATCGTTCCTTGTGCAGGTTGAGTATCAAAGGGGTTTCGTTGACCAGTTACAAGGTTTTCAATCTCAGTTGAGAAATTATGATCAGTATTAAGTTTTTGAAGCGTGAGCTCAAGCCCTGTTTCAGCAAGATGTCTGTCTTTAGCTATAAATCTGTAAAAGATAGTTGTGAGTGATTCCTGTTGATGCGAAAAAGTTATAGCGAGCGCCATAATAAAAGCTATAACAAGAAGAACGATAGCAACGACAATAGCGGCGCCACCACGCATGGATCGAAGCGACAATTGGCGACTTTCTGCGAATGTCGACATCTTATCTACCTCGCTTGTAATTCGTGATTGCAGTAATCCTTGTTTCTTCATAGATATCTGGCATATTTCTTCTGAAAAATCCCCGTTTCTTTTTTCTTATAGATAACGTAATGGCGATACGATCAATGGGTACATCTTTTTCAAAATTAAATAAAGTATTATCATAATCAGATGCGACGAAAGTATTGCCGTCAACGTTATGGATAGAAAAATTCCAGGAAAAAGTATCACCGGTTTCAATAGAATCAAGGTTAAAAATTCGGGTAATTTCATAATCTGAATTATTATATTTATCGACCTCACGAAATATTCTGCGATTCTGCAAACGATAAACAAAGGTATCAAAATCATCATCTTCAGGATGGTTTTCCCAATCATCAGTATCCTTTGGGTCATCAGCACATATAAAGACAAATTGGGTAGCATTGCTCAGTATATCGAAATTTCGCTGGGTCTGAACAAAACCTGTGAAATCTTGTTTAAACCAATAAGTTATATTCTTCAAATCTCGCTGAATCCTCAATCTTTCTTCTGATTCCTGATATGCGATATAGATAGCGCCAAAAATTTTATTCAATGCAAAGATTACAGCTGAGATGATAGCAACTACTACAAGAAGTTCAACAAGAGTAAACCCATACATAAAGACTTGAGACTTGTTAGGGCATCTACTCTGTCTTTGGTAAAGTTTCATAATCTTGCCTCTTACCCTATCTTTTCAATCCGTGTCTTGTAATAACACAGACCACAGTTTCTGATCTTGTATTTTTTTCTACTGTCCAGCATACTACAGTTTCAATCTTAATAAAATCTGTTGGAATATCAGCTAATGCTGCATCTGAAAGACTACCATTAGCATTCTGTTTTTGATATCTAATGAATGTTTTTCTTGAATAAATGCTTCCGGGCAATTTACCTTCATCAAACGAAGCAGAAAGATTATAAGCGAGCGAGTCCGCCTCAATCTTACTGAAACCATAAGACCTTAATTCTTCAAGTTTCTCAGCAGCAAGATGGCTTGAGCAAGCAACAGTCCCGATATGAAACGTATTCATCTCGAGCCTGTTTAACGCAAGAACAATCGGTAAAAGCCCTAAAGCTAAAATAGATAATGCTATGAGAAGCTCAATTAAAGAAAAGCCGTTACGCCTATGTTCTGGATTCATAGACCCCTTTGAAAAAAGTAAGAAGTAAGAAGTGAGAAGTATCAGGACAGGCTACAGACTCCGGGCTTCGGGCTCCAGCCGGCTGTAGTTCGTAGCCTGTAGCCTGAACCCAACTTCCTTTAAAAAATTCAGAATTCGGAAATAATCTTTGAATCTTTGTGCCTCTGTGCCTTTGGGCTTCTTGCTTCTTGCCTCAATGTATCAGATCAGCAAGACTAAGTATCGGTAAAAATAAAGCGATTATAACAAAACCAAGTACAATACCCAGAAAGACAATGAGTATAGGTTCAATAAGAGAAGAGAAGGCTTCTACAGCAACATCAACCTGCTCTTCATAAAAATCAGATGCTTTAATAAGCATCTCACCCAGATTCCCGGTAGATTCGCCAACAGCTACCATTTGAACTACAAGCGGCGGGAAGATACCGCTTTGTTTTAAAGGTTGAGCAAAGGTTTGACCTGAACGGATTGATTCCTGCACATTAGCAATAGTATCTTCTATGATAAGATTAGCTGCTGTTTTAGTAACAACGTTAAGAGCCTGAATTATAGGTACACCACTTATAGTTAAAGTGCCAAGTGTTCGGCTGAATCTTGATATAGAAACTTTTAAGATAAGTTCACCAAAAACAGGCATTTTTAGTTTATATTTGTCAATAACTCTACGGATATTTTCGTTCTTTAACCCTATCCTGTAGATCACATATAAAATTATAAACCCAAGAAATACAAAAAGGTAGTAAACTCTGATTAAATCAGAGATAAACATAAGAATTCTGGTGGGTAGCGGGAGATGAGCTCCTGCATGAGCAAAAGTATCAGCAAATTTCGGGACGACAAATGTGAGGATACCCCATACAATGAGTATCGCTATGGATGAGACTACAACAGGATAAGTCATAGCACCCTTGATTTTACGCCTTAATCGCTCTGTGTTCTCAAGATACGTAGCAAGTCTTTCAAGGATTACATCAAGGACTCCACCAGCTTCACCTGAACGTAACATATCCACATACATAGTCGAAAATATTTTAGGGTGTTTAGATAAAGCCTCAGATAAATCTGAACCACTCTCTATATCATGAATAAGTTTACCGATAATTTCTTTAAAATATTCACCTGACATTTGTTCCTGCAGGGTTCTTAATGAAGTAACAATTGGTAGTCCAGCATTAATAAGTGTTGCAAACATTCTGGTGAATAGCACAAGTTCTGAGCTTTTGACTTTTTTCTTTGTGAAGATATTAATATAACTCAATATAGATTCTTTGATTTCTTCAACATTTAAGACGGTTAATTCCTGGGCTCTTAATCTTGTTATAATTTCTCTGGGATTGGCGCCGAGAAGAACGCCCTGAACAAGCTCGCCTGATCGGTTTTTTGCTTTATAACTGAATTCTGGCAAGATAATACTCCTCTTTCGGGCTTCAGGCTCCGGGCTTCGGGCTCCAGCCGGCTGTAGTTCGTAGCCTGTAGCCTGAAACCAACTTCCTTTAAAAAATTTAGAATTCGGAAATAATCTTTGAATCTTTCAATACGACTACCTTTATATAAGCGCATCTTCAGTTGCTACTCGCCATAACTCTTCAACCGATGTGACACCACTTAATACTTTACGAACACCTGCCTGCCTTAAAGTCCGCATACCGTCAGCCAATGCCTGGTCTTTTAGCTCAGATGATGATGCCCGCTGAATAATTAACCGTTTCAGTTGTTCCGTTACTCTGAGGATCTCAAATATACCTATTCTGCCCCTGTAACCAGTATTACTGCAATCATCGCAACCTCTGCCGCGATAGAGTTTTATATTATGATTTATATCTTTAATTTTTAATGCCTTGATAAATTCAGGTGAAGGTGTATATGCTTCTTTACAGGATTCACATATTTTACGAACAAGTCTTTGAGCAACAACCATAATCAGTGATGAAGTAATAAGAAACGGCTCGACACCCATATTATCAAGCCGCACAATAGCACCTGGTGCGTCGTTTGTATGGAGCGTAGAGAAAACAAGGTGTCCGGTAAGTGCGGCATTAATAGCTATTTCAGCGGTTTCCTGGTCACGGATCTCGCCTATCATCAGGATATCCGGGTCCTGTCTTAATATAGAACGAAGAGCTGAGGCAAAAGTTAAACCGATCTGGGGTCTTGCTGGCATCTGATTTATGCCGTGTAAAATATATTCTATCGGATCTTCAACTGTTACAATATTATCTTCCTGAGTATTTATCATATTGAGAGCTGAATATAATGTTGTGGTTTTACCGCTACCCGTTGGTCCTGTAACAAGTATGATACCATGTGGTTCTTTTATATAATTTTTGAAAACTCTAAGTTCATCTTCATCCATCCCGAGTTTATCAAGCTCAACCATCATTCCGCTTTTATCAAGTATTCGCATAACCACTTTTTCACCGAATGAGGTTGGTAGCGTAGAAATTCTGAAATCTACCTCTTTATCAGCAAGTCTGACCTTGAATCTACCGTCCTGTGGTAGACGTCTCTCTGCGATGTCAAGTTCTGCCATAATTTTAATACGGGAGATAATAGCGTTCTGGAACCGTTTTGGCGGCGGGGTGACTTCGTATAAGACACCATCTATTCTATATCTGACTCTAAAAGTATTTTCATAGGGTTCAAGATGTATATCAGTAGCTTTGGCTCGCAATGCCTCCATTATAATAAGGTTCACCATTTTGATTATAGGCGTTTCTTCGGATTGCTCTTTAAGTTCTGCAACCGAGGTTTGTGATTGCGAGAGATCAACGAGTTCAACACCATCCTCATCAATGTTTTCAAGTATCTCTTCCATAGTTCCGGCAATATCATAAAGCTGAGTTATCGCATTTTTTATGGCAGATGCAAAAGAAACCATTACTTCAATCTTAGGATAACCCGTAATCATTTTGATATCATCAATGAGATAGATATTAGTAGGGTCAGCCATAATAATCTTCAAAGTATTGCCTTCTTTTTGAAAAGGGATAACAATTTGTTCTTTGACAATCTGCTCGGGTATAATTTTTTTCAATTTAGGTTCAATGGTATCGATTTTCGATGCATCTATATATTTAAGGTTTAACTGTTCGGCAAGTGTGCGTGCTATATCTTCTTCATTTATTATCCCCATTCCCTTAAGGATGTCACCTAATCTGCCGCCCTTTTTCTTTTGTATCTCCAGTGCATCGTCAAGGTCTTTTTTAGTTATTTTTTTGTTTTCAATAAGAATTTCACCGATGAGTTTTCTCACTCGTTTATCTCCAGCTAAATCCTTAATCTTGCACCCCTACCAATTGTCCGTTAAACAAATTTCTATACTTCCTCTCTATAACTGAGAATGTGTGAAGATGCTCACTACAATTTTTTCACACGTTCTGAGGGGTTACAACTAAAACGTTTTAGCTAATTATATTATACTTAAAAATTTATTCTTTTCAAGAGTAATTTTAAATTTTTTTCATCACAGGATTCTGCAATGATTCGAATAATAGGCTCTGTATTGGACGGTCTGATATGAAGCCAGTATGACGAGGTATAAATTTTAATACCATCACGGGTATCTAACCTCTCGCCAGGGATAAGTTTAATGGTCTTTTTAATTCTGTTAAACTGGTTTTTTTCTTTAAGTTTTATTTTCTTTTTTAAGGTTCTGTATTTTTTCACAGATTTGAATATCTGGGATAATGGCTTATCTTCTTTTGCCATAAGTTCAAGAATTAAAGCCATAGAAATAAAAGAATCTCTACCATAATGCATAGCAGGATGTATAACACCACCATTACCCTCGCCACCTATACAGGCTCTTTTGTTCTTCATCATAGAGACAACAAAGACCTCACCTACTTTTGAATAATAAATTTTACCTTTGTATTTTAAGACCTCGTCTCTTACAATGTAAGAGGTTGAGAGATTGGTTACAACGGCTCTATTCTCATTTTCTTTACTTAGAACGTTTCTTACACATAAAGCAAGTGTCATATCTTCTTGAGGCACCTCACCCTTCTCAGATATCAAAACCAATCTATCAGCATCAGTATCCTGTGCAAAACCGACATCATATTCTCCCTGCCGAATTATATTAGATGTAATTTTTAAATTTTCAGCTGAAGGCTCAAGAGGATGAAGGAATTCACCGTCCATATATAATCCAGAACCACTAACATCACAGCCCAATTCTTTTAATAATTTTATACCTATACAGGCGCCAGCACCACCATTAGCATCAAGAAAAACTCTGAACCTCTTTTTTTTAATATTTTTTAAATTGACTATCTTCTTTATTTTAGAGATATATTTATCAACCCACGTGTTATCTACCCTGAAGTCACCCCTGCTTTTATTATTAGCCCATTTTAAAGTATCCTTGTTTTTTAAATAATTACTTAGTTTTGCTATTAACTTTTCATCAAAAAAAGTACCATCATCTTTAATAAACTTTAGACCGTTCCACTCTGGAGGATTATGGCTCGCACTTATTACTATGCCACTGGCTGACTTGTAATATTCTACTGCGAACTGAACACAAGGTGTCGGTGCCATACCGATGTCTATTACATCAAACCCGCATAATGAAATAACAGATGAAATAATTTTTGAAAAATTTAAGCTTGTGTTTCTGGTATCCCTGCCTATGACAATAGTTTTATTTTCTGTTATCCGGACTGTTTTTAAAAAAGCCCTGACAAGATCATTCACGATATCAGGCGTAAAACTTTCGCCAACTATGCCACGAGCTCCCGAAGGTCCGAGAATAAGACTCATATTACTTCTCACTTCTTACTTCTATTTTATATTTCTGGTTGCTGAGGGGGTGCTTCTTTAATGAATTGATGTACAGGCTTCCACGAACTACCCTCTTTTTTCCAATTAGCTAATCTCCAGTTAATTGATTTTAGATTAGGAACCTTTCGTAACTCTTTATCAAGCATTTTCATATGTAGCGGTTTAGAGAACTTATCCTGCTCTCTGTGACTCCTTGGAAGTAATACACCAATAATCACAACATCACCCTGAGTTGACGAAATCGTTAAGAGATTGGTATTGATCCCCCTTTTTGTGAGCATCTGCTCTATACGAATGTTTATTACTCTATCTTCAACACTCATTTTTTCCCGCCTTTTCAACCTGTTATGAGCCCTTTTTACAACTCATAATGTATAAATTTAAAACAATTGTCAAATACTTTTGCTTTCTGGTTCTTTCGCTATCTTGCTTCTAATATATCAACGTTGGACTAAAGTAGTTGTTAGTAAATAGGTATTTAGGATTTGAGACCTCAGTGTATATATCCTTCACATTGTTAAATATTGTGGCGTTATCGTCAAAATATTCTGCGTATCCTTTTCGTAAATCTCTTAAAGCTGTTAATAATTCGATGCCCTCGATAGAGGGGATAAAAATATTATGAGTCAACCATTTAATAGTATTATCAATCTTCTCTACAATTTCTTTATACTTACTATTTTTATCTTTTAATAATTCTATTCTATTTTTAATTTCAGTATCAAAAGTTTTACCAATGAGGTCTGACTCATCTGTGAGCACGTTCATCATTGCTCTGATTCTGAAGAAATTTACCATTGCTATAAATTTTCCAAGATTAGATAAGCTCTTTGTCTCAGTGATAAATAAGATATTTCTGAAATAGACAAAGAACGGGGCGGCATCATTGAATATTTCTGATAAAAGAAATATGCTGTCTTTTTCAGAAATAATATCAAGTAATTTTCTCTTGCTGGATAAAATATCGAGTCCTATAGTCTTATCTTCACTTTTATTAATAAATTCATTATTTTTCCATGTGTAAATATCATAACCTTCCTCAATAACCACTTTCTGTCCGGGATGTATTATAGGTAATATAACAGGCTGTTCAGGGAGAGTTGACTCTTTTTTTTCTTTAATTTTTTGTAGTTTCTGTAATGCTCTTTGTATCTGGCTCATAATGGTGTTTCTTTAAGTAACTGGTCAGTTATAGATGATATTATAGAAGCAAGAAGCAAGATAACGGATAAAGAAAGATAACGAATGTCTTCTGTCTTCTATACTTATTCACTACTTATAACTGAGTGGTTACTAAAATTGTTGGATATCGTTTTACTTTCTTTTAACTGTGTTCTTTCCCCCCACCATCTCTGTATGTCCCCCATTGTTACAAAGATAATCAATGATATTAGAAGTATAAAAAATACATTTTGTAATGCAGCCTGTATTTTGGGGTTTACGGGTATTCGGAATATCGATTCAAATAATAGAAACATAATCCAGCCGCCATCGAGGACAGGGATAGGTATTAAATTTATAAACCATAATGAGATGGTAAGTAAGGCAACCATTCTAAGTAATTCTTCTATACTCACGGCAGCACGTTCACCTGTAAGATGAATTATTCCGAGCGGTCCTGCGAGCTGGTCTAATGATATTTTTCGTGTTATAAGAAGTTTTAATGCCCAGATAGTGCGGTCAACAATAAATACAATCTCATCATACGAAATCTTCAATGATTTGATAAGACTGAACCTTAATTTTCTGTTTTCTGGATATATACCTATTTGTGAGATAAAGATGTCTTTTTTACCCTGCTCGATATATACTCTTCCGTTAAAAATAAAAGTATCACCTGTGTATTCTTTAATCGCTTCTGTTGATATTTTTCTTTTCACTGGTTTAATCTCTACTTCAAAAATTTCTTGCTTGCGTTTTATTTTTAGTTTTACTTTATCAGTGCGGCTAAAAAATATTTCTCGCTTTACATCAGTAAATTGAGTGCAGGTGTAATCATTAACGCTTAAAACCCAATCACCTTTTAGTAGTCCTGCATTATAAGCAGGATAATTTTTTATGACTTTACCGATTACGGGCTCTTCAAATGAGGTAAAACCAACATAGAACTGCTCTGATTTTGGATCTTTTTCAGGTTTTACTTTAAACTCTTTTATTAATCCATCACGCTTAATTTTAAAATTTAGTTCTTTTCCCTGTGAGTTTCGAATGATTCGCTGGATATCAAAAAAAGTAGTAGTTTTTTCATTATCTATCTCTAATACCTCATCACCCTCTTTTAACCCGGCAATCTTAGCTGGTACATCTTTTATTTCACCTGCTGATGTTACGTATTCTAAAATAGTCCCGATTTTAGGAAGAAAACCCTCTGTTGCAGTACCTATAACCCAGTAAATAAACACAAATAACAAAAAACCGAAAATAAGATTGACCAACGGCCCTGCTATAACAATAATAATTCGCTGATATACAGGTTTGGATGCGAACTCATCAGGTGCACCTGTTTTCTGCTCGTTCGGGTCTTCGCCTTTCATTTTCACATAGCCACCAAATGGTACGGCGGATATTTTATACTCAGTATCATTGTATTTCAATCCAATTAATTTAGGGCCGAACCCGAGTGAAAAGACTTCTACTTTTACTTTAAAAAGTTTTGCAAAAATAAAATGACCGAACTCATGAATGAAGATTAATATACCAAGAAAAAATACAGCGATAAGATAATTGAAAATCATAATGTTGTAAAAAGTATTATGTAACGCCTAAGTCTTCGGTGTAGTTTCTTTAACTTGCTTCTTGCCTCTATTTTCTGA
>JBFMHD010000048.1:0-16184 GCA_040752395.1 Candidatus Hydrogenedentota bacterium
GGGCATGGCCGACGTGGAGTATATCAAAGCAGCCGTTGGTAAAGACGATTCTTTTTCTTTCTTTTTTAAGGCGCACGATAAGCTCTTTGGCCGCATCCCGGGACATATCAAATAGAAGCAAGAAGCAAGAGAACGCAATAACGCAAGAACGCAATAGTGTAGAGCGCAAAAGCGACGATGGTGATTTCTTAGACATTTTTAGCTCTGGGTCTTGCTCTGGTGACCTCTTCTCTGAACAAAAACTGAAGGAATCGTTTGATGTCATCCTCTTTAAAGTTCTTATATTTTACAGCCAACTGCCATTTGTATCGAGCAGATTCAGATGAGATCTCGCTCACACGTACAACAATTGCTTCAATCCTGTCTGTAAAACAGATATTTTTGAAAAGAGGAGAGATAAGAAATATATCTTCTCCTTTAGATACAGCCAATTTTTTAGTGATAAGATACATGCCGCTGGCACTGATATCCCTTATCATTGCAGGAATAATTGTTTCATCTATCTTGATTTTCATAGGATAAATTACTTTCAGACGGAAGAAAAGCCTTCGCTCTGGTCTTGCGCCGGCTGCTGAGATAGTCTCAAAATGTGTCAATGGTTCTGTAGTATCAATCTCGTATTCTTCTATTGGTATGAATGAACTTTTTATTATATGTTCAAATTCTCTAAGGCTGATTTCAGCGAAAGCGAGACCGTTTAATACGTTTTTAACTTTTTCAAGAATACATTCTGAGATGAAAGGTTTTGCGATATAATCGCAGGCACCAGCGGAAACCGCTGATTTTACGTCCTCGCTTGACCTTTTTACAGATATCATAATTATTGGAGTATATTTTGTGGAATTGGTATCTTTAAGTCTCCGACATACCTCAAAACCATTGATATCAGGCATAAGGATGTCAAGAAGTATGAGGTCAGGTCTTTTTTGAAATGCTAATCTTAAACCCTCTTTGCCACTTGATGCAGTAATAACATCATAACCCTCAGGTTCAAGGTTCATTTTTATTATTTCCAGTATATCTTTTGAATCATCGATTACTAAAATTCTAATTTTTTTTCTCATATTATTGTTATTGTGGTTCTATTTCTACAGGTAGTGTAAATGTAAATGATGCACCTTTGTCTTCCTCACTTGTTGCTGTAATATTACCTTTATGTGCTTCTATTATGCTTTTTGCTATAGCGAGTCCCAGACCAGCACCTCCTGATTTTTTGGTATAGGAATTCTTTGCTCGATAAAATTTATCAAAAATGTATGGAAGGTCGTTTGACGGGATCCCCGGACCATTATCCTGTATTTTAAATACTATCTCTTTATCTTTTTTTATTGTAGTAATTATTATCTTACCTCTCTTTTGAATGAACTTAATACTATTTCCTATTATATTAATCAAAACCTGTTTCAGTCCATCAGGGTCTGCATAAATGGGTGGTAAGTCATCAGGTATAGTTGTTTTAATACTTATATTTTTCTTTTTAATACGTTGGTCAAGTATTTCTATCACTTCAGAAAGTATCTCTGAAAAAATAAAAGATTTTTTTTCTATTGTTAACTCCCCGGCTTCGATTTTCGAGAGATCAAGAAGTTCATTAACAAGTCTGACCAGACGATTGACATTATTTGAAGCTATATTTAACAATTTAATCTGTTCCTGATTAAGGGGTCCAAGCTTCTGTTTTAATATGAGGTCAGTAGAACCTTTGATAGCAGCCATCGGTGTGCGCAGTTCGTGAGAGACAAGTGCTATAAAGTCTGATTTCATTCTGTCAACTTCTTTAAGTTTACTTATGTCCTGGAAAATTGTTACACATCCTATCTGGATGCTGGTGCTATCAAATAAAGGTGCAGCGTTTATGAGTAGTGGTGTGGGTGGCTTTCTTTTATTGACCATTTGGATTTCGTAGTTTATCATTGTCATTCCAGTTTCTAATACTTTACCAAAAATGCAACGAGATTTACAAACATCAAGGCCACAATGTTCATGAAAAAATACTTCTTTGCAACTTTTCTCTATCGCTTCTTCTTTACTGTATCCAGTGATCTTTTCAGCCATCTGATTAAAAGTAATAATCTTGTAATCATTGTTTATGACAACTATACCCTCTGCGATACTGCTGATAACAGCCTCGTGTTTGCTTGTGAGTTCACGAAGATTCTGTGTTGCGGTTTCTACTTCTCTTTTAAGTATCTCCTGAAATTTTCTTCGCTCCATTATCAAGCCAATTTGTTCTGTAATCATTGTTGCTAATTTAAAATCATCTTCATTAAATGATTCCTCATTAATTTTATTTAATATCTCTATTACACCTATAACTTTGTTTTCAAGTTTTAGCGGAACACAGATAACGGATCTAGTGACGAAGCCGGTTATTTCATCGATGCGGCGGGCGAATCTCGGGTCGGATTGTGCATCGGCTACATATACAGATATATCATTTTTTGCTGAATCACCTACGATACCTTCGCCATCATTTAAGGAGATACCCAAAAGCTTGTCTCGCTTTGGCCCGGTTGCATATTTAAATACAAGCGTTTTATTCCCTTCTTTATATTCGTATAGCAAAAGAGAAGTTGCTTCACTTAAAACAGTATCTCGCAATAACTCCATACCGAGTTCAAGCATTTTCTCCATATCAAATTCTATTTTTAGTATCTGATAGAGTTTATAGAGAGCTTCTAATTTTATTTTTCGTTCTCTCTCAATAGTATCTTTATAGATGATAATGCTTTTCATCAATTCTTTATGATTATTCAGTAATTCGATATGATTCAAGGCGCGGGTAATAACTATTTTTATATTATCGATATCAAATGGCTTGACAATGTAATCATAAGCGCCAATCTTAATAGCTTCACGGCTTACAGCTGTATCTTTTACAGCTGTCACCATAATTACAGCTATCTGTGGGGCTATCCCTATAATTTTTTTTAATAATTCCATGCCATTCATACCAGGTAGCCTTATATCTAAAAGCATAATATCAGGGGCTTCTTTAAACAATTCTTTAAGTGCATGATTTGCATCAGGGGAAGATTTTACTTTATATTCTTCCTTTAATAAAGTATCTAAAAATTCTCTTATGTGTGGTTCATCATCAACAATATGGATTAGTTTTTTCATAGTTTTATTATGACGTAATATCAATTTTTGTCAAGAGAGTAACAGCCAGTAAAAGTATATAGTAACAAGTCCCGATTAGAAATAAAGCACAACCAGCTGTGAATGAGAGAGGCCTATATTTAAATGATACAATATGTTCACCTTTGTCTATTTCTACACCCCTTACTAAACCATTAATACGAAATATCTCCTTCTCTTTGCCATCAACATACACTCGCCAGCCTCTGTAATAAGAATCAACTAAAACTAATATCCCATCAGAAGTTGTCTTCGCAAGTATCTCAACGTTGTCAGGCCCGTATTTTATAATCTCAGTTTTCCATTGAGGATTGGGTTCCACAATATTAAGATTAATATCTTTCTCTATAATTGCTATCTCTTTAAAATTAAAACTATTATCAAGTAATATTTGTTGGGCTTGTTTAAAATTGTCTGCTTTTAATGTTTTAAATACAATATATGTTCTGGGACGGAATTCCTTATTTTCAAAAATAGTTACATCACTGCCTTTATATACAACGGGTAATCCTAAATCAATTCTATTAGTACAGAAAATATATCTTACACCGAGAAAGGAATATATCCTCAATTTTTCGATAAAGTCCTTATAAAAGGGGGTTTCAGAATCACTCACTCCGGCAAACCATAGTCTGTGATATCCCTTAAGAGGTTTTGTAAGTAACAAATTATTGATAAGATTATCTGTCTCTTCTGGTGTTAAAGAATTGATGTATCTAACATCGTATAAATTATAAACACCGGAATAATTAGGGAGAAACATCCCATCTACACCGATAATTCTGAAAAGAGATTGTGAGTTTGTTACTTTTTTAATTGGGGGAGTAACAGGGAATGGGTTTCTACGTAATGGTAAGCCATAATTGGATGAGAGTTCCAGTATAATGTATGATAATAAGGATATGATTATAAAAAATAAAGCTAAAAATTTTTTTCTAATAAATATTATACTTAACCAGCCAAACATAAGCGGGATAAATAATAGATAACTCCATAGAGTATCATATCCTTTTGGAATATAAAACCATAATTCAAGAATTATAAGGATGCATAATAATTTTGTCCTTTGAAAGCCATCAGTGTATTTATTGAAGATAAAGTATAATATTAAGAAGAAGCAGATAAGATGTAAGAAACTTAAGATATAAGAATAATTATAAAAGTTCGAGAGGGGATGCGGCATAGTAATACCAGCTAAAGATTTATCTAAAGAAAGTTTACTTAAGAGAATCAATAGTAAAATTACAATAAATGAGATAATAATATTTTTCTTACTTATGTAAGATATATTCTGCAACCCGATAGCAGATGTTATAGCAAGACAGAGACAAAAGACAGGGCCAGACCATTTTTGAAACCATATAATATTAAAAAAAGGCAGGTATCCGAGGTATTTAAATGGTGGGATACCAAATTTATGGAGTAATATTGAGAGACCGCAGACAGTAAAAAAAATAAATTCTATTCTATGTTTAATCTCTCTTTTCAAAAACAACGAAAATATCGCTACCCACACAAATAAACTAACATAACCACCTACAATATCCTGATATCCTGATTCAGGGAAAGATATAAAAAAATTAAATTTTAATATTACAGCTGGTAACAAGATAAGCACTATTTCTTTAAGACTTAAAAAAATAGAAAATGGGATTTTCATTGTTTCTGTATGTATATGATAAGAATTAAAAACCAGTTCTAAAAATAACATTAATAAAGGTGAGGCAAACATAAAAGCTACTATCCACACTTGAATGTGTTTTAGCAATTCGTTCTTTAAAGCTATAACATCTCGTCGTCTCCATAAACCAAGTAACGTGTACAAAAACCCTAATGCTAAAGCATAGAAACAGACCTCAGGCTGACCAGCGTATAAAATCAGGGCTATGACTACTGATAAGAACAATTGATTAGATATTTTATTATTTTGTAAAAGAACCTCTATAGCATATAATAGAAGTGGTATCATCATACCGACATTTGTCATCTGTTCCAGATATACGAACCATACAAAAGAGCCTGAAAATTGATATATTATTCCGGCGATGAAAGAAGGCAAAATATCTAATTGTAATTTTCTACAGAATAGAAAAGTGAAAAAACCAGCTAACACAAACCTGAATAAAACAAAATAATCCCATAACCAGTAGGGAGAGATATTTTCTAAGATTTGATAAGGGAAGAATGAGCGTGTGCTATATTGCGCTGCCAGAGGTGTACCAAGCCCTATATATGGATTCCATAATGGTAGCTTATTGTTTTTTAGCATATCGCCTGTGATTTTATTTATTGGTTCTTCATAATAGATGGGGGTGGATAAATCAATTGAGAGGGTATTGAGTTGAGGCCGTATTTTACTATCATCCATTACAGGTGATGGATAGTAGAGAGAGGGTATGAAAGTTCTTTCAAGAAACGTAACAGGATAATAAATGATAAAGACCAGGGCAGCATAAACCAGAACGAATTTTACTTTCTCATTAAGCTTAAAGTTATTTGTTTTTATCATCAGGTTGTAGGATTAAAAAGAAAACGCAAAAAGTCAATAAAAACAAAACCCCGCACATCATCCAGGGATGAGTTGTGCGGGGTAAAATTTTCAAATTCTGGACCTACCCGGAATAAAGGATTTTTAACGCAATAGGTTCAACACGTTCTGACTCGAGAGATTAGCCTGTGCTAGAGATGCGACGCCAGTCTGCTGTAAAATCTGGTTCACAGAAAGACCAACTATCTCAGTAGCTATATCAGCATCCTCAATTCGAGACAGACCTGCACGCTGGTTTTCATTAGCGATATTCAGGAAATTGAATGCACCTTCAAGTCTGTTCTGAAATGCACCGATATCAGCTCGCTGTGATGCTATATCCTCTATAGCGCTATCGAGATCAGCGATTGCATTTTGAGCATTTGCTTGGGTTGTTACATCGAGATCTGCTATACCGAGAATAGTAGCATTAGTAGTTTCGAGATTGAGTGTTACGGTTTCATTTCGATTTGCACCTGCCTGAATAGTTAGTCCGCCGTTTGCTTGACCAAAGTTGCCAGTTAACAAAGGCTGACCATTGAACTGAACAGCGCCAGCCTGACGGTCGATCTCATCAATAAGCTGGTCAATCTCGGTCTGGATAAGCTGTCGATCCTGGTCAGTTAAGGTGCCATTAGCAGCTTGTACAGACAACTCGCGTATTCGCTGTGTATTCTCCTGAATAACCTGTAGACCACCCTCAGCAGTCTGGACGAGTGAAATGCCATCCTGCACATTCCGGGCAGCTTGAGTAAGCCCATTTGTCTGGGTTCTGATACGTTCTGCGACTGCAAGGTTAGCAGCATCATCTGCAGCTCTGTTAATACGTTTAGCAGATGCTAATCGTGCTATACGTTCCTGCAGCTCCTGCTGATTAACCTGCATAAAACGACTTGCACTTAATGCTGGAATGTTATTGTTTACTCTGAAGCCCACGGTAGGTCCCTCCCTTCCTTGGATAGAACACTATCCTTAATAAAGCCCCTGAGCAGAGGCTTTTTATTTATTTATATCTATTATAATCATTTTCTGATAAATGTCAAGATGTTTTTTCTTTTTATTTTGTATCCCATAAAGTTCTGAATTGCAGTTTTTATGGATTGACCTGTGAATAATCTTTTTGTAAAATAGCATAATTTCAAAGGATTCATTACTGAAAATTTATGATATTTCATCAGATACAATTAGGACCGATGGAGAACTGGGTATATATAATTGGGTGTCAGGAAGTAAAAGATGGAGCTGTAATTGATCCTGGCTGGGAATCAAATAGAATCCTTGAAATTATATATGATAATAAATTAAAGCTGAAATATATTCTTAATACCCATTCTCATTTTGACCATACCGCAGAAAATAGAATTATTAAAAACGCAACAGGTGCTTTGATCGCTATTGGAGAAAATGAGCCAGAGATATCTCCACCACCTGATATCTTACTTAAAGACAATCAGGTTATATTATTAGGTAGCTTGAAGATTAAAACTATTTATACACCGGGTCATACGTCTGGTGGGGTATGTTATTATGTTGATAATAAGTTATTTACAGGAGATACAATATTTGCTGGTGGTGAAGTAGGGAGGACAGATTTACCGGGTGGTTCAGACGAAAAATTGATAACTAGTATTAGAAAGATTTCTAAACTTCCTGATGATACTTTAATTTATTCTGGTCATAATTATTCAGGTGTATCTTATACCACACTCAAGGATGAAAAAAATATAAATTCCTATTTTATGGAGGGTAGTTTTTACTAATAATAGAGACGAGTTTATTGACGACCGCTTCAAACGAGGATTCGTCGATATAATCAAATGGGAAACTGCTATTATATTTTCGGTTTCCTGCTGCCGATGCTGTCTCATGACCACCGCCGCCAAATATTTTTGCTATCAATCCTGCACTTATGCCTTTAGACTTCTGGTCTCGCCGAATACTTAAAAAGCCGTGCCTGTTTAATATAACTACAAAATCGGGTTTATATTTATCGAAGAGATAAATCGCAGCTGGTGTTGATTTTAAGCCGTTCTCTTTGGGTGTTAATGCAAAAACAAAATTTCGTTTTATTTTATTTCTGCTTTTATAAAAAGAGATTTCACGGGTTGTAGTTATAAGTTGTTGACAGAGTCTTTGAGTTTTTTTCATAGAATATTCATATCTCTCTTGAAGCTCGTCATTCCAGAAGATACCATCTGATAGATACTCGATCAATTTTTTGTTATTATAATCCGAACCTATAACTACAGAGATTCTTGTTGCTTCATTAAGTTTTCTGAAACCCAGATCCTGGTCTCTTGCAAAAGTTCTTAAGGTTTTTAAAATATTATCATCCTTAATATTTTCATAATGAAACAGATATTTTTGTATCATTTCTGTGGCGCATTCTCTGGTATATGATTTTGAAGCTTTCGGGTCTATATTCTGCAGATTTAAATAAAGAAAAAGGTTCTCTTCATAGAACTTATAAAAAATATTTCTTATAACATCTGAAACAGGATGATGGTCTACATAAATAAGCTCATTATTCTGAGATTTTAATCTAAGAAGCAAGTCTCTTACATATTCAACTGAGGAGTGTTTTGAACTGAAAAGTATTGATTCTGCTGGTATATCTGAAAGATATATTTTTTTATTATGATAAGTAAGCAAAGGCTCGATACTGTAATTATAATAATCGATCAGGGTATAATCATAGTTTTCATATTGGATAAGTTTTAATTTTTTGGCTTTACGGACGAGTGATGCTACAGAACCAACCGCATCAAAATCTGTTTTACTTCCTTTTATGTCTCCGTGGCTTACGTATAATTCCTTGATCTTCATTAGATGTTTCTTTCTGTTATAGAAATAATCTTTATTTTACGTGGTTAGATTAAATTAGACAACAAATTTTTTCGTTATCTTTATCTTGCTTCACCTATAACCGAGGGAAAACTTTTTTATTGTATCATTATAATAATATGCTATAATATTATTTATGAAAGTAAAGATAAATGGTAATATAGAAGAAGTAGCTAATTCTTTAACTATATTTGAGCTTCTTAAAAGTAAAGAAATAAAAAATTTAGATGGTATCGTTTGCGAGTATAATGGTAGAATATTAAAAAAAGAATTGTGGGATAAAACTTTACTAAATGGGAATGACAGGATAGAATTTATTCAATTTATCGGTGGCGGGTAATCGTGGTTCTACTCTGTTCTCTGATATTTCTTGGTCCCAACTTTTCACAGGACTCGTTATGGCTGTGGTTTGCGATTTACACGCTGTTAAAGAAAGTTACTCTGTTAGTACTCTGGAGTTAAATTTCGTTCTCTAACAGGTTACACAAAAAATGAAAAAGTTAACTCCTGAACTCATCAACTTTTTCGAAGGAGTACTCATGAGCGCACTTTGCGCTCTACACAAAGGATGAAAAACTAAGGATGATATGTTGGCTTCAGGCTCCGGGCTTCGGGCTCCAGCCGGCTGTAGTCCGTAGCCTGTAGCCTGTAGCCCAAATTATTAGGGTTGCGAAGTTTTTCAGAGGAGGTATATAGGGGTATATATGAGACGACTGGCAGGAAAGATTATTGATAAAATATTAAGTAAATTAAATAGCCTTAAAAATATAAAAGACAATGCAATAAAAGACGAGATACTTGAAGAACTTGAGGACTTGTTTGATGAGCTGATTATATTTGAGGGTAAGACAGGTGCGAGTTTAAGCAAGACCGTTGATATCCTTGAGAAAGAGAGAAAACGAGTTAGTCACGAGATACACGATGGGCCAGCGCAGGTTATAGCAGCTGTTGTCAGACGAATAGAATATTGTGAGTCTCTTTTAGAGAGTGAAACAATTGATAAAACGAAGATTATTAATGAATTGAGAGACATTAAAAATGATTTAAGACGTGAAATAGCAGAGCTTAGAACACTGATATTCAGTTTAAGACCACCCGCGCTTGATGACCTTGGTTTGAAATCCGCTGTCTCGTCACTTGTAAATAATTTAAAACGTGAAAGAGAGATTAATATAGAATTTACAGGCGATGATTGGGTTCAACTGACTAAAGAGGCTGAGTTAAATATATATAGAATAATTCAGGAAGCACTGAATAATATATGGAAATACTCTGATACCACATCTGTGAGAATTAATTTTCAAATAACCGAAGCCGTATATGAATGGATTATTGAAGATTTCGGCACAAAAGAGATTGAGGTTGAACCTGAGGAAAAACTCATAGAGAAAGGCAAAGCAGGACTTATTCATATGCTGGAACGCGCAGAACTTATGAATGCTGAACTCCTGATTCAACCCAAAAAGGAAGGAGGCTTGAGTATCATCATAAGGTTACCTAAAACAAACAGTCTAAAAACCTAACACCTGTACCCCGAATTATTAGAGTTACAACGTTTTTCAGAGGAGGGTGATTAAATTTGCAATTTGCAATATAAATAGTTATGAAGAATATTTTGATTACAGGTGGGGCAGGATATATCGGCTCCCATCTCGCTAAGTTTTTTAAAAATAAAGGATATAATATCATAATAATTGATAATTTTGAAAGAAGCTCAAAAAAAGTGATTAATGTTCTAAAAGTGGATAAATACTTTGTGATGGATTTAAGAAGAGATGACTTAACAGAAATTCTTAAAGGGATTGATATCGTTTTTCATTGCGCAGCATATATAGATGTTTCTGAGTCTATAAGAAATCCTGATATTTATTTTGAAAATAATGTTCTGGGTACCCATAAATTATTAAGCCAGATGAAAAAAGCAGGTGTTTACAATTTAATCTTTTCCTCATCTGCTGCTGTTTACGGTGATCAGGGAGATAGAATGTTAACAGAAGAAGATATAAAAAAGCCGATACAGCCCTATGGCTTCAGTAAGAGCGTTATGGAAGACTGGATAGAATGGTTCTGCAAGATTTTTGGTTTTAATGCGATGGTATTCAGATATTTCAATGCTTGCGGATGTGATGAAGATGGATTAATAGGTGAGGCACATCAACCAGAAACACATCTTATACCACGCGCATTACACTCACTTTTTAATAAAGAAGAAGAATTTTATGTTTATGGTAATGATTATGATACTAAAGATGGGAGTTGTATAAGGGATTATATTCACATACTCGATATAGTCGATGCTTATAGTAGAGGTATAAAATATTTACAGGAAAATAGGGGGTTTTTTGTATTTAATCTGGGAAATAACAGTGGTTATTCGGTTTTCGAAGTTTTGACTGAGATAGAAAAAGTAACAGAATTAAAACTGAAGTATAAAATAGTTCAAAGGAGGATAGGTGATCCGGCTATTTTAGTTGCATCTAATAGTAAAGCAAGAGAGGCTTTATGCTGGAAACCTGCAAGAAATCTGTTTGATATGATCTCTTCTCAGTATAAATACCTTAAAAGAGACCTGTAAAAAAGTTATTGACTAAAATTAAAAAAGTAAGATTATTATAAAAGAACCTGAAAATGAATATCCTCTATTTCAGGCAATTTTTCAGAGGAGATAGTATTATGTTAACCAAGGAGAAAAAAAAGGAAGTTATAGAGAGGTTCGGGAGAGGGAAGAACGATACCGGCTCACCTGAAGTGCAGATAGCTTTATTAACAGAAAGAATAAATGAGCTAACAGAACATCTTAAAAAACATGAAAAGGATTATCATTCAAGGCGTGGGTTATTAACGATGGTAAGCCGTAGAAGAAAACTTATTGCTTATCTTAAGACCACGAACGCGGAGAAGTATAAAGAGCTTATCTCAAAACTTGGATTGAGAAAGTAATGAGAGGTTAATGAAGAAATGAATGAAAAGAAATTTTTAAGAAAAGAGGTAGTCGTAGAGGGTAAAAGTTATATTTTTGAGACAGGGAAAGTTGCAAGACAGGCTAATGGCAGTGTTATTGTACAATGTGAAGGAACGGTTGTTTTGGGAGCTGCGGTGGCTTCAAAAGAGCCGGTTGAGGGTGTGGATTTTTTTCCGCTAATTGTGGATTATCGTGAAAAATACTATGCTGCTGGTAAGATACCAGGTGGATTTTATAAAAGAGAGGGTAAGCCAGGTGATAGAGAGACCCTTATCTCAAGACTTGCTGATAGACCCCTGCGGCCTTTGTTCCCGGATGGTTTCAGGAATAATGTGATAATAACTCTTCAGACTTTATCAGCAGACCAGGTTAACCCGCCTGATATACTTGCTATACTCGCTGCTTCTTCATCGCTTGTGCTTTCTGATATACCATTTGAAGGACCTATCGGAGTTGTGAGGATTAGCAGATTAAAGGATGAGTTTGTAATAAATCCAACCTACGATAAAATAGAAGATATCGATATAGACCTTGTGGTAGCAGGAACAAAAGATGCTGTTGTTATGGTTGAGGGCGGAGCTAAAGAAGCTAAAGAAGAAGATATACTTGATGCAATATATTATGCTCACCAAAAGCTACAGCCTTTTATTGAGATTCAGAACCAGATGAGTAAAGAATTAGATATAAAGAAATCTGAGTTTCCCATAAAAACCGTAGCACCTGAACTTGAATGCTTTATTGAGGATATGATTCTTGATGACCTGCAAAAGGTAAACAAAAATAAAGATAAAACTCTAAGAAATGAGGCGGTTTTGAATGTTTTTAATAAAGTCCATGATTATTTTAAACAAAACAGAGAAGATTATGAGGACATTAAAATAGATATCCAGGAGATACTGAATAAACTTGAGCGTAATCTTGTAAGACAGGAAACAATAGCTACCGGCATAAGGGTTGATGGTCGTGGCTATGATGAGATAAGGGAGATAAGTGTTGAGGTGGGGGTTTTGCCGCGGGCACATGGTTCAGCTCTTTTCAGGCGGGGACAGACACAGTCTCTTGGTAGTACCACACTTGGAACAACTGAGGATGAACAAAGATTTGACAATATTGAAGGTGAGGGTAGCAGCAGATTTATATTACATTATAATTTTCCTCCTTTTTCAGTAGGTGAAGCAGAGCCTATTAAAGCGCCAGGCCGTCGGGAGATAGGTCATGGTGCTTTAGCACAAAGGTCACTTGAGGCTATTATACCTGATGAAGAAGATTTCCCATATACTGTACGCGTAGTCTCTGAAATACTTGAATCAAACGGTTCATCATCTATGGCATCGGTATGTTCAGGATGTTTATCGATGATGGATGCAGGGGTTCCGATTAAAACTCCGGTTGCTGGTATCGCTATGGGTTTAATTAAAGAGGATGATAATATTGTGATTCTAACCGATATTCAGGGGATAGAGGACCATTGTGGAGATATGGATTTTAAGGTGGCTGGTTCAGCAAATGGTGTAACAGGGCTTCAGATGGATATAAAAATTGCCGGTATTACAAAAGAGATACTCTCAAATGCACTTGAGAAAGCACGTGTAGCAAGATTAAAAATACTCGAAAAGATGCAAAGCATTATACCTGCTCCAAGAGAAGAATTAAAACCATATGCTCCGAGAATTACATTTGTCAATCTACCAGCAGATAAAATTGGTGAAGTCATAGGACCCGGTGGTAAAGTTATAAGAAACATTCAGGAAAAAAGTGGGGCAAAGATTGAGATACAGGAGGATGGCAGAGCCCTGATTATTTCCACTGAAGAAGAAGCAAGTAATAAAGCAAAGGAAATGATAGAGGCAATAATCAAAGAAATAGAGGTTGGGGATATCTATGAGGGAACCATTATAAGGATTATGCCGTATGGTGCATTTGTTAATCTTTTACCAGGTAAAGATGGGTTACTTCATATTTCTGAAGTGGATTATAAAAGAATTAAAAGTATTGAGGATTATTTCAGGATAGGAGATAAAGTTAAAGTTAAAGTTATTGAGATTGATAGAGAAGGGAAGATTAGTCTTTCAAGAAAAGCTTTACTTTAATTGACAAAGGCTTTGGTAGCGCTTTATTAGGGAGTAAAATAGCTTGCCTTTTAAAAATTATAGAAAATTAGTTCTTCCAAATGGCATACGAGTTGTAATGGAACCGGATAAAAATGTCTGCTCCATTGCGTTGGGAGTTTTAATTGCTGTCGGTTCTAAATATGAGAGAAAAGAAGATAATGGTATCTCACATTTTATTGAACATTTACTTTTTAAAGGTACAAAGAAACGGAGTACATCAGAGATAGCTATAAGTATAGATCAGATAGGCGGTCAGATCGATGGCGGGACAAGCAGAGAATACACACATCTTGAGATAAAAGCGCTTTCTAATCATCTTGAATTTGTTATTGATTTACTCTCTGATATGGTATTTAACCCGAGACTTGATATAAAAGATATAGTAAATGAAAAGAGCGTTATACTCGAAGAAATTAAGATGTATGAAGATACGCCAGATGAATTTATACAGGATATGATTGTAAATGAGATGTGGAAGGATTATCCACTCGGTCAACCGATAATTGGTACAAGAGAGACAGTCTCAGGTTTTAATAGAGAGAGAGTAGAAAATTTTATAAATTCTAAATATCTGCCTTCGAATATTATAATCTCCTGCTGCGGTAATTTTGAAATACAAAGATTTATTAAATTAGTATCTAAATATTTTAATACCAAAAAAGATAAAAGAGAGATGAGTAAATGGGAGATTAAACTAAAAAATCCACTCTATGGAGTTAAACACATTGAACGTGATTTAAACCAGGTGCATTGTTGTATGGGTTTTAACGGTTTATCGAGAGTGGATAATGATAGATATGTTCTTCAAATAATTAATACGATATTAGGGAGCAGTATGTCATCTCGTCTGTTTCAGGAAGTAAGAGAAAAACAGGGTCTGGTTTATAGTATATATAGTTATCCTGTGCTTTGTATGGAGACCGGATTATTTATTGTATATTTTGCTACTACAAAATCAAATCTCAACAAAGCATATAATACTGTTCTGCGAGAGATAAACAATCTAAAAACCTCTAAAATTTCTAAAGACGAGCTACAAAAAGCAAAAGAGCATCTAAAAGGAAACATTTTATTGTCATTTGAGGGAACAAAATCAAGGATGTCGATTCTTGGCAGATGGGAACTATATTATGGCAGATATTTTACAGTAAAAGAAATGACGAACGAAATAGATAAGATTACAGTTGAAGATGTCCTTCGGGTAGCAAGAAGATTATTCAAAAAAGATAAATCTATGACTTTGACTCTTGGTGAGGCGGTTGTGAAGCCGGTGGTTTAGTGTAGGATAAGTTAAATAATTTTCTCTCCCCTCCTCTGAAAAACATTGTAACTCTAATGATATCAAGTAGAGGCAAGAAGCAAGATAACGCAAGAACGCAATAGTGTAGAGCGCAAACCGCTGCCAAATCACAAAGAGATTAGAAAAGGAACTTTACAATCAATAATTTGAAGTTTAAAGGTAAAAAGAGAGAAGTATTATTTTTAGATGCCCACACCAGCAGATAATGTATAATACAGTTGGACTAAGCCATAGAGATTGGGTTTTCGGTTCTATGGGAAGTTGTATGAAGATTGGATCCTATTTTTTGCTTTTTTTATTTCATTTGGGGAATTTATATCTGACCCCCATTTTTAAATTTTCAGTTTCCAATTCGACATTCGCAGAATGTCGCCTAACGCGGGGGTTTGCCGTAAGTCTTGAAATGATGGACCCTGTGAAAGATACCACGGATAACCCGGATATCACGCTCCTTTAATTGAGCCCGTTCAAAGATATCACGTAATGCAAGCATCATACGCTGAGGGTTCTCTGGATCAAGAAACCCGATCTCAAAAAGAACAGACTCTATATGATTAAACATAAGTTCAAGCGCCTCTCTTTTTGCTAACTCGGGTTTTATAGTTTCCTGTGCTTTTGGCTCCTCGTTAATCTGTGCGAATATCTCATATAAAATGATAGCAACTGATTGGGATAGATTAATTGAATGAAAAGAAGCCGTAGGAATAGTAATAAGGTTTTGAGATTTAGCTATAATTGAATTATCAAGACCCTTATCCTCCTGACCAAAGATAACCCCAACCTTAAGATTGGGTATTATCTCTATAATACGTTTAGCAGCAGATTGCGGTGTAAATTTAGAGATGCGTTTCCTGCCCGTTCGAGCTGAGGTTGCAAAGAGTATGTGCAAATCTTTAATAGCTTCGTCAATCTCATCACATATAGTAGCATTAAGTAATATATCATAGCCATTCATTGCCATACGTTTGGCTTCAATATCAAGAATATTGCAGGGATTAACAGCGTAAAGCTCTGTTATTCCGAAGTTTTTCATTAATCTTGCAATGCTTCCCACATTACCGGGATAAATAGGATTTACCACTATGATTCTCAAGTTATTTTTTAAATACGAGAAGTATTTTTCGAGCATAGAGAAAGTATTTGACATTATGCAATGTTTTGTCAAAATAAATCTTAGAGGTCTCTGAAAAAAAACTGTTCGTAAGGCACAGAGACACAAAGGCAGATAGGAGACAGGAGACAGGAGGAGAAAGGCACAAAGGATATTAGGGGATGGGGTATATTAGGGGGCGGCGGGTA
>JBFMHD010000049.1:0-15901 GCA_040752395.1 Candidatus Hydrogenedentota bacterium
ACAAGAAGCAAGATAACGGAAGAAGTGAGAGGTGTCAGGACAGGCTACGGGCTACGGACTACAGCCAGCTGGAGCCAAAAGCCCAGAGCCTGCTGAAAAGTCTTGAGTCTTGAGTCCTGTTTTGACTCACGACTTGCGACTTGTGACTCACGACTCTTTTTATATCATCTTTAGTTTTTCATATATTGTATTGTGTAGAGCGCAAACCGCGCTCATGGGTACTCCTTTAAGCGTTTACCACAATATGGATTTCGAGAGAGAATCGAAGATTGATATAATCTTTTACAGGTATAAGAACCATTGGTTTGTTAATAGTTATTGTTTTATTCATAATATATATTCACCTCGAAAACAATTATAAGATATATTACAAAATTTGTAAAGAAATTGTTAAAAAGCAATTATTTTGTTGACTTTAATTGGAATACCTGATAGTATTCGAGCATAGACTGTCCAGGAATGCAAAATCTTGGCAAAAAGAATTACAATGGATTATTTTATAATCGGGAGGGTGGGTAGAAGTTTTGGGTTAAATGGTGAATTTAGAGTACACCTCTTTACGGATTTTTTTGAGCTTTTTGAAAATATAGAATTTGTCTATTTATCTCCACAAACTGAGAACATTAAACCAATGCGATATTTAATATTAGCCAGGAGATGGTTATCCGGGAAACTTTTATTAAAGTTACAAAACATAGAAACAAAGGAAAAAGTAAAAGATATTGTAAATCAGTTTATATATTTACCAGAGGAGGAGTTAAAGGTTTTGCCGGAAAACAAGCGATATCTTGTTAAGCTCAAAGGTATGAAAGTAGTTGATATTAAAAGCGGTGTGATAGGTGTGATAGATGATTATTATAATTTTAGCGGTAACACCTGTATTGAGATTAATCGTGGAACAAGAAAGAGTATATTTCCATATAACAAAGAGTTTATTGTTGGTTTAGATAAACAGAAAAGAATATTAAAAACAGATTATCCGCTGGAATTAATTGAGCAGTTGTGAAGTTTTTTGACGGACTTCTCATCCTGAAGCCCGAGAAGCTGAGGGTTCCTCCTCCGGGCTCTGGCGCTTAACACAGTGGGAGTGAAGGCCGCGAAAGGATCTTGAGATGAGATTTGATATTATAAGTATATTTCCTGAGCTTTTGAAAACATTTAAGGAGACAGGGCTTTTGAAGAAAGCCCGGGATAAAAATTTATTAAGTATAAATATTTACAACCCGAGAGATTGTGCAAAACCGCCCCATTTTGTAGTTGATGATTATCCTTATGGTGGTGGACCAGGAATGGTTATGAAAGTTGAGCCTATTGTTGAATGTGTTGAAGCGATAGAATTTGCAAGTGATGAAAAGAAGCTTATTCTCATTACTTCACCACTGGGAAAAATTTTTAACCAGAAAATTGCACGGGAATTTATTAATCTCGATAGGATTGTGATTATATGTGGACGGTATGAGGGGATAGATGAGAGGGTTAGAGAGATATTTAATGCAGAATATATTTCCTGTGGAGAGTATATACTTATGGGTGGCGAAGTCGCGGCTATGGTTATTATTGAGAGTGTTGCTCGATTAATACCCGGGGTTATAGGAAATGAAGAATCTTTAATTGATGAGAGTTATAAAGAAAATTTTTTGGAATATCCTCAATATACAAGACCAAGAACATATAGGGGATATAATGTCCCAGAGGTTTTATTAACAGGAGATCACGAGCGGATAAAGGACTTTCGAGAAAAACAAAAAAGGAGGTATAGTTTCGATGAACAAACTTGAGAATGTTATAAAGGGCAGAATAAAGGAAACGCCGGATTTTAAAAGTGGAGACACGGTTAGAGTACATATGAAAGTGAGAGAAGGAGATAAAGAACGTGTGCAGGTATTTGAGGGTGTGGTTGTGAGAAGACGAGGGATTGGTTTATCAGAGACTTTTTCTGTGAGAAAAGTATCATTTGGTGTGGGGGTAGAAAAAGTTATTCCCATACAATCGCCTGCCATAGATAAAATTGAAATACTAAAACATGGTAAAGTACGAAAATCAAGGATATATTATATAAGAGAGCGCTATGGTAAATCTGCAAAACTAAAAGAACAAAGATAAAAATGAGTTATGACAAAAACAGGGAGAATACAAGACAGACAAGATGGGTTTGAAGTTAATGTTTCCCGAGTCCCGTTAAGCAGGGAAGTTGTTTTAAAAAGGTTTGCTTGTGGGAGTATAGTCTCTGCAAAGATTATACAACGTCTTAGCTCAGATACTTTTATAGCTAATTTTCAAGGATTAAATCTTATAACAAAAAGCGAAATACCATTCAAAGAAGGCCAATATATTTTTGGTAAAGTTCAAAATAACGAATCAGAGATTTATCTTAAATGGATTGATAACCCCTTGCAAGGGAGAGAGGATGAGAAAATTAAAGAATTTTTATTAAATAATAATCTCAAAGTAGATAAATCGGTTATTGATTTTATTAAAATATTAATGAAGAAAAATATCCCATTAGATGAAGTATTATTAAAGAAGGTTTTAACTTATTACGAACATAAATCTTCTAACGACCCTGTATTGATGTCGTTCAGATACCTTATGCTGTTAAAGAAAAAAGATTTTGCTAAAATAGATGATTATATAGAACAATTTATAAAAAACGGGAAGAAATTAAAATTAAAAAACAAAAATAGTCTTAAAAATCTTAAAAACACAGTTAATAACCTATCTGAAGAAAAAGATATAATTTTTTTATTTAAAAGTTTGAAGGAGTGTATAGAAGAAACTGAACTTTTAAGATTTATTGCAGGGAACAGATTAGCAGCTTCGCTTAACCACGAGATACCACTATACATACCTTTTATTTCACCGGATGGAGAATTAAATTTTATAAAAGTAAAATATCAAAAAGAGTTTAAAGAAAAAGATAAAGATAGAGTAGCTTGTGTTGATAAACTTTTCTTTACCATACCTTTTTATAATCTCGGCAGGGTTACCATTGAGATTTTCAGATTCGATGATGAGATATTTATAAAACTTGTCTTTGAGAATAAAGATAAACTAAATTTATTAAAACAGACTGGAGACAGTCTGAAAGCTGAACTCATTTTTGAAAATAAGAAGATAAAAGAAGTTATATTTACATACGAGGAAAAAGAACCAACAGAAGATATGATTTTTACCAGCGGGATTTTGGAGAACATAGATGTATGGATTTAAATAAAAAGAAAACCGTAGCACTTTCTTATGATAGTAATCAAGATAATGCACCGAAGGTAATAGCAAAAGGCAGAGGCTATATAGCAGAAGAAATATTAAGGATAGCAAAGGAATATGGTCTTTACATATATGAAGATTCAGCGCTTGCTGAGATACTTTTTCTACTTGAGTTATATCAAGAGATTCCTGAGGAATTATATAGCGTTGTGGCTTGTGTGTTCGCAAAATTGTATGAAATAGATAAGCGGGCCAGCGAGTCTTTTCAACCGACTGCTCATCCTGACACTGATTAATTCTTACTTTTTTCGTTATCTTGCCTCTAAATGTAGTGAGGGTCACAAGACCCTTTGTGGACTGTAATTTTTATTGACAATATAAATAGTATTTATATTGTATATCATAATGCTGCATAAATAAATGGACTGTATAAAGGAAAGGCATAAAGGCACGAAATTAAATTCAAAATTCAAAATTAGAAGTAGTAAGGGTCACAAGACCCGTAGTAGAGGCGGGTTTACCCATCCATAGCCAGGCACAAAGGCACAAAGATTAAATGTAAATTGCAAAATTTGTCTCATTATTAATGCAGAGGTTAATAGAGAAAAATGAGAACTATATTTGTGGATAAAGTTGTACCAGGCATGATTTTAGCTCAATCAGTTATAAGCAATGGTGGGAATATCTTACTTGAGGAGAAAACTATTTTAACCAATGAAATGATTGAGAGTTTAAAAAAATGGGATATTAATATAATACAGGTAGAAGAAAAAGTAGTGCGTTTAGATAAGCAAGAAAGAGAAAAAACATTAAAAGATAATGATATATTACCGCTTGAAGAATTGATGCCTGAGACTCTGGGACTGGACTCAACTGTTACGCAACTTCCAAAGGTAAAGCTGGAACCCCAGGAAATTGATAAAGTTATCTCAGGAAGGGTGATAGGGGGTGGCATTAGACAGAGGAAACCACAAGCTTTTAAAAAATTTAAATATGAGATAAAACAGATGGAACAGACAAAAAACATCATTGTTCAGGAATACCTAGCTACCCAAAAATCGACTATTAAAATAATGAAAGAACTAACAAATTATCGCAAAGTAGAAAAAGAAGAGATATTTAAAATTATAAATAAATTAGTGGAAGAAGCTATAACAAATAAAGATATTCTAACAAATTTGACCGCTGTGAAAAATTATGACAATTATCTTTTATCCCATTCGATAAATGTATGTATATTATCTGTTCTTCTAGGTTATGCAATGGGATTTGATAAAAATGAGTTAATTGGCCTTGGGGAAGGAGCGTTGCTTCACGATATAGGTATGGCTAAAATACCATGGGATATCTGGCATAAAAAAGGAGCTTTAACTGATGACGAATATTTACAGGTAAAGAAGCATACTATCTATGGAGCTGATATATTGCTTGATATAGGTGGGTTAACACCGATGGCTGAGGTTATAGCTTATCAGCATCATGAACGGCTTGATGGCTCAGGTTATCCTAAAGGTGTCGGTAGTGTTCGTATACATGATTTTTCAAAGATAGTTGCAGTTTGCGATGTATTCGAAGCAATGACCTCACCTCGAAGATATAGAAAGAGATTTCATGGGAATGAAGCTATATCGTTTATACTGCCAAGGTCAGGTATAAAATTCGATGCAAATGTTGTTAAAGATTTTATAAGACTTATGTCTTTATTTGCAGTTGGTTCTCTACTTAAATTGAACAATGGTTGTATAGGATTGGTTGTTTCTTCTAATCAGAATTATCCGCTTAGACCATTAGTAAAATTAGTTAGAGATGAAAACAATAAAGATATATCTTCTGATAATAGAATTATTGATCTTGTCAGAGAAAGGGAGCTGATTATAGAAAGAATAATTTTACCTGAAGAAGTTAATATTAATATATTCAAAGCGTTATGAAGATATCTACAAAAGACAAAGGAGATAGAGGGGAATTAATTGCAGTTGAATTTTTTAAAAATATAAATTACAACATAATAAAAAGAAATTATAAAACACCATTTGGAGAGATTGATATAATAGCTGAAGACAATGATGAAATAGTATTTATCGAGGTGAAATCATCCTATGATGAGGAAAGAGAAAACCCTTTATATAACATTACACCAAAGAAATTAAGACATATATTTAAAGCTGGACAATGGTATATAAAGGAATATAAATGTAATAAGAATTACAGATTTGATTTTGTATCTATAATTTTTCAAAAAGATGGTAAAAAAAAGATTGAACATATTAAAGGGATTTGAGTTATGGCTGTTGAAGATTTGATGATTAATGTTTATTTAAAGCGAATACTTAATAAATATCATATTGATACAAAAGAACTTAAGTTCTGGTCAACGAAGAGAGTTGTAAATCTTGTTGGATTATTTCAGAATATTGATGGGAGACAGCTTGGAAAGATGGATTTAATAGCTGTTGAAAATGAGATACGCAGGGTACCCAATGTTAAAGATATAACTTTTAAACTGAAACACTGGCAGAAAAAGAACAATGAGTGGGTAGAGATAAAGGAGGAATAAAAAGGTAGTTGCCGGGAGAGAGAATTAATAATGTTGGCTACTATAACATCTACTGGAATTTTTGGGCTTGATACCTACAAAGTAGAAGTAGAGGTTCATATAGCAAGAGGGTTACCATCGTTTCAGATTGTGGGGCTTCCTGACCAACTATTAAAAGAGTCTCGAGAACGGGTAAGAGCAGCTATAATAAATTCCGGATTTGAGTTCCCTTCAAGAAGAATAACCGCCAACCTCGCGCCTGCCGGTATAAAAAAATCAGGTGCTTTATATGATTTACCCATAGCTTTAGGCATTATTTCTGCCTGTATGAAGATTAAAGTAGAACATTTAGCTGATACGGTCTTTATAGGTGAACTGGCGCTTGATGGAACCCTAAGAGGGATCAACGGTGTTTTGCCCATAGTTGAATTTGCATTAAAAAATGATATGAAAATTGTACTGCCGCAAGCAAATCGTCAAGAAGCATTATTAATTAAAGGTGTTAAAGTAACTGGAGTTAAAACGTTATATGAAGCAGTAGAATATATACGAGGTGAATTTGCTGGATATACTGAGCCGATTGAGATTAAAACCAGCAAAACTAATGTTTATCCATCTGATACTGATTTTTCTATGATAACAGGTCATACACTTGCCAAGAGAGCACTCGAAATAGCTGCTTCTGGGAGGCATAATATTTTACTTGTAGGTCCACCCGGTGTCGGGAAATCTTTACTCTCTCAGAGTATTTGTACGATTTTACCAGAGATAAGTATAACCGAGAGTTTACAGACAACAAAAATTTACAGTATCGCGGGTTTATTACCGCAAGATTCACCGCTTATTAATTACAGGGTTTTCAGAAATCCGCATCATACAATCTCATTTGTCGGGATGATAGGTGGTGGTAAGGATGTTATACCTGGTGAAGTATCGCTTGCTCATAATGGGGTCTTATTTCTTGATGAATTACCTGAATTTCAAAGAAAGACACTTGAGGTTTTGAGACAGCCTATGGAAAATGGCGAGGTACTTATATCACGTGCAGCAAAAACCGTGAAATATCCAGCTGATTTTTTATTAATAGCTGCTATGAACCCGTGCCCCTGCGGATATTTTGGCGATGTTAATAAAAAATGTACCTGTAGCCCATCACAGATTGACAGATATATTGGCAGGATATCAGGGCCTTTACTTGAGAGAATAGATTTACAGATTGAGGTTACAAGAATACAGATAGATGTAGATATAGATACTGCATCTGAAACGAGTTCCGAGGTCAGGAAACGGGTTGAGAGAGCAAGAGAGATACAGATGAGAAGGAACCGGTCTCGCTGGAATTCAAGGATTTCGAGAAAGGAGGCATTAGAACTTTTCAAAGTCAATAAAAATGCTTTAAATTTGTTAAAAAAAATCACAACAGAGATGAATCTCTCAATGAGGTCATTCCTTAAAATCATTCGTATAGCAAGAACTATAGCAGATTTAGAAACAAAAGAAGAAGTAAAAGATAGGGATATATTAGAAGCATCGGGTTACAGATTGCTTGATAGAAAACTATGGCGATTTTAATGAGGCAGTGCCTCAACCCCTTCTGCCATTTGATAACTGCTATGCCATATAGAAGCAGCAAATTATCTCTGTAAGAAGCGTAATTTTGTTGTCAGAGAGATGGATGAGGCAGGGTTTGCAAACTATCTCTACTTTTAAAACGTTTCTAAAAGAGGAGGGGAAAGATGAGCTATGTACGAACAAAAATTGAAATAAGTAATCCACAAAATCCAAAACTAGGGAAAATAGAGAAAGAGGCTCTTGTAGACACAGGGGCACTGATGCTTTGTATTCCCCAACATATTTGTGTTCAGATGGGTTTTGAAGAAATTGAAAAAAGAGAGGTTACGACAGCTGACGGTAAAAAGCAATTGGTTCCTTATGTTGGGCCAATTCTGGTTCATTTTGAGAATAGAAGCTGTTTTGTAGGAGCATTAGTATTAGGGGATGATATTTTGCTGGGTGCAATTCCTATGGAAGATATGGACCTCATAATATCTCCTGCTCATAAAAAAGTTATTGTTAACCCCGATAGTCCTAATTTTCCACGAGCTTTAGTTAAAGAGATTTCTGAGAAACCACCTTTTTGAAAAAAGGTGGTTTTAAAAGACTTCTTCCACTTAAAAATATAAAAGATCAAAATAAAAAAACGATGGCCAAAGGCCACATCTTATTTAGGTTCCAGGAAATTATTAACCTGAAATCTTTTCCGCCACTTCTTTACTGTCTTTACGTGTAAGTCAAGGAATACGGGTCTGTTGATAAATCTTTCTATATCTTTTCTTGCGGATTCCCCGATTTTTTTTATCGCAGAGCCTTTCTCTCCTATAAGAATAGCCTTTTGAGAATCGCGCTCTACTATTATAGTTGCGCGTATATATGTTTTACCGCTCTCCCTCTCCTTCATATCCTCAATTCTAACAGCAGTAGAATATGGCACCTCTTTATGAAATAAGAAGAATATTTTTTCTCTTATGATTTCTGATACAAAAAAGCGTTCCGGATGTTCTGTGATATAATCCTCGGGATATAAAAATGGTGCCTGTGGGAGATATTTTAAAATACATTCTTTAACACAAGCTACTCCATCGTTTTTGAGCGCAGATATTGGAAAGATATTTTCTATCCCAAGATTTTTGTATGAATCAATCACAGGTAATAATAAATCTTTATTTTTTAGAAGGTCTATTTTATTGATACACATTATTATTTTTTTATTTTTGAAAGAATTATATAATCTTTTCTCAGATAATGCTGCAAGGTCATTAGATTCTACCATCCATAAAACGATATCAGCCTCAGCTACGGCGTTCCTTCTTTGTCTCTCCATCACTTCCTGTAATTTGTATGCTGGCTTTTCAATAACACCCGGGGTATCACTAAAGATTATTTGATATGGCGGTTCTGTAAGGATGCCGATAATAGAATGCCGTGTTGTCTGTGGTTTTGGGGATACTATATACAATTTTTCTTTTAATAGAAGATTTAACAGAGTAGATTTTCCAACATTCGTTTTACCGCAAACAGTCACTCTACCGCAATAAGTAGTCATTGAATAGACTCCGATTCACAATATCGTAGATAAAATATAATTAGATGTAAAGATATAGTTTACAGATTCTAATTTCCTGTTATAATTATAAATAATAATAAGGCTTAATGTTATGTCTGATTATTTTATCACTTGTTTAACCATTATCATTGTTTTATTTTCAAGTTTTAGAATAGGTTCAAGATTTTTAACAGGGTTTATTGATTCAATATTTTTAGGACTTGGCATATTATCACTTTCATTTTTTCTTGTATTTACTGTAGCAGGTGTAAATATTTTTAGCAGTCTTTTTGTGATTATTCTTGCTATTTTATGTGGTGAGAATCAGCCTGTTGAGAAAATAGAAATAGACTGCAAGAATCACATAATGATAGTTATTATTATAATAATATCTATTGGTTTTCTTCTGGGTTTTTTATTAAGTAGTACACCTGCAATATTCTATGATAACCTAAAAACTCATACAGGTATTCCGTGGCAATATGTCATCGAGAAAAAAATTGTAAATAATCCTCATGATTTTGTATCAGGATATCCTCAAAATAACGAGATGATATTAACAGCCATATTAGCCTTTATTAAAGAGCCAAGGGTTGCAAAAATACTTAATATATTTTTCTTACTTTTATTTTTTGCAGGTATTATAAATTCACTCAAAATATTTTCTAAAGATAAATCTGAAAATCTTTTATTTGCTGTTATTGTGTCAGGACTTACTGTATTTACCTGTGGAATATTTGAGAGTGGGGTTGCGGGAAAGAATGAGGTGCTTCTTATTATCTGGATATTTTATACTGTTAAATATATTGTCTGTTTTCTAAAATCAAATGATATCAAAAAGCTAATATTTGCCAGTGTCTTTATGGGATTAGCACTCGGAACGAAATATACCTCATTTATTATACTCCCTGGCATAATAATTTCTATGTTTATGTATAATTTTAAATCACATCGATTATATTACAGATTTTTTTATATTATATTATTTTTAGGTATAGTAGGATTCGTGTTTATGCCATGGCTGATAAAGAATGCGATTTATTATAGTAATCCTTTTTATCCTTTTTTTACATCAGTGTTTGATAGCTCTCCTGTAGATTATTCTACAAATTATACGATAATACAATTTGGTTTCAAAAAATATTTGTTACTAATTCCCGGGATATTACTTAATTTAAAGGGGTTTGGTAGTTTCGATGATATTGGATACCATTATCTATTTAGTTTGATTATTATATTTTGGCAGAGAAAAATGTTTAAAGAGACATGGTATCTATGGATTATTATTTTTATAACTTTTATGTGTTGGTCAATCTTCGAGCAGATAAAACGTCATATTTTTTCAATATTGCCTTTATGGAACATTATAATTTTTATTTACGTAAGCGCTCTTTTACCAACAAAACCCTTTTTTAAGATTGCCACATTTATTTTTATGTTATTTATTGTTCTTAATATTGGTAAAATTATTTACTTTGAGCAAAGTATATTTAATAGGTTAGACCCATTATCAGGAAAAATTAGTTATAGAAATTATTTAAAACTTTATGTTGATTATGAAAACATTGCCAAGTATATTTCTTCAAGAAAAGATAATAAAACTATTCTTCTTATAGGGGAGCTTAGAAGAGTTTATTTTAAAAATCCTATAATTGTAGGTAGTGAAATAGAAACACCAATCATTAAAAAAATTATACAAAGCGATGATTATTTAAATGAGCTGGTCAAATATTTTAAAAATAACAATATCGGCTACATTTATGTTAATAAATGGTGGGTGGACAGACTTAACAGATGTCTTGATTATTTTAAACTCACTTCCGAGGAACAAGAACATTTTTCAAAATTTTTGATTGACTACTTTGATTTAATATTTCAAGATAACAATCGATACCTTTATGTAATCAAAACCGATATTAGCAGGAGGTAATTTATGGTAAGTTTATTAGGGATTATTATTGGGGTAATTTTACTTGGTATCATTTTATTCGTAATTATTGTAATCGTTATTTACAACGCTCTTGTGGTATTAAAGAAGCAGGCTGAAAATGCGTTCAGTCAGATAGACGTTCAGTTAAAACGAAGACACGACCTGATACCAAACCTTGTTGAAACGGTTAAAGGTTATGCAGCACACGAAAAAGATACACTTGAACGTGTAACAAAAGCAAGGGGAGCTGCTGTATCTGCCCAGGGGATAAATGACAAGATTAAAGCAGAGGGTGAATTATCCGCAGCTTTGAGACAATTGATGCTCCTTGTGGAGAATTATCCTGACTTAAAAGCTAATCAGAATTTTTTAGCGTTGCAGGAAGAATTAGCATCGACTGAAAACCGTATCGGGTTCGCAAGACAACATTTTAATGATAGTGTTATGTTGTATAATACCAAAAGAGAGGTATTCCCATCAAATATTGTGGCTAATATGTTTAATTTTCAAAGCATAGACTTTTTCAAAGCTGATGAAAAGGACAGAGAAGCACCACAGGTAAAGTTCTAAAAACAAGAACAACACCCACATACACTTTCTTATTTCGAATTGCAAATTGGAGATTGGAGATTGGAAATAGGAAATTTAAAGATGGATGTAGCAGGGCAAAAGGAGAGCAAAGAAATTTGCAATTTGCAATGGAGCTGAGCGACAAGGAGAGATATGAATTTTGGGGATGCTCTAAATGGTGGGGGGCTCAAACAGACCTTCTGGCAGGAAAAAGAAAAAAATAATAAAAAGATAATATTGCTTTTCTTTGTTTTACTTCTCTTTTATGTTTTATTTTCAAGCGGTATCGGCTTTATCATTTATGTATTCTTTGAGCATAGCTTAAAATCATTATGCGGATTAAATGATTTTATCAGAATATGTGCCTTTATCGGAGTTTTTATCGGAATCATACATTATTTTTATTCAAAATATTATGGTGTTAATAAAATAATAAAGAGTTTAAATGCTGTTCATCCATCCTTAAAGGATACATACCATAAACGGCTTATCAATATTGTTGAAGAACTCTCCATAGCCGCGGGTATAGAGATACCAGAGGTTTATGTTATAAAATCATTTGGTGTGAATTGTCTGACAATAGCTGATGATAAGAAAGGTAGAATATTTATTACTGAGGGAGCTGTTTCTGTACTTAAACGAGATGAGCTCCAGGCGGTTATTGCACATTCTATAAGCCATATCTCCACAGGCGATGCACGGATCGGGACAATAGCTGTAAGTATCGCAGGTGCTATCGGTTTAATTTTAAATATAAATTTGTTTGATGATAATACTTTAAAACCGCAGTTTATACCCAGAGATTTCAGAGTGATCTTTCTTCTGGTCATAATTTCAGCTTTTTCTATGATGGCTTCTTTTATATGCGGTGTTATCTGTTCTATGATTTCTGTGAACAGGAAATATTTAGCTGATGCAATAAGTGTCCAGCTTACAAGAAATCCAGAAGCATTAGCATCTGCCTTGATAAGAATGAGTGAGATAAAAAAATCAAAACTCTGGCTACCCAATAATTCCATAGCCCCGGTATGTGTTGTACCACCCGGCTATAATATATTTGGTGAAGGCAATATATTTTCTGATATTTTTTCGGTTCATCCACCTGTTTCAGAAAGGATAAAAAGGGTAACAGGAAAATCAAAAGAAGAATTCACAAGATATATTATGAATAAAGAAACAAAAGTTGATGTTATTGAAGAACCGGCTTATTATGCATATAAAAATTATAGATGGGAGGGCCCTTTTACTTTATCTGAACTTGAGAATCTAGGGTGGGTTGGTGAAAACACATATCTATGTAAAGAAGGCTCCCAGGATGTCAATTTAATGCAAGCGATGCCCTGGTTTTACCGCATGCTGATTAAAAAGCAGGATAAAGAAATATTAAGATATAAATGTCCCATGTGTAATAGCAACTTTGTTTCTTGCTATTATGAAGGAATAACTATAGCGATGTGTTCTTGCTGCGCTGGTGTGTTACTTGAGAGATATGATTTACAGAAGATAATATTACGTGAAGAAATGAGGATATCTTCAAAATATAGAGATGACTATTTGAGATTTATAGAATCTATAAAACCGACGTGGGAATTACAACGGGCATCTCATCAAGAAGGTATTTATAAGTGTCTATCCTGTGGCAAAAATATGCATAAAGGGTATTATTCAGCAGCAAGACAGATAATCATCGATGAATGTAAGTATTGTGGTAAAATATTTCTTCATCGTGGCGAACTTGAAAAATTGCAGATCGAGGTAAAATATTAAATTTTTAGTTCCAAAATGTTTTGTTGGACAATTATAATTATTTGTGCTATTTATAAACTTTAGTAATCCGTCAGTTATTGGTGCGGTAGAATTTACTTTAGAAGCAAGAAGCAAGATTAAGGAAACTCCACCGAAGATTGAGGGGATACTCTTATATGAGGTTATTATTATGAGCAATTTATGTAGGTTTGGCGTCTCGCTTGATAAAGAATTGATTAAAAAATTCGATGCTTTAATTAAAGCAAAAAATTATAATAACAGGTCTGAAGCCATACGTGACCTTATTCGTCAGGAACTTGTAAAAAAAGAGTGGAACGAAAACGAAGAGATCGCAGGTGCTATCACTCTTGTTTATGACCATCATAAACGGGAACTGGTGAATAAGATTATAGATATACAGCACGATTTCCAGAAAATAATTATATCCACTCAACACATACATTTAGACCATAATAACTGTCTTGAGATAATAGCAGTAAAGGGTAAAGCAAAGGAAGTGTTAAAAGTTGCAGATATTTTAAAATCATTAAAAGGTGTGAAGTATGGGACATTAAGTATGGCTACTACAGGTAAAGACCTTTTTTAAAAGCTATGATAACTTATGTTAAAAGAGAATTATTTAAAAATACTGGAACGGGTAAAGAAGGCATGTGATAAAATCAATAAAGATTATCGAAATATCACTATTGTTTCTGTAAGCAAAACTTTCAAAGCAGAATTGATTAAAGAGATTTATGATGCAGGACACAGAGACTTTGGTGAAAACTACATTCAGGAAGCATTGAAAAAAATTGAAAAGCTACCAGATGATATTCGATGGCATTATGTAGGTAGATTACAAACGAATAAATGCAAGGATGCGGTTGGTAGATTCTCTTTGATACATTCTGTTGATTCATTAAAACTTTTAAATGAAATTAGTAAACGCGCTGAACTTAAAAATATTAAACAAAATATACTTTTACAGATAAATTTTCATAAAGAAGAGACTAAAGCAGGATTCCAGAATATCGATGAACTCATCGGTGTAATTGAAGCAGGTATAAAATTAAAGAATATAAATATCAGAGGGTTAATGACCATACCGCCATTTACTGATAATCCGGAAAATACAAGACCCCACTTCGCTAAATTGAGAGAGACTTTTGAATTGATTAAAACTAAATATTCTATTGACAGATTCGATATTTTATCTATGGGTATGACTGATGACTTTGAGGTCGCTATAGAAGAAGGCGCTAATTATATTAGAATAGGTAGAGCGATTTTTGGAGAGAGAAAGTATGATTAAGATAGGTTTTATTGGCGGTGGGAATATGGCTGGCGCAATGATAAAAGGGTTGTGTAAGACTAAAGAATACAGAGTTTTTATAAGTGAAAAAAAAGATGAGAGACGGAAAATATTAAGAAAATTATTTAAAGGTATAGAGGTCTATAATGATAATAAGAGATTGGTAAGAGAGAATGACTTGATAATTTTAGCCTGTAAACCTCAGGACATTAAAGATGTCTGTACACAAATAAAAAATGTGAATAAAAAAGATAAACTATTTCTCTCAATATTAGCAGGTGTTACTACAGCGAGTATTTATAATATGATGGGAGATGGCTGCAGGATTGTGAGGGCTATGCCAAACTCACCCGCATTAATAGGAAAGGGGATAACGGCTTTAGCCAAAGGTGTAAATGCAACTCATAGAGATTTAAATATTTCAAGAAAACTTATGAGTTCAGTTGGTGAGGTGGTTATAGTTGGCGAAGAAGATATTAACTGGGTGACAGCTATCTCTGGCAGCGGACCTGCTTATTGTTTTTATTTAATGGAGAGTATGATTGAAGCAGGAAAAGACTCCGGAATAAGTCAGGAAATAATTAGAAAACTTGTTTTGAATACTCTATCAGGTGCTTCGGAACTCGCATTAAGGAGTGACAAAGATATTATAGAGTTAAGGCAGATGGTTACATCTAAACGCGGAACCACAGAATCAGCTATAAAATATTTCCAAAGAAAAAGATTGAAAAATATTATAAAACAAGGTATTAAAAGAGCTAAAAAGAGGGCAGATGAGTTGGGTACATGAAAAACTAAAGATGATATGAAAAGAGTCGTGAGTCACAAGTCGCAAGTCGTGAGTCAAAACAGGACTCGAGACTCAAGACTCAAGACTCAAGACTTTTCAGCAGGCTTTTGGCTTTTGGCTCCAGCCGGCTGTAGTCCGTAGCCTGTAGCCTGTCCTGATACCTCTCACTTCTTCCGTTATCTTGCTTCTTGCTTCTACTTGATATTATTATAATTACAATGTTTTTCAGAGGAGGGGATATGCAACAAAAAATACAGGATTTGCTTCTTAACGAAGCGAGAAAGAAAAAAATTCCGCTCACCATTTATTTGATGAATGGTGTCCCTGTAAAAGGTAGAATCATTGCGTTTGATAATTTTACGATTCTTATGAATGTTGAAGGTAAGCAGAGTCTGATATATAAACATGCTGTCTCTACCATTATACCTTCTAAAGAGCTGATTGATTATCACGCTATGCTCGAGAGTGAAAAACAAGAAGAAGAAAAAGAAGAAGAGCAGGATGCCTGAAACGTATCTTCTGACTGAGAAAATACCCAAACGAGTTTTCCTTGTTGGGTGCAGACTTCCAAAATCTAATCTAAATGATTTATCTATTTCAATAGTAGAATTAGAAAGTTTAGCTAAATCTGTGGGTAATATTGTTGTGGGGTCTAAGTTATTTAATTTAAAAGAGATAAATCCCGCTACCTTTATAGGTTATGGTAA
>JBFMHD010000005.1:0-31588 GCA_040752395.1 Candidatus Hydrogenedentota bacterium
AACCATTTGGTCCAACAATCATAGTTATCCCATCGTTAAAAGATATATTTGTTTTGTCTGCAAAAGATTTAAATCCAAAAAGTTCAATCTCTTTAAGAAACATAGCGTGTCTCCTATCTTACCTCTACGATCTCTTTCTGCGATTCCCTGAACCTTATATCCTCGTCAAGCGGGAACAAAGTGCCATACAAAAATACTTCGTCATTTAATTGCATTTTTTCTCTGGTTTCATACCAGGGTATCATCTCACCGATTGAATAATTTTCAAGCGCACCTGTAACTTTTACATAACCAAGAAATCTTAATCTTGTATGTTTTTCACCTGTGGATCTTATATCAATATGTGGGATGCCTTTATCAATATCACGAAAAACATATAAGATATCCCCCTTTTTAACATTGTGAAGACGACCTAAATTAACAAGCGCAAAGTTTTTCTCTATTTTGTAAATTTTGCCTGGGGGTGACAATGTCTCTCTCAGGGTCTTAATAATACTATCAAGCACTTTGTCAATTCTACCCTCGCCCTGGCTTGCTGCGACTTCGTACTCTATCTTTTTCCTCGATGTTATATCCATAATATTATAAACTGCAGAGGCTCTCTTCTCATCTTCTCTGAAATTGCCCCAGATAACAAGTCTCGCACCTAATTTGAGTGTTAGCTCCTCAATAATCGCTTCTAATTCTATCTGTGATTCTTTTATCTGCTGATCAATCTGTAAAGAACTCACATCAATAACTTTATAACCGTCTAAAAATGATATCCGATTTCTTAACATCAGGGATAATATTTCACCTCCATCCCAGTGATTAACAGAAGGATTTTCTGTATAGAAATTAAGGACAAGGATAGGTAATTGAGGCTGTTCGATTGGTTCAGGCTCAGTGATGAGTCCGCTTCGCTCCCTTAATAATTGCTCGTCTCTTTTTAGAAACTCCTCAAGGTCTTTTGCATCTCTATTAAATGGGTCTAACTCTAAAAGTTTGTTAACATGAAAATTTGCCTGTTTAAATATCTGATTTTTATAGTAATAAGTTGCTAATTCTTTTCTTGCGTTTGGGTTCTGCGGCGTAAGTTTTACTGCTTTTCTAAAATGAACCAAACTGAGCATACCCTCTTTAGCATTAAAATATCCTTTGGCTTTTTCAATATGTTCACCTGATAAAGTTATTCTCTCTCTATCATCCACAGGTCTGTTTTTTATAAGCAGCTTTTCTACACTAAAAAGACTGATCTCGTCTTCAGGGTCTATTTTTTTCAATTCTAAAAGATTATTTATTGCGAGTGCTATATCTCCTTTTTTATGTAAAATCAGACTCTTATTATATAACGCTATGGTATGTGTAGGATTTAGACTTAATACTTTATCAATAGTGGCTAATGCATTGGTATCATCACCCTCCTCATTTTCAAGATAACTGATTAATAATAAAACATTAATATTATCAGTCTTGTCTTTTACCAGCGAGAGCTTGTTCAATGCCTCTTTTTTTAATGATTTTGAGATTGAAACCATGGCCTGTGATAAGTTTTCCTCGGCAAGCTCATTTAAAAATAATCCGTATTTTATAGAAGGATATGAGGGATCCCTGGAAAATTTTATAGCACTCTCGTAATACTCTCTTATTTTAGATTCCATTTTCTTAAGACTCAACTCAAGCCTTGGCTTGTCAACCCATTCCTTTTTTAAAGATTGTAACCATATATCCCTTCTATCCTCACTTATAATCTCAGCTAAATAAGAATACGGTTCTCCAAATTGAGGATGCTCTTTTATTATGTCTTCTAATAATACTTTTGCTTCTCTCTTTTTATTATTCTTTAGAAGTATAAAAGAATTATTAATAAGAGCTGCTGGATTAGTTGGTTGCCGAGTTAAAACCTCTTTTATATAAGCTAAACTTGTATCGTACTCTTCTCTTTCAATATATAACCAGGCAATGTTATTAAGACATTCTATATAATTAGGGTCAATTTTGATTGCTTTGTTAAATTCAAGTAATGCTTCGTCATCTCTATTTAAAGCAGCATATATTCTGCCCAGACCATTATATGCTTCTTTTGTAAAAGGTCGTATCTCAAGAATGCGTTTATAATATTCTATAGCAAGACTATATTCCTTGTTTGTAAAAGCTTCTTCTGCTTTATTTAAATATAATAAAATGTTATTATTAGCATTTAAACTTGAAATGGCAATAAACATAATAATTAATAAGAGGTATCTTTTCATAGATATTTCTATATAGTTAAAAGTATTAATATTATCGGAATTATAAATGTAAAGTTTTAAGGTTTGTTTTCCAATATTTATTTCTTTTCTACTCTGTGCCTCTGTAAAAAGAAACTAAGAATTTTTTAAGAAATTGGTATGCTAAATTAAAATCTGTTATATCCAGTTTCTCTTTATAAGAATGCGGGTTATATATACCACAACTCATATTTAAACAAGGTATATTATTCTCAAAAAGAATATTCGCATCGCTACCACCACAGGTTATTGTCTTTTTAAGTTTTATACCCATTTTTTTCATAACAGATTTAACCTGTTTTAAATATTTATTTCTATTACTAATTATATAACCTGAATATTCTTTTTTAATCTCTCTTTTATACTCTCCCTTAAATAAACGAGCTATCTTTTTAGACTTTTTATCAATCCTATTTATAAGTCTATCTACCTTGTCTTTATCAATACTCCTTGCCTCATAATCTACCTTAACTAAGTCAGGTACAACATTTGTTGCGATACCACCATTGATTTTACCAACATTCCAGACTGTCTGATGGTCTATCCTTCCGAACTTGAAACTATTTATAACTTTTGAAGCTATAGAGATAGCATTGACCCCTTTTTCAGGTTCAACGCCTGCGTGTGTCCGTTTACCAATATATTCAGCAAAAATACGTTTATGATATGGAGTTTTTACTACTACCTCGCCAAAAGCTCCGCAATGGTCAAAAAGAATGGCAAAATCAGCCTTGATATTATTAAAATTAAAAGCTTTTGTCCCGCAAAGACCTGCTTCTTCTCCAAAGGTAAATAATAAAGATACCTCTGGAATCTCTAATCTCCTGGTGTAATATTCCTCAACTAATCGCAAAAATAATGATATCCCGGCACGATTATCAGCACCAAGTATAGTCTCCCCTTTTGATTTTATAAAATTATCCTTTCTAACAGGAACTATTCTACCAGAAGTAGCAACAGTATCAGTATGTGCTAATAAAAGAACTCTTTTAATATTTTTCTTTTTTGAAGGATTAATAGTACAAAATAGATTAGTTGTTTTGCTATTATATTTTTTACCTTGATAATCAAGTGTAGATTCTATTTTATATTTTGAGAGAAAAGATTTTATATACTTTATAACCTCTTCTTCCTTGAACGATTCACCTGGTATAACACATAATTGTTTAAATATCTCTAAAAGCCGTTTATCTTCACTCATGAGTATCTCGCTTTAATATGAATACACATCCATTCCTGCATATACACCAGTATCGCCGAGTTCTTCTTCTATCCTTAATAACTGGTTATATTTACAAATTCTATCTGTTCTACATAGTGATCCTGTTTTTATCTGTCCTGCATTAGTAGCGACAACTATGTCAGCAATAGTAGTATCTTCTGTTTCACCTGATCTGTGACTGACAATTGCAGTATAGCCTGCTTTTTTTGCTACTTCTATTGCTTCAAGTGTCTCTGTTAAAGTTCCTATCTGATTTACTTTAATAAGTATTGAATTAGCGACCCCTTCTTTTATACCCTTTTTTAAGAATTTTGTATTCGTAACAAATAAATCATCACCAACTATCTGTATTTTATTACCGAGCTTTTTTGTTATAAGCTCCCAGCCGTTCCAGTCGTCTTCAGCCATCCCGTCTTCTATAGAGATGATAGGATATTTATCAACAAGGTTAGCATAAAATTCAACCATCTCAGTACTTGTTTTATGCGGTTTTTTTTCAGCACGAAGATGGTACTTTTTATTTTTATAAAATTCGCTTGAAGCAGGATCAAGTGCTATAAATACATCTTTCCCTGGTTTGTATCCTGCAATTTTAATAGCCTCCATAATAACTTTTAATGCGTCTTCATTCGATACTAAATTCGGTGCAAATCCACCTTCATCACCAACCGCTGTGTTTAATCCTTTGTCTTTTAAAACTTTTTTCAATGTATGAAAAATCTCAGCTCCCATTCTTAATGCCTCTCTGAAAGAAGAAGCACCAGCTGGCACTATCATAAACTCCTGAATATCAACATTGTTATCAGCATGTTTGCCACCATTTAATATGTTCATCATAGGTACTGGTAATGTTCTTGCAAAAACTCCACCTAAATATTGATATAACGGCAGAGCAGACTCTTCAGCAGCTGCTTTAGCACAGGCTAATGATACACCAAGAATAGCATTAGCACCGAGATTACCCTTGTTTTCTGTCCCATCAAGCTGTATCATGGTTTTATCAATAAATAATTGGTCAGTTGCATCATAACCTAATAATACTTTTTTTATTTTTTCATTAACATTCTTTACAGCTTGCAGCACCCCTTTACCAAAGTATCTATTTTTATCATTGTCTCTTAATTCTACAGCTTCATTCGTACCTGTTGATGCGCCGCTCGGTATAGCGGCCCGACCAAACGCGCCGCTCTCAAGTAAAACATCCACCTCGATGGCGGGGTTACCCCGAGAATCAAGTATCTCTCGAGCTTTAATGTCAATAATTGCACTCATTGTAATAACCTCCTCTGAAAAACATTGTAATTATAATAATATCAAGTAGAAGCAAGAAGCAAGAAGCAAGATAACGGAAGAAGTGAGAGGTATCAGGACAGGCTACAGGCTACGGACTACAGCCGGCTGGAGCCCGAGGCCCGGAGCCTGCTGAAAAGTCTTGAGTCTTGAGTCTTGAGTCTCGAGTCCTGTTTTGACTCACGACTCTTTTCATATCATCTTTAGTTTTTCATACTTTGTGTAGAGCGCAAAAACGCAATAACCCAATGACCCAAAAACCCAAGAACCCAAGAACCCAAGAACCCAAGAACCCAATAGTGTAGAGCGCAACCCGCGCTCATGACAGCTCCTATGAAAAGTTAAAAGTTAAAACTAAGAATGTAGTTGTAAAGATTATTAATATCTCAAAAGTGGTCAAGAGAAATTATTTGACAGCTGGAACATCTTTAAAAAGTAAGTCCCGCTGGTGTTAACAGCGGGACTTACACCCACAAAAGTGACTACAAAGGAACTTTTGGGACCTATACACTTAAGCCAAGGGAGGGACGCTTAAATGTTGTTACAGGTTCTGGTCTATTTACTTATCGGCTATTTTTTTAGTAGCTTTAAATTATTTTTAGTTTTTCACCGAGGCAAAGTCCTGTTTTATCTACAAATCCTGACCTTGTTTCAAGAGCAGTGTTCTTTCGGTAAGCGTGTGTGGGGCGTAAATACTAAACCATATTTACACCACTATCACTTCAAGCACTATTGCCGAAAGGACACGAATTGCAGTGAGAGTTTCTGATTCAAAGATACATAAATTTAATACAAGCTGCTCTGTCGCAAAGGAGACTAAGCTGATAAAAATTATTCAAGTGACCAGGCAGGTGACCAGTCACTCTGCGGAGGAGCTTCTATTAGTTTTGTTATTTTATCGACATATTTCTTTGTTGGACCATCAGCCGGGTTTTTCTCAAGTATCTTTTTGAAAAACTCTATTGATTTATCAAACTCTCTCTTTTGATATAAACTACGTGCCTCGTTGAACATAGCTCGTAGAGTTCTGGTTGTATCTTGTATTGTACAATAATCCGACACCATTTTATGATATCCATCCGGGTTTGCAACGATATAATCAGTAAGTTTTGCTAACCCGTTTCTTATTTTAACTGAGATTAAGATTATCTGATTATTTATTTTATTAGTATCAACAACAGCTGTCTGAATATTTTCTATCAGTTGTTTAAGGTGTTTGCCTATTTCGATTGCTATATTATCTCCAGGTGGCGTAAACAAACAGCGTTTGTAAAAACACTCAACACGTTTATCAAGTGTATCGAGTGTTTTCAAGAGTTCTTCATATAATTGCGGGTTCTGCGTATTTGTGGACTGATAATCCGACTTCAGGATTTCAAGCATATGTTTTATTATATATTTCCATTCAAAGATCTGTTTTTCCCATGTTGTTTTAGCTGTTTCTTTTTTTGTTTTTAAATTTATAATTTCAGGATTATTTTTAATTTTGTCATCAGAGATATTCTGATAAATTGTATTAAATCTCAAAACAAGTGCTTCTATCTCATTTTTTACTTCAATAGTTGCAATTATATCATTATTCTTCATAAATTCTATTACCAGGGGAGACAAATCTGAAAAATACTTTTTTATTTCTTTAACGAACTCTGTTTCTTCTATTTTTTTAGTAGAATAATAATGGTGGTATCCGAGTATCTTTTCAGGTGGCATATTTTTTAAACCTTCAATTATCAAAGCCGGGATAGGTTTACCAACCCAGTATTCGAGAAACTTCTCTTTTTTCCAGCCTATAAGTTCATAAACAGGCAGAGGTGGTTCATCTTCGTGTAATTTCAGGTAATTTAGTAATCTTTCTTCGATATAATTTTTACTTTTTTCATAGGTAAAAGGGCCGAGAGCGATCCAGGAGTCAAATACTTTGTTAACAGGTTCGAGTTCTTCAGCGAGAGATACAGCTTCACCCATAACTGAATACTGTCTCTTTTTTTCAGAACCCATATTACCAGCAGAAACGACGCCGGTATTAATGCCCATACGTGCAGAGATTTTAACTCCGAATTTGAGCTGAATCATACGTTGAATTACTTGTAGTTCTTCCTGTTGTTCAAGCGCGGCATAGCAGCATTTCCATGCATTGTCTTTATCATTCATCGGCACACCCATCTGTGCCTTAATAGCATCGCCCTCGTATTTATCAATATTCCCACTGTATTTCATAATAATATTACTCATAGGTGTAAGATAAATATTCAAAATATTAGCAAGTTCCTGAGCTGTCACACCTTCAGAAATTGTAGTAAAACCTGATACATCCGAAGAGAACATAGTCGCTTCAAGTCTATCCCCGGAGATATTGAATTTATCAGGATTATCCTCCATAATTTTTAAAATCTCTGGTGAGACCATAGTAGAGAACATATCACGGACTTTTTTTCGTTCCCGCTGGATTTCAAGATATTTATAAGCCAGTGTCAAAACCCATGTTGCGATGGCCGTTGTTTCAATAGAAATAATTGGTAATATAAAACCTTTGCTAAATAGATACCAGGAAATGACAGGATAACCTGAGAATACAACAAAAGTTGCAAGTGTCCCTCTCAGAGTCAAGTTCAATGTTGTATAAGTTAATAAAAAAGAGATAAGAATTATTATAAGATATTCTATATATGGGCTGATATTTTTAAGGAATTGTCGGGTAATTATAGTATTCAAAGCATTTGCTGGATAACCTATCATCATATACCTGTTTTCAAGTGGTGATGGGTTTTGTGAAGAGAGCCCCGTGGCAGTAAGACCGGTGAATATAATTTTGTTATGTAACTCCATTAGCGAAACAGTAAATTTCTTAAGACCCATTCTTACTTCTGATGGTTCTGGAAAAAACAAGGGTTGCACCTTACCAATCATATTTTTCTTAAAGAAAAATTTTGTCTGGTTGTATCCTTCCTTTAATAAAATCGAGTCCTGCATTTTACATTTTTTTAAAATATCTTCGTATTTGGGGTCTTTATCTCTATTTAATTCAGTTAACAAGGTTTTGTTAAAAACCATTTGATGCCAGATATTCGTATCAGCAAGTGTTTGGCCAAGTCCTACACCACAAAGAAAAATATTATAATCAGCATCCATCTCAATAAAATATTCCATTAACCATGAAATAAAAAGAGACCATGCAATCTGTTTTGCTTTTTTTTCAGGAACAAGGCCGGAATGAATTAATCCTGTATTTAGATAATCTAATACTGTCATCGGGTCGCTCGTTCCTATGGGATGATTCTGCAAGATTTTTTTACCAAGTATAAAAGTGTAATAATAAGCGATAAGATTATAAGGCAGATGAGTAAAACTTTCTTTATAAGCGCCGGTCCAGTTAATAGTTAAAAAACCTTGTTCATCGATGGGTATTCTGAAAGGAGATTGAGTTTGGAATTGAATATATTTCCCTGGATATACCAATATTTTATTAAGTGGGGTATTGAAATAATCAGCTGCGATTAAAGTTACAAGTGAAGGATAGACCGCACCTTCATATTTAACAGCCATAGAATAATGTCTTGCGATACCATCATTATCAAGAAATATTCTATTATAGCCCACGCCTTTAACTATCTCATTTAATTTTTTTATTGGCGGGATGAAATCAACAGCTGTTTTCAAATCATCAATGTTTTTATAATTTTCTAACGTGAATTTACTCATTGATAAAATATTTTCTTTACGGTCAGGAAGGATCTGGTTCTTTTTTAATTCTGTTAATTCCTTGAGTTCTTTTTTTGATATGCTTATTTCAGGTAGATAAAAATTACTGCATAGAAATACATTTTTATAGTTTGTGATAGTTTCTATCATTTCTTTATTAAAATCCGGAACAGCGCTTAAGATTACCTCAGTATTTGAATTATTATTTATGTGATGATTTAACTGAGTATTAATATTTTTCGCGGTATTTTCCTGGAAATAAATAGTACTTTCTTTATTAAAAGTAATATCAACAAAACTACAGGATGCAGCAGAATATAAATCACAAACATCAACAATAATTTTCAGTTTATCCCATGGCCAGGGCCATCTTCCAATACTTTCAATGGCATTATCATCAATATCAATGGTAACGATTTTATCAGAGATGATAGGTTTTTGGAAGTATCTACGCTTATGTCGGCTATCGATTGTAAAGTTTTCTAATTGGTCAAATGATTTAAATAAATCGAGTAATATTATAATTAAAGCTATTACTGAGCTAATGATTAAAGTCCTTAATAAGAGATTTTTTAGTTCAATCTGTTTTTTAGTTCCCATAATCGTGGAGGCCCTTTGTCGTTAAAGTCACTGGTGCTCATTTTTTGGTCTGGACAAATTCACCCTGCCAGTTGGGATGCGGCGGATTCTCTTTATACATTTTTATTCTATCTATCAAACATAAAGATGGTGAATCAACAGGATCTATTTCAACACATTTTTTAAAACCAGCGAGCGCTTCATCCCATTTCCGTTCCCAGTATTTCTCAAGTGAATCTTCATATATATTTATAACATCTCTTTTATTATCACTTATAGCACCGATCTCTGCCATCATATCTCTGTAGATCTTATTATCTGTTTTTATTAAATCATAGAAATCTGCTACGTTTTTCTTATATTTTTCCATAATAACACTGAGATTTTTATTTAGTGTTTCTATGTTTTCTTTATTTTTATTTTGTATAAATTCTTTTATATGCTGGTTTGAGGATAAAATCAGTTCATGGATATCATCTGTTAGTTCTAATTTGTTTCTAAACATTTTAATCTTATTCCCAAGTAGCATTATATTCTGCAACTCCGCCATCCTGCTCACATCTGTTTTTAGCTCTTCAATAATAGGTTTAACCACCTTTCCTTCGCAATTATTTAAAAGTTCTAAATAATCGCCGCCGTTATTAACAACAGAGTTATCAATATTATACATTTTACAAACGTTATTTAGTTCATCAATAAGGTCTAAGAAGAAAATTTTATTACCCACTTCTGTAATATTAGAAGCCAGAGGTAATTGACTTCCAAAAAATTCTTTTATCTTTTTAGCGAGTGGATTATTTGTTTCTTCATATTTTTGTTTCATAAATCTATAATAAGCGAAAACTTTTGTGCCTGGTGCGATTTGCCAGCGGATAAGTAATGAATTTGGTACAGGTTTTGACCCTAATAATTCGATGTATTTATCTTTTTTCCATCCAAGAACTTCATATATAGTTGTTGGGATTGTTTTTCCTTTTAATAAAAGTTTATCAAGTTTGCGAATTTCTACAAAATTTTTAATTTTATCATAAGTTTCACCCCCTGTTATAATTCTGCTATTATATATGAGATTAGCGGGCATAAATCGCGCTGCAACATTGACTGCATCACCCATTACTGTGTATTGCATCTTTTTTTCAGAACCCATATTCCCTGCTGATACATATCCCCAGTTAAACCCTATTGTCGTGAAAACGCTGACAGCATAATTAACATAGACGTAATATTGAAAAGCCTGGATATCAAGCTGTTGTTCAATGGATGAAAAGGCGCATTTCCATGCATTATTCGGGTCATCAATCGGTACACCAAAATCAGACATTATAATATGGCCCTCGTATTTATCAATATAACCTTCATAATCCAGAATAATCTCGCTCGTTGGAGTAAGATAAATACTTAAAATTCTGCTTAAATAATCAGGTGCAACAGATTGCGTAACCTTATTAAAACCCTGAATCATTGAGAATGAAGTAGTTACAGGTTTTCGTTCACCTCTTAACGTAAATTTATCTGGATTTTCTTCCATAAGTTTTAATACAGCAGGTGATACCATCGTAGAAAAGATATTACGTATCTTTCGTCTATCAATAAGAGAGTGAATGTATTTATTAACTGCGATAGAAAGATAAGAAAGATAGATCGAAAGTAAAGGGATTACGAGTGTTAACCAATACCCAAATCCTGTCCACAAAAACCAAATAATAGCTATATACACCAAACTTATTAAAATAGTGATAATTATACCTATCTTAGCACTCAAAAGAGCAGTAATAACCCCGGTTATTAGTGCGAGAAATAAAGATATAAAATATTTATACCATGTTGGTGGGAAACGTAAAAATTGTCTTGTTAACATCATATTGAGAAAGTTAGTATGCATTGCGACCATAGGGCAACTCTCTTCAAATGGCATTGGGTTTAAATCTATTGTACCGATGCCTGTAAGCCCTATCATTAGAATTCTGTTTTCAAGGAACAATGGAGATACAGGGGTTAATTTATTATTTATCAAAATATTTTGTTTTTTAGGGAAATAAAACGGGGCTACATCATCTATCCGATTTTTGTTATGAAACCACTTAATATTATCAAATACTTCTTTAGCATATTCATCATCGCAAAAATATTTATAATTCTGTTTGAAATTAATAAAACCAATATCTTTATTCTTCTTTAATTCTTTGAATAAATTATGACTGATCTTTACAGACCAGTAAACATCATCAACGTATTTTAAATAGATATCATTTTTAATTTTTTCTTTGATTGATTGTGGGTTTTCAGCGGATAAAATCTCATTCTGGAAACATCTGCTTAAAGCAATTGATGCTGATATTTCCGAAATCAAATGAGGTTCCACAAGATTTTCTTGTTCTATATAGTTATAAAGTTCCAAGTAAAGCGTTTGTAAGTTTTCCTGTATGGGAGAGAACTTTCTTGCTATTTCTTTTGCTTTAATAATTGCATAATAATAAGAGATAGTTTTAAAGGAGTAATGAAAAAATGTAGTATTAAAACCGCCTGCCCAATTTACAAGTGTCTGAGAGTTATTATCTATGGGTATTATTATGTCCCTACGCTTATGAGTTTTGTCATTATAAATAAGCACATTTTTAAATTGTATAAATTTACCTGGTTTTATCTCGATTTCATTGATGTTAAAATCAAGTATATCAGAAGCCATTTTCAAGGTGAGAGCTGGATAAATGTAATTATCATAAAAGATAAAAATAGGGAATAATCTCACAGTAGAATCCATATCTTTGACGATCTGAGCGAATCCAGTGCCTCTTGATGCCTGCGTAAACTTGTAAAGTGGGGCGACTATATCTATTGATTTAAAAATATGTCTTCTGTAAATGTCCTTGAATGCGGGATTGGTTATCGGGATTGCATTTTTTTCAATCTCAAGAATAGCAAGTTTTTTATCTTCCGGATAATTTTCTCTTCGTTTCTTACTTTCTTCGAGTAATTCTTCAAACGGTTTTGTAGCTATATCTTCGCTCGGGAATTGCATATATTGGGCGAGATAAATTATTTTTGCGTGTTCTAACGATTTTTCAAATTCTAAATCATAATCTTTAAACGAATTGTCGAGCTGTTTTAGCACCATTTTTTTATCATCATAAGCCCCGGGTTTTTGAATCAGCTTAATCAATGGTTCTGGATAAAAGACTATATTACTTTTTTCAGCGAAAAATACGTCATAACCACAGGCACGGCTATTATAAAATTTTAAGGTATCTATGAGTGCGACCTGTCTATTTCGTGCCCATGGCCAGAACCCGAATAAATCTATTGACGGGTCATCATAATCAATATACCCGAGGTCTTCACAGATTTTTATTTGTGGTCTTAATCGATACCGTAAATCAAGTGATTTTAATTCGGTTCGTTTAAACAAATCGAGACGGTCCAACAATAAAGCAAGTATGCCAACTGTTAACCCGAAAATAAAACCATTGATTATTCTTTCGTATACCTTTTTATGTTTAGATATTAGCGCCTTGAATCGTTGCATCTCTGCTCCTTTGCCCATTATTATCTGTAATTACTCAGTTATAGTTAGAAGCAAGAAGCAAGATAAAAAAACACTTATATAATAATAGATTTCAGAATGGTATCCTGAGTAATACCATCAGCACTGGCATGATAGTTCAAAACGATCCTGTGTCTTAACACATCACAAAACATATATTTAACATCCTCCATACCTATACTGACCCTAGCCTCAAGTAAAGCCCTTACTTTAGCTGACTTTACAAGGTGCTGAGAGGCACGCGGGCCACAGCCCCATCTAACGTATTTCTTAACAATTTCTGAATCTGTAATTTCGGGTCTTGTTCTTCTGACAAGGTTTACCGTATCTTTTATTATTTCTTCAGATACTGGTAAATCTTTGAATAATTGCTGTATCTGGATTATTTTATTTTTATCAATAATTGTGTTCAGACAGGAAAGATTATCAGCCCATTCTTTTGATGCTATCTTCATCTCTTCTTCAAAAGAGGGGTACCCAATCTTAATATATAAAAGAAATCTATCAAGTTGAGCTTCTGGTAATGGGTATGTTCCTTCAAGTTCGATAGGATTTTGTGTAGCAAGAACAAGATAGGGTCTATCAAGTGAAATAGTTTTTTCGCCTATACTTACCTCACGTTCCTGCATAGCTTGAAGCAAAGCTGCTTGTGTTTTGGGTGGGGTTCGATTTATTTCATCGGCAAGAATAATGTTGCCAAATAAGGGCCCTTTTAAAAGTTTGAAATACCTCTGTTGTGAGGTTTTGTCTACCTCAAGTATATCTGTTCCCGTGATATCAGTGGGCATTAAATCAGGCGTAAATTGAATCCTTGAAAATTTTAAATCAAGAATTTTACTAACAGCTGTAACAGTTAGAGTTTTTGCAAGCCCGGGAACACCCTCAAGCAGTATATGACCATCAGCAAACAAAGAAATTATAATAGACTCAATCAATTTATCCTGGCCAATTATAACTTTATGAACCTCTGATATTAAATTATTTTTTATGTCTTTTAACTCATCGATTAATTTTTCACTCATAATAAATTTTCTCCATCTAATTGTTTGATAATCTCTTTATCAAAAAAACCAGCAATCGTTGCTGTTACATCAAGTATATGTGGTCTTTGTTTTTGATATTTTTCTGATAAAAATAGAAATGCATCATCGTGGGTATGCATACCTGTGAAATGTGTATCATTAAAGATGTTTTCCTTGTTTAATGAACCCTTTATATCAAACCCATATTCAGAAACTAAAACTAAATCAGGGGCATTAACAATGTATTCACCTTTGTATATAACCTCTGGTCTGTAAATATCTTTTATAACTTTTTTATCATCAAATTTCAAATCTTTAAAAATATCGGTTAATTCATCAATTATTTTAAAACCACCATTTCTTGAGACCGAACCATCTCTAAACTTATCAGCATAATGGATGTAAATTCTTCCTGGCGTAAGACAGAATGCTTTTGTATCAGATAAGATATCTGTAAATTCTTTGCCTTTTACTTTAAGAAACCCTTTTTCAATCAAAATCCTATTAACATTAATCTCTTTTTGAAGTCTTGTGAAGCCGTGATCTGAGATGATTCCAAATAATACATCATCTGTCTTTTCAGAAAAGACCTCACCAAGAAATTTGTCTACTTCTTTATAAAAATTTATAAATTCAGTATGATATCTATGTTTTTCATCAAAAAAAGCATCTATTAAAAAATGCTGGAGTCTGTCAGTAGCTGTAATAACTCCTATGAATAAATCCCACTCCTCATTTTTTAATAAATCTAAAAGAAGATTTTTATGAATACTAAAAGTATTATAAACATCTTCAATAAACTTATTTTTATTATCCTTACCTAACGATGAATCAACGTCTGTTCTATAATTTATTTTTTTAAGCTGCATAAGTAATTCTTCGGGATAAACGCTCTTGTCTAATTCGCAAGCAACAAACCCTGAAACCATTATCCCATTAATCGGCTGTGCAGGATAAGTTGATGGGATATTAAAAGCAATCGTTCTTTTCCCAAGTATGTCCCAGATTAATTTAGACTTTAAATCAGATAGTTGAGGAAAGATGTATCTATAAGATTTTGGATGAATCTCAAAGAAACCATAGAGATTATGTTTTCCCGGGTTAACACCTGTTATAAAACTCGACCAGGCAACCGATGATACATCCGGTATAGTTGTATCCATCTGTGATAATCTGCCTGTTTTACAGATAGAATTTAAATTTGGCATAATTCCTTTATCAAGCAATGTCGTAATCAGGGTATAAGGTACGCCATCAAGCCCGATAATTATTACTCTGCTTTTTTCCTTTTTTTTAAATAGAGAAATCACCATCTTATTCTATATACCCAAGGCCTCGTAATCGTTCCTGAACCTTAATATCTTCCTCGTTAGAATAACTACTGCCTTCTAATCTCTTGATAAAATTTAAATGTTCGAGTGTTTTAATAATATTAATAACTGAATCTTTAATATCAGAGGATACCAGAACCTCTGCATAAGGTATATCTCTTCTATCAGTTATCAATATTTTTTTCTTAATATCAATTATGTCTTTAATCTTTATATCGTCAGACTTTAATATCAGAGAGATATTGTTTCTTACAAATAGTTTACAAAAATGTATAACAATTTCCAATTTTTTTTCTTTAGTTAAATCTAATAATATTTCTTCTTTATCAATATCAATAAATTCTACAGCGATATCTCTTTCTAATAGTTGTCCTTCAAGTTCTTTAGCTATTTTGGAAAGTAAACTACTGTTTTGCCCACTAATAAAAAGACATACGCCGCTCATAATGAAGACCTCTCCTCTTGCCTCTTGCCTCTAAAGGTAGGAAATGCTTGCTTGCGCATACGATATGCCAAACTTGAGAAGAAGCCATATATTCCCTCTATTAATTTTACTATTATTATTTTAACACTTTTTCTGTTTTCTGTTAACATCTTTTTCAAAATTTTTTAAATATATTCTTTTGCTCCATACCCCAATCCATGGGATTTTGTCGTTGATGATGTTCCAGTAAATTTAATTCTTTCTTGCATTAAAATTGATTCTTAAATATAATTTATGGTGTATATAGTTTAATAGATTTTAGTTTTATAGAGGAAATTCAATATATATAAGTAACAAAAATGAAGAGAAAAAAGATAATTTTGTTTTTAGCAATTATTCTGATTTTTATTTTTGTTGGTATACCAACAATCAAACGGGAGACAAAAGAATTCCAAAAACGTGTCTATAAGAAGAAGTTATTAGAATCGTCTAATTTTAATAGTAAAAATCAGATTGGATTTGAAAATTTACCATATTTTAGTTCTGAACCTATTCCAGGACCTAAAACTGATATTACTTTCTTCAAAGGTAGTTATATTATTCTTCAGTATCCTATAGATATACCTTTAAAAAAGGCAAAGGAGATAGGTGCAAACAGTGTAAGTATTGTTGTGGATTTCGACCTGCTCAAAAGAGGACGAGAATACTGGTCGGAACGCAAATATGAAATCATAAATGCTATCAATCTAGCACATAAGTTAGGTTTGATAGTTCAGCTTTCTGGTGGATTTTATATAGTAGAAAAAAATATTACTCATTACATAAAAAGCTATGAAGAGTATAAAGAGGCGTATATTGTTTCTGTAGTAGAACTAGCTAAGATAGCTAACGAATATTTAGTTGAACGTTTCGAGGTTTCACGTGAGATAGATGTGGTGACAAGCCGTTTTGTAGAATATGAAGGATGGGTAGAGCACTGGGATTGCTGGGAACATAAAAAGTTTGTTAAACTCATAGAAGAGTTCGCTCATAAACTATTTATCGAGGTAAAAAAATATTATAATGGTAAGATCGGGATAGGATTCTGCGAGCCGAAAAAGTATGTAAAACTTCCAGACTATGATTTCATTGGTATTACAGTTTATAGTGGTGGTGAGCCATATAATATGGCACGTAATGCAATAAAATATATCTATAATGCAAGAAAACATACAGGTGATTTCAACAGAATAAAAGAGTTAGTTCTTGGAGAGGTGGCAATTGGATGGTTGGATGAAGGTATCGAATTAAATTCAGAACAAAAGAAAAAAATCTATAATGAATTTTTTTATGCTACTAATCATCTTATTGATGGTTATTTTGTTTTTATCGATTTCCCTCATCCAGATGAAGAACTTAAGGTTATTGCAAAAGAGCGGTATTATTGCAATGTTGTAATATAAACATCCGTAGCTTTTGCCAGTTACACAGAGACTGCGGTCATTAACCGCATCTTTGATTAATATCGTCTGAAAGTATTCGTCCATATTATAGACTGACAGCAGCCTTGCGTTTTCAGAGTTTGACAGAACCAGCAATAACCCTGCCCAGCAGAAATAAGCCGCAGCTATTAATGAGAAGATGATCAGCTCAGATTGTCGTTTCATGTTTGTCTATTCATTCGGGATGTAAGGTAGTAAACCATCAAGTCATCATATATAATAACAAAAGCAATAGTAATTTTGATTTGTGGATAACCAGTCATTCATAAGCATCATATTCCTTGGCGGCCCGCTGAAGGAGCAGTATAATCACCTCTAACAGAACGATTCCAATCAAATAATACAATACTGAAAATTAAGAAACCTGTAAAAAGTAATAATAGAAACAGTCCTGCGTCAGGAAAGAGTTTCAAAATTAAATTCGGTGAGATAGAAGGATCAGCAATAGTATAAACTAATTCTTTAAATATATCATAAAGATAATTGTAAGTCATACTGAACGAATGCCCGGTACCATATCTGCCTGATTTTAAATAAGCATTATATACATTTGTAATACTCGCTGTAAAATTAATGATAAAACCAATAGAAGATAAACCAACAAATAGGATTTTAAATATTTTTTTATAAGTTATATCTTTTAAATATATAAAGCCAGCTGATAAAATCGGGACTATAATCAGAAGAAAACGTGGACCATAACATAAACCACCTTCCCATGGTGCCCAGCCAGCGTACAAAAAAATTGTTTGTAAAAATAGTATAAAAATCATAACAGCTAAAATCTGTTTTTCAATTATTCCCTTTATAATCCCTGCAAGAGCCAGAAGGAGCAGCGGGTTATATATAAAAAAACTTTTACCGGGAGAAAAGAGATAGCCAGCAAGCCCTCTTAATATAGAATGCGAGAATCCCTGATGAACCCAGACTTTAGTTAGTGTATCATAATATCGAGGTTGATATCCGAAATTATAAAAATCTCCTCTGTAAAAAGAATTATATGCAAAATGAAGTATTACCGGCAGTAGTATTGAGATCGCTAAAAATTCTATATTTTTTAATAAATTTCTATTTTTAAGAAGAAAAAAAATATAAAAAACCGGGGTATATATAATGTTAACTGGTTTTAATATTACAAGAAAAGCAATAAACATAGATGATAATAAATATCTTTGTTTATAAAGAAACATAACAGACAAAAACATAAAAAGAGAAAGTACAGGCTCGATAAACAAAGTTTTACTATAAAAAAGTAGTATACATGAAGTGACAAAAATAAAAGACATATTGTAGCTACTATTGATAAAAAGCCTGATAAGATAAAAAATAACAAGAGTGATTATTCCGTTAAATAAAGGAATTAAAGCCCAGTTAAGCATATTTGAGGTTTGTTCATTAAATACAAAATAAAATATTTTACCAAGATATTTAGCACAAAGAATATAAGGCGTCAAAAGAAGTGGATAAAATCCTTGAAACCTCGGATAGATTATATTATTATTTTTTATTAAACAGGGTTTACCTATGGTGATAATATTTTTCCCCATCTCAAAATAGACCAGTTCGTCTGTTATTGATAAACTTGAAGGAATTAATATAACAAGGAATAAGATAAATAAAAAAGAAAGAGAAGTGGTCTTCACGTTACTCTTTTTAATATCTCAGGGATATACTCTTCAGCGTTGATGGCCATAATATGGACGCCATCTGCAAACATTTTTATTTCTTCAATAAGATTTGCGACGATAGTGATGCCCTCATTAATCGGGTCTTTTGTATCTTTTAACCTCTCAATAAGTTCCTGGGGAATATTTATTCCTGGCATTTTGTTTAAATTCTCAGCCATCTGATAAGATTTTAATAATAATACGCCAAAAAGAACACGAATACCGTAATCCTTAACCTTCTCGTAAAAATTTTTAAATATGTTAATATCAAATGTTATCTGGGTTTGAAAAAAAGATGCACCTGATTCAATCTTTTTTTTCATCATAATAAGCTGTAAATCAAGTGGTTCAACCGAAGGATTAACAACAGCTCCAAGTAAAAAGGTAGGTTTCCCATTAAGTAGAGTTCCGTTCATATCCCTGCCGTTTCTTAATGAGTCAGCAACCCTAAGAAGCGTAACCGGATCAAGATCATAAACAGGTTTAGCATCTTTATGATCACCATTAAAAGGATGGTCGCCAGAAAGTATTAAGATGTTTTCAATCCCAAGCAGGCTCGCTTGTAGTAAGTCTGATTGCAAAGCGATCCTGTTTCTATCCCTGCATGTTAATTGGTATATCGGCTCGTATCCTGCTACTTTTAATTTATGACAGATAGCAAGTGGTCCGAGTCGCATAATAGCTCTTTGAGAGTCAGTAACATTAAATGCATCAACATAATCTGATAAAAACTTTGCTCTATTCATCAATTGGGTAATATCAATACCTTTAGGTGGGAATAATTCTGCTGTTACTATAAATTTTTTTTCTTTTAATACTTCTTTAAAAGGTTTCATCTGTATCATACAGCTGGCCGGATAAATCCACCCCTACTTGCATCTATCGGCCGCAAGGAACTGCCCTCCACCGTTCTCCGTTATCTTGCCTCTTACTCCTAAATACGCCACCTATAACTAAGAACGTGTGAAAAAATATATTATGTAGTAAGGGTCACAAGACCCGTTTTAATAATTTTTGTTAAAAATAATATAAATACCTTTTCTTAAAGACGCACTACAATTTTTTCAGACGTTCTAATGGGATACCATTACTTTATTTTTACTATGATGTAGCGGTTCTCGAATATAGGATAACAGATGAATCATATCTTTTTCTTTTAAATAATTATATATCAATACCCATACACAGTCTCTATCTCGATCAGCTTCACATTTACCGAGAACTGCGCCACCACAGGGACCATTGTTCAAGGCTTTTGAGCATCGTGTTCTGGGACAAAATCCGCCAGTAAATCCCAGGATACATTCACCACAAAGCGAACAATAACTACTGAATTCTGTTAATCGTTTTATAGTTCCTACAAATAAAGAATTAAGGCCTGGTATAAGTATTTTATCAGTAACTTCCCGTAAAGCCTGGACCCCTGCCCCGCAGCAAAGAACAACTATAGCATCTGCTTTATCCCACTCTTTTTTCTTATTCCTTATCATCAATCTGTCAAACCGAATATCACAGGCAACCTCTACAACAGAGGTTCCTGTAATATTAAACCCTTTTTCTAAGAGATAAGTTTTTAGTTCATTAACCTCTTTTTCGCCGCCTGTTGCGCATGCTGTAGCACATGCTCCGCAACCAACAATAAAAATATTTCTGTTTTTTTCAAGTAAACTGATTAATTCTTGTAAACTCTTTTTTTCTGTAACTATCATTTTTTTATACCGTATTCACGATAACCGAATATCTTGCTTCTTGCATCTTGCTTCTGGAAGACACACGGGTCTGCTCCTTCACTTTTAACTTTTTACCAACCTCTAACTTAGGGATTACTTTTATCCCTTCCAGTAAGGTGAGATTTTTCGTAGTTTTTCAATGATTCCTGGTAACACAGAAAGAGTATAATCAATTTCTTCTTCTGTATTGTAACGTGATAGACTGAACCGTATAACTCCAAATGCTAACATTTCAGAGATTTTCATTGTTTTAAGAACATGTGATGGTTCCAAAGAACCTGAGGTACATGCAGAACCGGTCGAGGCACAGATACCGTCTTCACTCAAAAGTAAAAGCACCGATTCACCTTCTACACCCTCAAAACTAACATTTAATGTATTGGGTAATCTTTTATCAAGCGCACCATTAATTCTTACTTTTGGTATTTTCTGTAATATACCTTGCTGTAATCTATCCCTGAGTTTAGTAATATATATTATTTCTTCATTCATATTTTGTTTTGCGAGTTTGCAAGCCTCACCTATGCCAACTATACCGGTTAGATTTTCTGTCCCTGCTCTACGGCCACGTTCCTGATGTCCGCCTATAAGAAGGTTCCTTATTTTTGTGTCTTTTCTAATATAGAGTACTCCTATACCTTTTGGCGCATGAAATTTGTGACCCGATATAGATAATAAATCTATAGAATTACTACTCATATCAATAGTGATTTTAGAAGCTGCCTGAATAGCGTCAGTATGAAAAATTGTACCTCTTTTCTTTGCGATATCTGCTAATTCTTTGACAGGGAATATCACACCTGTTTCATTATTAGCCCACATTATAGAGACTATGGCTGTATCATCTCTTATCGAATTTTTATATTCTTCAATATCAAGCAACCCATTTTCATCAACACCAAGGAAAGTAACATTGTATCCGAGTCGTTTAAGTTCTTTACACTGTTCTAAAACAGCTGGATGTTCAACCTTAGTAGTAACAATGTGTCTTTTTTGAGGGTAGGCTTTAAGGATACCCTGGATAGCAAAATTATCACTCTCGGTTCCACAACCTGTAAAAACAATCTCAAGGGGGTCTGCATTGATTAATGAAGCCACCTGTTCTCTTGCATTTTCAACGGCCGAGGCTGCCTCGGCTCCTATATAATGCATTGATGATGGATTACCATATTTATCATTAAGAAATGGTAAGATAGCATCTCTTACTTCTTCAGCAACTTTAGTAGTAGCATTATTATCTAAATAAATAACTCTATCCATTTTTAGAAAGCTCTTGTTTTAAGATGTCTTCTATTTCAGGTAAACAACTTCCGCAACCACCGCCAGCTTTGGTATAATTAGTTACATCCATAACAGTCTCTAAGTTATTCTGACGTATAACCCTTCTTATCTTTTTTTCAGATACAGCAAAGCATTTGCATATAATAGCGGTATGGTCATCCTCCTCTTCTTTATATGGTATTCCTTTATACTTATGTATTGCTTTATGGAGAGCATCCTCACCCATTACAGAACAATGTATTTTTTCCTGTGGTAGCCCCCCCAGATATTCAATAATATCTTTATTAGTAACTTTTATAGCTTCATCAATTGTTTTACCAATGACCATCTCAGTAAGAGCAGAAGCAGAAGCGATAGCAGATCCGCAACCAAATGTTTGAAATCTGGCATCAATAATTTTTTGTGTTTGCGGGTCGATTTTAAGCTGTAATCTCAAAGCATCTCCACAAACTAAAGAACCGACCTCAACGTCTACAGTTGGATTATCCATAACACCAACATTTCTCGGGTTAAGGAAATGGTCTTTAACTTTTTCAGAGTACTGCCACATAGTAAATCGCCGTGTCCTGTGCTTAACCCCTATACCCTATCTACCAATGTCTTGGCGTCTGGGTACAAGTCTCTGTGAAGCACTCATTTTATGGTCTTGTAAACTCTTTTTTAAGTAAAGAAAATAATTCTTTTTTAGTCAATCTATTATTTATATAGGTAAGTATAAGAGACAATTTATCAGATTTTTTATAATCAAAAATTGTTTCAGTAAGAATTCTTATTTCGGAAAAAGTCAATCTTGCTGAAATATAATAATCAATCAAGGAATCTCTTATCTCTTTATTAAGAAATGATAATAGATATAAAGTTTTCATATTTATTTTTTTCTGTAAGTATAATTTAAAAAGGTTGTCTTTTAATAAGACTAATGGATTATCCAATATCTATCACCAAAAACAGCGATTTAGTGATTCGTAAACATATAGTCATTATGCTTTAATGTCCCGGTAAATTTAAATCTCCAATTTCCAATCTTTCCCCTCTTAGATAGGCTCTAAGTATATACAAGTGGATACTTTTCTGGTGATTCAATAGATTCTATCTCTAAATCTATATCTAAATCTGGCCAGTAAAGATGATGTGGTTGTGGTAAACCAACGTTTAAAATAGATGATATATTGGCATCTTTGAACCAGGGAAAAGCTGAAAATGGTAGAAAGTATTCATTCTGACGCACCAGTAGCCAAAATCCATGTTTAGAGATATTCAGCACTTCAACCATGGAAGTGCTTTTTCCAGCTATCTTTGATTTCATCTTTTCTCTCCTTGATAATTTTCTGGATGTATCGAAGATCTTTTGGGGATAATTTATAATTCTGAACTAATGAAACAGAAGGCTCTAACCAAAACTTTGCCTCCCCCTTACCAGATGAAACATGAATGTGTATTCTTTTCTCTTCACGAGAAAAGAAAAAGAATCGGTAACCTTTATAACGAAACACCGTTGGACTCATAATAATATTTATCACTTTGCGACTAATGAACATTCGTAATGATGTTTTATATATACCATTTACACCGAGTTTGTCAAGCTTTTTCACCCCCACACACCAAATCATTTAACTTAGCCTTGTGCTTACAGCAAAAAAAAGGCAGATAAGTATAATTTAAAAAGGTTGTCTTTTAATAAGACTAATGGATTATCCAATATCTATCACCAAAAATTATAATTATTATTATACCTATTAAGAAATTTATTTCATAAGGGTAGACACTTTTTTTATCAGCAGTATCAATCCTGCCAAAAGATAAATTCATTATATATAATGAAGTGGCGATATCCTTAATCTTTTGCCAGAATATTCGTCTATGTAACATAACAACTATTGAACCAAAAAATCCACAAGCAAAAGAATATATCAATGCATTTATACAAAATATATAACCCATTAAGCTACCAACAGCACACATAAGTTTTACATCCCCTCCCCCAAACCAACCTTTACGATAAGGTATCCAGAAAATAACTAAAGGTATCATAAAACCAGCTAAGGAATACATTACAGATTGAGGCCGTGATAGAGCAAAGTCATAGGGTTGTATTATTGACATTATTATACCAAAAACACAAACAGGTATAGTAAGTATATTATATATCTTTCCTTTAGCGATGTCTGTTATGGTTGCTATAATTAAAGTAATGAATAAAATTATAATTCTTAAAGTATCCATAAAAACCCTAATTCGGCACCACTTTGGTAAATTAAAAAGCCCTGCGTGGGTTTCCCCATGCAGGGCTTTGCGGTTTTCAAAAGTCAATTTTAAACGTCTTTTAGAATTAATAAATCGCTGCGCTAAGTGCGCCTTGACCTTCACCAACATTGTTCTCATTAACAGTTCTCTTGAACATGTTGCTGATCTGAGGACCAAGAGCTACAAAAACTGCGATAACAATAATCGCGATCAAGCCGACAATTAACCCATATTCCACCATACCCTGACCCGCTTCATCCCTATAGAATTTTCTCATTTTTTATAACACCTCCTTTCTTTTTAAGATTTTAATATATCGAAAATATATTACTTATACTAAATACAATTTTACTCCTTTTTTAAAGATCTGTCAAGTAAATTTTTCACTTTTTTTTACGCCATTATTAAGAGGCACCGCGAGTCGTGCTTCTTAATTTACTAAATAATATTATACATAATTTACAAAAAAAGTCAATGTGTATTTTATCACTGGTACTTTAGTACTATTTTATGCGGCATCGTTTTCGAAGAGGTGCTGTACTTGATAAATAGTTGACATTTAATAAAATATAAAATAATAGTAAATAACAAGTGCCGGAGTGGCGGAACTGGGAGACGCAGTGGACTCAAAATCCACCGGGGCCTCGGCTCTGTGCCGGTTCAATTCCGGCCTCCGGCAACTGATTAAACCACCAAGGAATTGAACGGACATTTTGCGCCGAGCGGATAGCGAGGAAAAGCGAACAAATCAATTTTTCGCTTGACTAAAATTAAAAAATATGCCATAAAAAACAACAAAGTAGAATAATTTTAACTCTGGAGATAAAAATGAGTAGTAAATTTGATATCTTAAAAGAGTTTTTTGAATTTTTGAAAAAAGAGAAGCTCTGGTGGATGACACCTATAGTTATTGTGCTTGTGTTATTCGGTATCCTGATTGTTTTTGCTAAAACATCGGCGGTGGCACCATTTATCTACGCTTTGTTTTAAGCTATCCATATTTTTTTATTTTTCTATAATTTTCATTATAAATTCTGTTCGAGAGGCAGTAAAATTTTGAATTTGGTTCCTTTGGCTATGATTGAGCTTAACTCTATGCGTCCATTGTGACTTCTTATTATTTTGTCTACGATAGCCAACCCCAACCCTGTGCCGGTCTTCTTTTTTGTAAAATATGGTAGAAAAATATTGTTCAAAGTATCTTCATCCATCCCCTGGCCGTTATCTTCGATATACAAATATACCCAATCCGCATCCCTTTGAACTTTTATAATCATAATTTTTTCATCTTTGTCAAATGATTCAATTGAATTTTTTATAACATTATAAACACTTCTTTTAATCTGAGACTTATCACAATCTATTAGCAATCTATCATCTGGATATTCTTTTATTATTTTTATATTGTTATCATCAAACATTGATAAAGTTTCTTCAACTATATTAACGATATCATTTTTTGCAAATGTAGGGGATGGCATTTTAGCAAACTCACTAAAACTTTCTATCATTTTTGAGATGTCATAACTTGATTCTTCTACTATTTTTAAACTCTTTTCTATTATTTCCTCTTTGTTATCAATATTGTATTCTTTATTTAGAATTTTTTTTAATTTACCTATTTCGATTTCGATTGGGCTTAACAAATTTTTTATTTCATGAGCGATTCCCCGTGCGACATCGCGCCAGGCAGCCATACGTTCAGAATTTTTTAATGTTTCCTCAAAATGAACAATATCGTCCATCATCTTACGCATTGCGTAGGCTAATCTACTTATCTCATCTCTGCCTTTAACCCTTATATTAACATTTCTGTTTCCTTTCCCTATTTCAAAAGCCACTTCTGAAAGCTGTTTAATTCTTCGAGATAACCTGCCACTAAAATAATAGATCAGTGGTAAAGTTATAAGGAATGCGAATGCACCTGTTTTTATAAGAGTCGATTTTATTATTCCCAGCTCTTTTTCTAACTCGCCATAATCCTTTTCTACACCTATTCTCAAACCCTGGATCTCAGTCTCAATAATTGAAATATTTGGTTTTATCAAACCTTCTTCAGTTATTATCTGACATTTCACTCCCCAATTTCGTTCAAGCAAAGTAAGCGAACCCTGTAAATTTATGCCTCCGCTTAAGAATCCCGCAAACCTATCACCAATACTAACAGGGGCTGTTAAAACAATAAACAAATCCTCGCTCTTATTATTTGCTATATATTTAGTTACATTTCTACCTGTCCTTGATTTTCTTTGTAAACCAGATACATTACCACTTGAATATAATAATTTATCGTATTCGTCATAGAAGGCAATAAAATCAAGTCCTGATACGGGTAATATATTTTTAATAAATTCGGAAAGGAGCCGACCCTTATACAAATCATTACGTTCTATTGAGATAAGATATTCCATTACACTTCTTCTAAAATCATCACTTTTTGTAATACTATTCATCTTATCGTTCAATGAATTAATGGTATTACTTAAATCAAAACTTATCCACTCTTTCAATAATCTAAACTGGTTTTCATAATTAAGCTCCCATCTTTTTGTGTAATTTTTCTGGAAATAAATTATACCTGCAACTACAACCAGGCCGATTACAAAAATAAAGGTTAGTATCAATTGAGCACGTATAGGAAATCTCATAATTATTTTCTACCTTTTAAAATCCAGACGCTCTCAAACGAAAAACCTTCAAAGGGTTTAAAATAAAAGTTTTCTATATATGGTTGTCTTACCCAGAAATTCTGCAATTTAAAAAGCGGTAGAATAATATATTGATTCAGGATATACTTTTCAACTTCAACATAGCCGCTGTTACTTATCCCCTGACGTTCTGAATTCAGTATCTCGTCCACTCTCTTATCACAAAACCCAAAAAGATTAAAACCAGTGTTTATACAGGAGGAATGAAACAAAGGGAATAGAACAGCATCAGAATGAGGTAAAAAAGTATCAAACGAAAATATAAATATGTCACCTTTTCCATCATTAAGAGATTGGATAAATTCTTCTGTATAACATTCTTTTACTGTTATGGAGATATCTATTGATTTCAATTGAGTTCTGATAATCTCAGCTATATTCTTTAAATGTAAATTATCAGAAACTACCATCAGGGTCAATTCCGGCTTCAAGCCCTCACGGTAAATAATATCTCTCGCGCTTAATAGATTATAATCTACTCCTGTTTTATCTGGGTGATTTAAAATCATATCAGGTATAATCCAGTCAATTATTTCGCCTCTGGTCTGCGTTACTTTTTTTAATATATCAGCTTTATCTATAGCCATAAAAACAGCTTTTCTTAATGACAAATTTTGTATTTTTTTACTTCTCAAATTCATACCTATAAAAATAAAACCCAATCTGTCTTCCTCTATAATATTTTGAGACCATAGAGCATCGTTTTTTAATCTCTGTAATTCGGAGTATGGAATTTTATATAAATCTAAATCTCCAAGTTCAAATTTTAATAAACCGTCGAAAACATCTTTCACAAAGCTGAAAGTTATTTTTTCTATGAAAGGGACACCTCTGAAATAATAGGGGTTTCTTGTCAGTTTTATATTTTTCTCATCCAATCCCTCTATCATAAACGGTCCACAGCCAATAATCTGAGCCGGGTCATTCAGGTTTTCAGTTTTATCAGGTATAACATAACCAAATTCAGTTGATAAAACCTGTAAAAAACAGGTGTATGGTTGTATAAGTTCGAAAATAACTTTATCATTTGAAATAATTTTTATGCCTGAGATATCAGAACTTTTACCCTGACTGAATTCTTTAAATCCCTTTAGCATAGAAAACGCCCACTTCTTATCCGAATCTATAGCCGGGCTCGCAAATCTTTCGATTGAGAATTTAACATCTTTTGAGTCAAGTTTTTTACCGTTATGAAACCGCACATCTTCTCTAAAAGAAACAAGAATAGTAATTCCAGTATCATTTATCTCCCAATCAGTAATGATATTAGGTAATGGGTTTCCCTTTTCATCTATCCTTAACAATGGTTCAAAAATCTGTTTGGTAATAATTTTCTCATCATCATTTAGATATTTTATCGGGTCTAAATTTTTTATCTTAGAGTTGATGGAGATACGAATCTCTCCCCCTTTCTGTGGATATCTGAAGCCCGAAATAATTATTAATAAAATTAAAAAAAATACTCTCTTCATTTTTTCACTATCCATAGTTCGATTCTATCTCCGCCCATTCTATTTCCTTTAAGCAAAAGAAGATAATCTTCATTTTTATCTTTTTTAAATACTGATAAATCCCATATAGTATCCTTAGATTTAATTTTATTTATACATTCAAACTTATTATCTTTAATTTCATATTGATAAAGTATATCATCTCCTCCAACAGGATAATTAGACGTGAAATAAAGATATTTTTCTTTATCGTATTCAAATTTTGGTCCCACAATCAGATTTTCAATAAGAGTTATAACACGATTATTATCTAATAATCCCTTAACATAGCCTTCCCTATCAATATAAACAATCTTTATAGCGGTATCTAAAATATCTAAATCAGAGTAATCTTCATTTATTTTCAAATTATCTATAATAAAACCACCTGAGGTTTTATCTAAAGTTATGATATATGTAGTATCAGAAGAATAATAAAAATCTTTAAAGTGTGATGAGACAATCTTATCTTCTTTAACTTTTGAGACGACTGTTTCTAATTTTCTCGAAAATTCAATACTCTCTTTTTGTATTTTGTAAATCAGACTACCATCAGGAGAAGTATTTGTCGTAATAACCATATTTTCTCTGCCACAACCTTCAAAATCATAAAAGAATATATCACAAATTTCAAAAAGCACGGATTGATAAGGCACAGGAATTTTAAATCTTGATGATATCAATATTGGTTCTATATCATTTTTTATTCTATAAATTATTATCTCTTCATCTGTAATTACCACACATTCGGGTATGTCGTCTTTATCAATATCATACAATTTTACAGCCCTTGCATTTTCTCTCGGTAAATCATAATTTAACAACCATTTCATTGCGCCCAGCTGATGACTGCTAATATAAATAAATTCGATTTCTTTATCTCTCTTTATAGAAACAACTTTAGATTCTATTATAAATTTATCTTTCAAATTATATATTTCCACACCAATATCCATTGATTCACCTTTACAAGCCACACCTAAAACAACCAATCTATCATATTGTTTTGTATATTTTGTAACAACTTTATTAACATCCACTATCTCTTCTTTTTTATACTCAGCTTCGATACCATCTACTTTTATTATTCCTTTTAAGTATAATAGAACTCTGTTTAGAAAAACATCTTTCTCAAAATCTTCTGAAAATAAAAACAAATTTTTTATTTTATTTTTTCTTACAGCAACGTTACCAACTTCAAAAACACCTTCTCCCTGTATTCGTATTCCTGATGATGTAAGCTCTTTTATTTCTCTTATACCGATAACTCCCTGAGGTATTAAATGTTCTTCTTCTTTATCAGTAATCCTTATCTTAATCTTCTTATAGACGTTCATCTCATCACCTATAAATACAGCATGGTTCATTCCTGCATCAATAACACAGAAATTTCCATCTGTAAAAATCACTTTGTGTTCAGTGTTTTTCAAATAAAAACCAATGTCCTTAAAAAGTTTTTTAATCTCGTCTTTATAATTTGTTTCTGCATGGACCTGATATTTAGAGAACAGAAGGATTAAAATAAAAATGATTACGCGTTTCATAGTATCCTATAATTTATATATTTATAACAATTTTGCAAGCAACTTCTGAAAAACTTTGTAGCTATAATAACCTGTTCTGATACTTATTACTTCTCACTTCTTACTTTCAAAGGCACAAAGGCACAAAGTATGAAAAAGTTAGGAGTTAGGAGCTCGGAACTCTGAACTCATATTTATAGTACTTTTTTCCTATGATAAAATAAAACTTATATACTATTTATTTTTTTTACAGAAATGACTTATAATAGTGAGAAAGAAGATGGCTAAAGCCAGCCCTGAGTAGACAAGATAGGAGGTATTAAGGATGTCGAACATTGAGAGATTAAAAGGGTTTCTGAAAAACAATCAAAATAACCGTTCTTTAGAAAAAAATAGACCTCAAACAGATAATAATAAAAAAATCTTATTTCGTCGCAAAGTTGGTCTGCGATGATGCATACCGTATTATCTTGCAAGAAGTTGGCCACAGGCAGCGTTTATGTCACGTCCCCGTGATTTACGTACCGAAACCCAGACACCTTCTCTATATAAATAATCTGCTATACTTTTAATTAATTTTTCATCGGGTTCTTCTCTGTCCTTATATATTGTATTATATGGGATCAAATTAACCCTTACCCGGGGTAAATCTTTGCAAAATTTTATTAAAGCATCTAAATCATCTTTCCCGCTATTAAATCGCGGTATAACTATATATTGTAAAGTTATTGAAGACTTTAGATGATTCTTTTGTATCCACTTCTTTATTTTAACAAGGGTATATTTTTTAGCTATTGGTACTATCTTTTCTCTTTTTTCCTGTATTGCGCTGTGTAAACTGATTGCGATCTTAATTTTAGTATAATTTTTAGTCAATTTTTCCAACTCAGATATAAGTCCTACAGTTGAGATAGTTATTTTTCTTGTACCAAACCCAAAAAATGAAGGGTCTTTTAATAATTCATAAGCAGAAACAACATTGTCATAATTATCAAGCGGTTCGCCAACACCCATCATAACAACATTCGTTATATTAAATCCTTTCCTTTTCCATAAATTCACCTGCTCAACTATCTCAAGGGTGGTAAGATTTCTAACAAATTTTATTTTACCTGAAGCACAAAACTCACATCCAAATTTGCAACCCACCTGTGTAGATACACAGACCGTAACCCTGTCAATATCAGGTATAAGAGCTGTTTCTATAATAGAATTATCATAAAGTTTGACAACACCTTTACCTGTGCCATCTTTTGAAAAATAAGTTTCTTCAAAAAAGGGGCGTTGAAGAATAAAACTATCACTCAGTTTTTTTCTCAGTAGTTTATTGAGGTTGGTCATCTCATTAAAATCGTTAATATTTTGTTTCAAAATCCATTGAAGTAACTGACTCAATCTAAACGGTTTTTCTCCCTGTCTATCAAACCATTCTTTAAGTTCTTTTATATTTAATGAATATAGTGGGATCATATTAAGAAGCAAGAAGCGAGGGGCAAGAGAGATTGTTAAGCTTTCAAAAAATTATCAGTGTCGAAATCTAAATCAGTGGTTATTTTTTCAAAAGTAGGCAGTTCGTTATCGGTTGATGTTGCGTCTTTATCTTTAGCAGGAGATATACCAGAATCAAACTCAAAAGGTTTACCAACTTCCAGCATTCCATTAAAATAACGCGTAATAGTAAGAGTATTTATGAACGTTGCACTATTTTTGTCCATTTTGATTTTTAGAGAGAGGTAATCTGGATCATCCTCGTCATTTTTAATTTCGAGCTGATTTTTTGATAAATTGGATTTTCTGGTAACATTTTTCAATTCTCCGTTTTTGTCATCAAACATACCGAGTATCTGATTTACTTTAGGCGCATCATCACCCCTTGTAATGAAAATATTACCGATAGAGATGCTTCGGCCTGGCTGGGGTTTAAATATTTTTAATTCCACAGCGTCAGAATGTACCACCACACTAAACTTTTTTTTATCAATAGCCATAAAATTAACCCCTCCTCTGAAAAACGCTGTAACTCTAATAATTCGGGCTACAGGCTACGGGCTACGGACTACAGCCGGCTGGAGCCCGAAGCCCGGAGCCTGAAGCCAACATATCATCT
>JBFMHD010000050.1:0-15862 GCA_040752395.1 Candidatus Hydrogenedentota bacterium
TTCTTATTTCCTTATTTTGTATTAAATATTTTATTCTTTCTACAAATCCGTTTAAATCGCCCTGTTCTAATAAAAACCCTGTTTTCTTATCAATCACAAGTTCACTAATGCCACCGACATTCGTTGATACTACAGGCAATCCAACAGCAGAGGCTTCCATAATCGATGTAGGCAACCCTTCCCATTTCGAGGTTAATATAAGAATATCAGAATGAACCAAAAATTCAAAAACATCGAGTTGTTTCCCGAGAAAAAAAATCTTTTCCTCACACGTTATTTCTTTTACCTTTTCTTTTAATACTTCTCTCAATGGTCCATCCCCCACAAGAATAAGTTTTACGTTATCAAATTCCTTTAATAGCCCCTTGAAAACCTCAAACATAAACAAATGGTTTTTCACTTCTCTTAAATTAGCAACTGAAATTAAAACAGTGTCATTGTCATTAACGTTAATCCCCAACTTTTTATAAAAATCGTTTCTACTTCCTTTAATCTCAATACTAATTCTTTCAATCCCGTTCGGAATATAGAACATCTTTTCTTTTGGAAACCCTTTTGCTGTTAGAAATTCAACTGCTTTTTTAGAATTTGATATATAACCATTGCTAAATCTGAAAGTAATTTTGTCTATTAATATATGTAAATCAGAAGCTGAATCAGATGGATATATACTTCGCAGCCCGCCAAGATGTACAGGTATTCTGCATCCTGTTTTTCTTAATATCCTTGAGATTAAATTCAATTTTAATCCATAAAATGTAACTATATCAAAACTATTATTTTTAAATAAATCTCTAATTTTGAAAAAAAGGGTTATGTCAGAGATATTATAACAAGTGTCGAATAAGTAACACTTTATATCTTTCTCTTTTAATATTCTTGATACATCAGCCTTGCCCTCCAGTATCGCAACCGAGACATCCAATCCTCGAGCCTTAAGTCCAGAAGCGATATTAATTACAGACTTTTCAGTACCACCAAGTATATCTTTCCTTAAAAAATGCAGTATTTTCATAAATATAATCATAAGAAAATTATTTGTAATTTACAAGAAGATAATTTAAAGTAACTGAGTATCCCCTCAGTCTTCGGTAGAGTTTCTTTAATCTTGCTTCTTGCTTCTAAAGTAAGTTCTACTGCAGCAATAGCTGATGGGATACCACCAGCGTCGCATAGTGTGGCCAGACCACTAATGCAGGAAAAAGATTACGGATAAACATCAATGAGAAAAGTCCTCTTTTTTTTATTAAGCGATATGATTGGTGGTGGGGAACGTTATGCCATAACTCTCATTAATGCTCTGCTTAAAAATACCTTTTCTGTAAAGGTATTAATATTAGCAGGCTCCCTTGAAAAATACTTAAAAAATTATGATTACGTTATACTCCCTTTTGGTAAACCACTTGCAAAATACCGCGGGTTATCATTGCATTTTGATCTCTTATTAAAAAACAAATTTATTAAAAATCTCAAACCACATTTTCAACAATATAATCCAGAGCTGATTTTTATGCAGTATCTAAAAGAAAAAATATTGTTTACTGAATATTTTTCAAAGATGGGGGTGCCTATACTCTGGACTGAACACGGCGTTCTCCCATTCTGGATAACAAAAAATCCTGTGTTAAAATACTATTATCTTAAAAATGCTGCTAAACCCCAAAAAATAATCGCCATCTCAAAACAAGGTAAAGATTCGCTAATTAATATAGGTGTTACTGAAGATAAAATAGAACTAATTTATAACGGTATAGATACCTGTAAATTTAAACCTGATTTAAAAGCAAAAGATTCAATTTATATTGGTACAATATCCTCGCTTACAGAATCAAAAGGCATCAGCGATTTTATTAAATTTGCCGAGTATCTCTTTTTATCAGAATTAAAAAATAAAATTAAAATTGAGATAGCCGGAAAAGGGCCGCTTGAAAATAGTATCCTGAGGCTTGTTTCGAAATATAATGATAGAGTAAAATTTTATGGATTTATTGATAACCCTGAAGATATTATTTCAAAGTGGGATATATTTATTAACCCTTCTCGTGGCATGGGTGAGGGTCTGCCGTTTCGTGTCCTGGAAGCAATGGCCTGCGGACTTATTGTAGTTTCAACAGAAACAGGCGCGGTTAATGAAGTTATCAAAGATGGTTTTAATGGTTTTTTAATCAAGCCCCAAAAAATAGATTCCTGGTTACAACTTATTAAACAAATTGTATCATCAATTGAAAAGTATAATTTCCTAAAAAAAAATGCGGAAAACACTATAAAAAACAATTTCTCGGAAAAAATTATGTTAGATAAAACTTTAAAGGTATTTTATGAATCCTGTATTTCTCATTAAAATAAGCAGTCTGCTTTCTTACCCACCATACAGTTTGTTCTATCTTGCCGCATCACTTGATAAAGATAAGATACCCTACAGGATATTCTTTATAAAACCTGAGCAAACTTCTATTCTTCTTAAGAGTATAAGAAATGAAAAACCAGCACTACTCTGCTTTAGTTTGGTCACTGACCACTCTATATCTTTCACTTATAGTCTAATAAATAAAATTAAATCTTTATATCCCAAACTTCCTGTTCTTTGCGGCGGCACGCATATATCATTATTTCAAGAACTTATATTTAATGATATGCCTTTTGATTATGGATGTATCGGTTTTGGCGAAGAATTTATAAATAAATTTTATCAATGCTTTTGTGATAAAATTTCTCTTGATGAGAATTTAACTATTTTTAAAAGATCAGATACTAAATGTTTGTTTACTAATTACCAGCTAAATGATATCGATAACTATGTATTCGCTGACAAAATTATCGATAATTTTAAATATAATAACATTTCGAGTTTTCCTCTTATCACAAGCAGGGGCTGTCCCTATGATTGTGGGTTCTGCTATTGTCCTGCAGTATATAAGCGGAACTGGCTGCCACATTCGATTGAGTGGGTTAAAGACCTCTTTGATAGAATAAACCATAAATTCAGCCCCAAGTCAGTTGATTTTTGTGATGATCATTTTTTTGTTAATTTCGAGCGGGGTAAAAATATAATTGAATTGATAAATAAACCCTGGTCAGCAGAGATCAGAGCCGAGCTTGTTGATAATAACTTCGCTCAGTTTGTCTCTAAAACTAAATGCAAAAAAATATTTATCGGCGTAGAATCCGCTTCCTCAGAAACTCTCAACAAAATTAACAAAAACTTATCCATAGAACAAATAGAAAACGCAATCTCAATTCTCTCTAAATATAGAATAAATACTGATTTAAGTTTTATCATCGGATTCCCATTTGAAACAGATAAAACTATTGATTTAACAATTAATTTCATCAAGAATCTATTTTCAAAATATAAATATGTTAATGCCAGTATAAAGTTATACACCCCATATCCAAACACTCATTTGTGGAACGATTCAGTTAACGCAGGATTTAAAATACCTGTTAAAAGAAATGACTATATTTCAATGACTCGTTTTGGTGTTATTCTTCCCTGGCTTTCTGAAAAATACAGGCTCATAGCCTTCTCAAGCCAGTATGCGTTTTCACGAATGACAGAACTACAAAGGAGATTTCATAAGATTTACAGCCCGATTGCAAAGCTTCGCTTCAGATACGATTTTTTCTCTTTGCCAGCTGAACTCTTTCTGCTGAAAGTTGCAGTGAAAATAAGCTCCTTATAAAATTTATGAAAATTACTGCTATAATTCCGAGTATCCGTGACGAAACCAGGCTTGTAAATAATCTTAAAAACCAAATAGATATTAAATTTGAGATTGAAATAATAAAAAATGTTTATCCCAATGGTAAAGCCAGGAATACCGGCATATCCAAACATCCTGACTCTGACGTCTATATTTTTTTAGATGATGATATAGAACTTAATAGAAATGACTTGCTTAAACAGATGATAGATGGCTTAGAAAAACTACCCGAAGCCTCTGCCTGCGGTATCGTTCGTTCAGTACCTGAAAAAGGGGTGAATTGGTTCCAGCAAAGAATCGGACACGAGGTTCCATTATATAACATAACCCCACCCTCTGAATTCAAATTATGCGAACTGCCATTAAAAGGAAAATACTGGCTTCTGATTTCAACCACCTGTATCGCAATAAAAAAGCACGTCTTTGATAAAATTGGTTTATTTCGAGAAGATATGCCAAAAGGCGTAGATACAGAATTCTTTTATAGGATGGCACTCGCAAATTTAAAATTCACAGTAGTACCAAATGTAACAATAGAGCATTATCCTCCAGCAACGCTCGTTGATTTTATTAAAACCCATTTTTATTACGGCTTTGGCCATGCATTCGAATCAAAATTATATCCCCATAGAGGTATCGGTTATCCTCAAAATGTCTTTATTTTACTGCTCTTTTTTGTGTTACGCTTATTATTTTTCCCTATTCATATATTTTTACCATATTCAGCGTTTTATAAAAGATACTTCATTTCATTCTGTCCGTTTATTGCAATCGCAAGTCTGTCATCATTTTTTGGATACTGCTACTTCTTTTTAAAAGCAGAAAATAAGCATATACCTAAAGGATAACTAAATCTATATTCAATATTTACAATCGGATCTAAAAATATTCTCAATAAATTTCTTATCCTGGATGGAACTAAACCATAAAGTATACTGATCCAGATTGTAAACAATTGATAATGTCTATATTCAATCAAATCAAAATTTGAAAGTTTCTTACAAAAAAAATCTATTTTATAATGTCTTAAATGAAAATGAGTTGATTTCATACCTACGGTTGATTTAATTTTATAAAGTATATTCACAGGATCAAGATATCTTAAATTAGCTGATGGTACGGTTATAACAAGATATCCCGACTCTTTAATTATTCTATCAAATCCCTGTAAAACCGCATCATCATTACTAATATGTTCCAATGTTTCCATACATACAATCGTTTCAACCGAACAATTCTTAAATGGCAGATTACAGGCATCAGCGACAACTACTTTATCACAAAAACTGCGGGCTCTTAAAATATCAGTAAAATTGATATCAACCCCAAGTGTTTTACATCCATATTTTCGTAGTATATCTCTTATAAAATAACCACTTGCGCAACCGATATCTAATATATAACCTTTCTTATATACTTTCTTTATAAATCTTCCTACAGCTTGCGACCTGCCACAGGCTTTAAAATCATCGCTCTGACAATTGTTAAAGCATAACCTTTTCATAAATTTTAATATGTTCTGATATAGAGCATCTTACATAAGTTAGCAAACAACCTTATATTTTAATATAATTTTAAACTACAAATTTTGTCAAAATATGTCTTTTGGGTCTCTCCTCTGAAAAACATTGTAACTCTAATGATATCAAGTAGAAGCAAGAAGCAAGATAAACAAACATCTGGTTTTTCATACGTTGTGTAGAGCGCAAACCGCGCTCATGAGTACTCCCCTTTAAAGTGTCTCACGTTTCAGTGGAGCAGTATAATCATATTGCCACTCCCCAAAGAATTCTCTTGATTTTTTTAGACAATTTGTTTATTAAAAGATTTTAAAAGACTTGTGCAACACAGGCTCATTTGTCAAAATTTTTAGGTTATACATGCATTACCATAAATACTTAGAATGGAGGTTTGAACAATGAAACCTACTAATATCAAAGAGGAAGTATACCATCTGTTAGAGAAGCTGCCCAAAGATGCAACATGGGACGACCTAATGGATGAGATCTATGTTCGACAGGCTATCGAATCAGGGCTTAAAGATAGTGAGGCTGGTCGGACTACAGATGTCAAGGAAGTCCGTGCTAAATTTGGACTATCAAAATGAGAGTACATTGGACAAATAATGCAATAACACATCTTGTGGATATTTATGAATATATTGCCCATGATTCACCTGTATATGCTAAACGGATGGTAGATCGGCTAACGAGACGGTCAGAACAGATAGCAGACTTTCCAATGTCAGGGCGTATGGTATCAGAATATGAAGTAGATGACATACGCGAAGTGATAGAGAAGCCATATCGAATTATTTATCGGATAAAACCGGATCAAATAGATGTTTTGGCGGTAATTCACTGTGCACAACTATTGCCAGAAGAGATATAGGTGAACTGCTATACTTTCTTTATAAATCTTCCTACAGCTTGCGACCTGCCGCAGGCTTTAAAATCATCGCTCTGACAATTGTTAAAGCATAACTTTTTCATAAATTTTAATATGTTCTGATATAAACCGCGGTAAATCATATTTTTCAATAACTGTTTTTACACCGTTTTGTCCCATTATATCTTTTAAACATCTATCTTTTAATACCTTACATATCTTATCAGCACAATCCGCTACATCCTGTGGCTTAAAAAGATAGCCGTTCTGACCATCATTAATTATTTCCTTTAGACCACCGGTACAACTCGCAACTACAGGTGTTCCGCAAATTAATGATTCTAATGCAACGCGGCCGAATGCTTCCCACAAAGAAGGTATAACTACTACATCAAATATTTTATACAAAGCATAAAAATTTCTTTGATAACCCAATGTGATGACATTATTCTTTAACAGATCGTCCCGGTTAATTAATGAATCAATCTCTTTTTTCAGCGGACCATCACCTATTAAAACGGTCTTGGTTCTATGATGTTTTTTTAAAACTTCCCTGAATGCCTTCAAGTAAAAAAGATGGCCCTTCTGTCTCGTCATCCTTCCAATAAAACCTATGTATTGATAGTTTTCATCCCAATTTATCTTTGCTTTCCATGTCTTATCATCCTGATCCGAAAATTTATTAAACATAGTTGTATCAATACAGTTGTATATATTTATCAGTTTATCCTCTTTTATATTGAGTTTTTCAAGAGAGTCTTTTCTTATGCTCTCTGATATTGTAACTATGAACTCAAAATTATTTTCTAATATTCTTTTATATATTCTCGTATATAGTCCGCTATCTACACATCCATTTTTATCTAAAAACAAAAAATCATGTATGGTTGTTATCAAAGGGAGCTTTTTATGAAATATCGTGGAAAGATATGAATGATAATCAGCGTTCCTTAAATGCGAATGAATTATATCTACATCATCTTTTTTAATTACATTAATTAATTTAAAAGTTGATCCGAAGTTCCATTTATTTAACAAATCTATTTCATAAGTTTTAATCCCGATCTGTCTAAGTTCTTCTGTAACAGGCCCACCTGGCTGAATAACAACCACTACTTCTATCCCTCTCTCTTTTAATCCTTTTGAAAGAAGATATGTACTTATTTCACTCCCACCAAACCCTGAATTCCCCTGTACCTGCAGAATCCTCATTGATAAATATCCTTGACTCTTACATATACTTCTACTTTATTATAATTTAATATGAATAAAAAATTGTCAATTCAATTGAAAACAGGCCTTCATCTTTCTATTATAATCATTTTTATATCTTTTATCCTAAAATATTTCCAGCCATCGTTCAGTATGCATGGTGATGATTGTTATTTCTTTTTTCTTGCGCAAGAAATCGCTGAAAAATCTGGTTTCATCGATCCTGTTATCCCGCCAAAAGAAGTGCCTTTTACACTCTATCCACTGCTTATTTCATTCTTTGTGCCCACGAAGTCAGTGCCAAATATAAATTCTAATCTCCTATCTATCAAAATACTCTCTTTATTATTCACAATTATATCACTTGTTTTTATTATATATATAGGACGTAGCCTGAACCTGTCTCGTTCTTTATTATTAATACTCTATTGTTTATCCCCTTTTGTTATATATTATAGCTCACAAATATTGCCTGAAACTGGCTTGCTGTTATTAGTCGTTCTCATATTGTACGGTATGTGGAATAAAACTTTGTCTGGCTCAATAATTTCTACGGTATGCATCGTCATCCTTTACTTCTTTGATAACTCAGGAAGATTCTATGCTCTGATATTTCTATTCTCTTATTTAATCAATCCATTAATTTTTTTAAAAAATAAAATATTTAAAATAATATGGTTACTTATAATAATTGGGATTGGATATCTCTTAAACCTCTATCAATATCTTCTGGTCAACGTTGATACTCTGAAAATTATTATCTCTTATTTTATAAAGTATTACCCTGGTTATTTCTTTTTCCCGCTGCTTAAATATGGTATCTCTCAAAAATTCGTTTTTTTGTTTTCCATCCCATTAATTATAATCTTTTATTATATAATTTCAATCGGACTGCTCAATTACTATAAAACTAATCCACATTTACTTGTCGTTTTTACCTTACCTTTGCTCACTCTTCCGTTTACTGGATTTACTGAATCAGGAAGATTCATCTTTCCTTTATATCCTATTTTAATCTTATCTATTACATCCTTTATTAAAAATTATTACCCAAATTTTATTAATAAATTATCATTAATCCTGTTTATATTTTATTTCATTCTATCGTTTTTATTCTACCACATTACTTTTGAACCATATACACCTGAATATAAATCCTTCAATTCATCTGTAATTTTATCAACCGATCGCTATGCAGATACATCTTCTCTTTTAATCCTTGGTAAACGCCATTACTATCCCTTCTTAAAAAATAAAAATGTTTTACTCCTTAGACCATCTCTATCCAATCCATTACCAGAACATATCATAAAAAACTTTGCTCATAATGGTATTGTTTTAATCGCTGATTCATTAAAAGGAAAAGAACTCCATAATAATGAACTCGAATATATTCAATCACAGAATGTGTGGAAATTATTAAACGACGATGGTATAACCCGGGTATTTTATTTACAGGAGACCGCGGTTGTAGAATAATTTTATCTGAGGTCTCTGAAAAATTTTAAGCTTGATTTTTAAAGAATTACGAGCATTAAAAAGCTAGTTTTATAAAATTTTCAAACAAGTTCCTTAAAATAGGGTTTTAAAAGAAATCTCTTATCTTTTCAATTGAGAGTGACCATTCCATATTAGCAATAGGCCACAAGATATAGAAGATATTACTAACATTAAAAATAAATAAAGAAATGTTTTACAAACTACTTTCTTTTAATATTTCAACAAGTCTTTTTATATTTGTCTTTAAATCAAATTTTTCTTTAATCGTATTATAACTATTTATTGATAGCGTTTCGTATAATTTTTTATCTTGGATAATCTGACTGATAATATTTTCAATATTTTGAAAATTATCCGGCTCTACTAAAAAGCCGTTTTCAGCGTTTCTAACTATTTCAGGGATGCCTGAAATAGCAGTAGCTATTACCGGGATACCCCTTGCCATCGCTTCCATAAAAGAAACCGGTATACCGTCACGATCACCCTGAGAATCAATTAATGCTAATAAAACAAAGAGCGAGCATTGCTCAAGAATATTCATAGCTTCATTATTAGAAAGTGCTCCATAAAATATTACCTTGCCTTTCATTCCACATCTTGTGCTTAACTTAACCAGATTATTGTATTCGGGACCATTCCCAATATAATGCAAAGTCGTATTATAACCCATTTCATTCAAATATGCGGTCATTTGAATTGCATTATCTACACCCTTTTTCTTTACACTCCTTGCAATAGTGCAGATTTGAATATTATCTTTATGTAATAAATTGATTCTTGGCAGTTTAGGGATCTCAACACCTAAATAGTTAACGTATATTTTATTATCTATTCTACCAAAATTTTCATAAATATAATTTCTATTATATTCAGAGATACAGATAACATACTCAGCCTTTTCTATTTTTTTTCTTAAATTTTTTGCATCTACAAACAAATCTCGTGCGTGGCAGGTAAACCCATAGGGAATATTATACCTCTTTGATAGCCATAAACCAACTGATGCAGGCGCTGACGCATAATGGCAATGTATAATGTCCGGCTTAAACTCCTCTATAATTGAAACTAACTTCAGCAATTTCAATGGAAGTGTTAGTGATTCCCTGTAAGTTGAAAAGTCAAGCATATTTTTAAAGGAAGCGAGAGTAAATGACAGCGGATTTTCTCTAATAGTAAAGACATTCAAGTTAATCTCGTGAAAATTTTGTTGTATGCTATTTATCTCGTTTGTAATAAAGGTTTCAGATAGTGTTGGTTTATGATCAAGTATATACAGAATCTTCATAATCAATCAGCGTCAGTTATTTTGCGATTGCCACGAGAGTGGCAATCAATATAAAAGTGTCGCACTGACGCGACACCTTCATCTCAAAATAGGACCATCATGGATGGATGAGCCTATAATCTGCTTTAAATTATAACTAAATAAGGTTTTTAATCTTTTCCAATCCCCTTTCTTTATTATTAGAAGTTCATTTATTTCTGCATTTTTAAATCTTATATAAAAAAATATCATAATGACCATAACTATAAAATTACTTATAATATATGAGAAAATAATCCCATATATAAAGTATAAATACCCAAATACAGAATAAAATATTAAAAGAATCATACAATGTATTGCTGTTATCAGTGAGACAAGACCAGCTTTCCCATTGCCGAGAAGATTTGCAGATATTATTCTTACTGGAACCATTGCTATCACACCTATTATTATATAATTGAAATAAATAATACTCTTATAAAAGGTATCTCCAAAGAAAATCGGCACAATAATAGGCATTATATAATAATATACAGTCACAATAACTATAGATATAAAAAATATGTTTCGAAGCATCAACCGTGTAATATCTTCTTTCTCTCCTTTTGCTTCGCTACTTTGTATTCTTAAAAGAATTATTCTTACCGAATCCGGGAGCAGCCATATCGTTTCTGCGATAAGCAACGCTACTGAATATAATCCAACCTCTGACTTATTGCAGTATAAATTTATAAAATAATAAGCTGTTCGGTTAATTAAGAGTTGAAAAAACACTCCTACCTGCGATTTAAAACCCCATATTAGAGTATTCTTATAAACCTTCCAGTCAATTTTAAAAACATATTTCTTTTCTTTTAAGTTAGACAAAATATAGAATATCTCAACAGCATACGAAAGACACCAAAATGCTATCACTCTATTAACATTGCTTATAATAAATTCTTTAAAAAATATTAATGTTGTTAAAAAGGTTATCGACCTTATAACCAGCGAAAAATTAAAAAATTTTGTTTCGGCGTCCACAATGAATAGTCTTAAAAGTATCGTTTCCACACTGACCCAGAAAATACCTAAAAAATAGATAACTATATTGAATCTATGAACTTTTTCCATTATTATAGCGCATAATATTGTCAGAAAGAAAATAATTGATAGATGAAAAAAAGTATTGCTCTTTATTTTTGAGTGAATATCTGGTATTGATCCTGTTTTACCTGAAAAATAAATATTGGCATTTGAAAGCCCGCAATCAAATATCATCGAAATAACAGCTATATCCAGAGTAAACAGAGCAAAATATCCTTTACCCGAGGGCCCCAACCATCTCGCAATAAGAACATTTGTAATGAAACCCACCACTAAAATAATTATGCGCGTTATAAAAAATATTATACTATCTTTCATATATCTTTATTATACTTATTTTTTAAATATCTTCCATAAACAACCGCTCCCATAACCCAGAAATGGAAAAGAACAAAGTGATGACCAGATGCCAACCCCTGTAGCAAACTCGATATCATCCCAAAACTTATAAGCGTATACAAAATATGTCTGTTTTCTAAACTAAACCCTGTTTTAATTATAAATAAAAATATGCCTATAAACGAGCTCAACCCAAATATCCCGCGTTCACTTAATATGTCAAGAAACCAATTATGGATAGTCGTCCCGATCCCGTATGCCCCACGGCCACAAATGAATGATGTTAACGTCATCGTATCAAAAAATAGGCTATAAAATCTTATTCTATCCTTATACGAATTTGTGTGTGTTATAAACAGGTAACTATCCCATCTCACTGCTGTATCGATACATAGAGGAACAATAAAAATAAAAAGTATCGCGACCACAAAAATAATTTTATTAATTTTGAATTTCTTTTTCATATTCACAATAAAACTTATTAATATAATCAATAGCAAACTTACAATCCCCATCTTGACTTTGGTATAAAAAAGCATAAAAACTGATATTAGAAACAAAAAAAATACTTTTTTATAATTTCTACTGAATGCATAATAGTAATACATCGCCGATAGAAACAAAAGATAGTTCGTAGAATGATACTCACGCGTAAAAAGCAACCTGTACCATAATTTTTCTCTATCAAATATTATCACGAAAATAGCATACGCTATATGAATGATAAACGACGCGATTAGTAAATCGAATATAATCTCTTCCTTAACTTCAATAAATGAAAATAATATGGAAACGATTAAAAATATATAGAATAACGAGAAATAGTTTAATATAAACCTTATATTACTTTTAGCCGGCTGACAATAGATGTACGGCAGAAAACCCGATATAATGAAAATTATGCTTAGCATAAAAACCGGTTCTAAAAAATATCTTGATATTTTTTTACCGTATTGTAATAGTAGATATATGGTTGAGAACACGGCAACTATATGAAGCGGTTTGATGTAAAAATCAAAACGTTCTATAAAGAAACTACCACTGCCTTCAAAAAATGATAATATAACAGCCATATAAACTATATACGAATTCCTATAATATATTAATGCAAAAACAAATAACCAGAATATAATTTTTACATATATATTTTCTATGAATAAAATTCCTATTGTTATAATTAAAGTATATCTGATTTCCTTTAAGGTATCTATTAAAGGCATAGATTATATATTTAATATATTTTCTTGTTTAATCAATCTATTTTTTATAGAAATCACTTATGAATAAGGACAGATTATCACAGGTTTCAAAATCTCTTATCATTCTATGGTTTCTATCTATCCCGCTCTCTATTACATTAGCTGATACACTCTTTACGATTTTAATTTTTCTTTCGTTATTTAAAATTAAATCTTCCGGTTTTTTAAAAAATTATTGGCCTACCTGGCTCTTTTTATCGGTGATAATTATAATCTCATTATTCGCACCAGATAGCTTGCTTGCTTTGAAAAGATCCAAAAGGTTTCTGTCATTTTTAATTATTATTCCTATTTCAATATTTGATTTTTCAATAAACGATTTTAAAAAATTATCTTTGATGTTTTTAGTAGAAATACTGGTGCTTGAAATTATATCAATTGTTTTTAAAAATTACGACCAAAGTTCCAGACTCTATATGGCTATCCACCCTCTACACCCAGGCCTCTTTGGCTCTTTGATGGGTTTTGCTATCTTAAATGTCTTGTCCAAAAATGTTAAATATCTTAAATTACTTGTTATTGTTATACTACTTTTTGGAATCTATAAAACTCAAAGCAGGATTACTTTTATTTTATTAGTATTTCTTTTACCATATATTTTATATAAAAATAAACTTAATTATAAAATAATATCCGGAATACTTGTTTTAATGATTTTCTTTATTATTATGATCTTAATATCAAGATATAAACTTTATATTAATACAATTGATGACCCGAGTTTAAAGATGCGTTTCATCTTATGGAAGATGGGTCTTATGATGTTTCTCGATAATTGGCTTTGGGGTGTTGGTCCGGGACATATCGAATCTGTATATAATAAATATGCTTTTGATTGGTTAAAAACCTCTTTATGGGATGACCTCCATTCTGATTATATCCAGATTTTAGTAGAATATGGTATAATCGGATTTTTAAGTTACATATCCTATATTTTTTTTACGTTAAAATGTTCTTATAAACTCTCTTGTAACTATTTTCTTTTATTAATATTTATTTTATTATGTGGATGTTTTCAATTGATGTTATTTTCATCACTATTCAACAGAATCATAGCTTTTGTTTCAGGGGTAATTATATACTGCTCCTCTGATTAGAATGGTCAGGTCAAAATGTGCCGAAAATTTACTAAAAAATGTCTCGACAAACGGGGAGCACTACACCTCTTTAATATTGTGGTATCTTATCTATAAAGAAAAGCCAAATCAATCAGGCACATAGATAATGCGCCAGTCGACTTCCTCGTGCCACGATGGCTGGTTTTCTTTGTTTAAAATAAATGGTCCCAATACAAGCGTATCCATATGCGTGCGCATAAAACAACGATACGCATCCTCAGGGGTACAAACTATGGGCTCACCCCGGACATTAAATGAGGTGTTGATTATTACCGGACACTTTGTACGTTTTTCGAACTCCTTGAGTAAATCATAATATATCGGGTTCTGCTTTCTGTTTATTGTCTGGATTCTTGCGGAATTGTTAACGTGTGTTATTGAAGGGACCGCTCTTTGCTTATCCTCTCGTATCTCCTTTCTTACATCAGCAACAAGGAGCATATATGGGCTCGGTCTATCAAGCTCAAAATATTCATTGACTCTTTCTTCAAGCACAGTTGGTGCAAACGGCCTGAAACTTTCTCTGAACTTTATTTTAAGATTTACTTTCTGCCAGTTCTCTTTGTTTCTTGCATCTGCTAAGATACTTCGCGTTCCAAGCGACCTCGGTCCAAACTCCATCCTGCCAGTAAGCCAGCCAACTACGTGCTGTTTCTCAATCCTTTCTGCTACCTCTTTTATTAATTCATCGTACTCATACTCCCTGTAAACAGCCTTGAACTTCTTCAGTGTCTTTAATATCTCTTCTTTTGAGAACTCGGGTCCTAAAAATACATCAGTCAATGGTTCAGGTCTTGGTAATCTAAGTGTTCCGCAATTAACAACAAGTGCAGCACCAAGCGCACCGCCAGCATCTCCGGCTGCTGGCTGAATAAATATATCATCATAACCAGCTCGTCTTAATATCTCGCCGTTTGCTACACAATTTAGTGCAACACCACCAGCTAAACATAAATACCTCATCCCGGTCTCTTTTCTTAAATTTATAGCCATCTTTAACATAATCTCCTCTGTTACTCTCTGGAGACTTGCTGCCATATCTTTATGAAATTGAGTAAGTTCAGTCTCAGGGATACGCGGGGGCTGACCAAAGAGCTTATCAAAATTTTCATTAGTCATTTTAAGACCATAATCATAAGCAAAATATCTCATATTCATTTTAATACTGCCATCTTCTTTTACATCAATCAATTCGTTCATTATCTTATCCACATATTTAGGCTCACCATACGGAGCTAATCCCATAACTTTATATTCTGCACTGTTAACTTTGAACCCGAGATAATATGTAAAAGCACTGTATAATAATCCTAATGAATGCGGAAACCTCAGTTCACGGCGTATCTCTATATCTAAATCTTTGCCTATACCCTCTGTCGAGGTTGCCCATTCACCCACACCATCTATAGTTAATATCGCAGCTTCTTTATAAGGCGAGACATAGAACGCACTTGCTGCATGGGATAAATGATGGTTCGAAAAAAGTAATTCTCCCTCATAATTTAATTCGTCCCGTATTAGATTGGCTATCCACAATTTCTCCTGTATCCAGACAGGTATAGCTTTTAAATACGATTTCAAAGATCTGGGCCAGGTAGCAAAATATGTTTGTAATAATCTTTCAAATTTTATAAATGGTTTATCATAAAAAACTACATAATCTAAATCTTCGCCAGTGAGATTCCCTTCTTTTAAACAATACTTTATAGCATTATGTGGAAACCCTTCATCATGTTTTTTTCGGGTGAATCGTTCTTCCTGCGAGGCTGCAATTATTTTACTATCTCTAATTAACGCAGCAGCTGAATCATGATAATAACACGAGATACCTAAAATGTTCATAATCTTCCTCTGAAAAACGCTGTAACTCTAATAATTCGGGCTACAGGCTACGGGCTACGGACTACAGCCGGCTGGAGCCCGAAGCCCGGAATCTGCTGAAAAGTCTTGAGTCTTGAGTCTTGAGTCTCGAGTCCTGTTTTGACTCAC
>JBFMHD010000051.1:0-15819 GCA_040752395.1 Candidatus Hydrogenedentota bacterium
AGCATACGCAGACTTTAATCGTTCGCTCTGGCAGTATAGAAAACCTATTCTATCGTTACCGAACTCGGAATTTACAGAATGGCTTGTTGATTATCAGGTATATAATCGTTGTGGAAAAGATTTGTTGAGTTTACGATTAATTGATGAGAATGGTTCAGAGGTAGCGTATGTAATAAAAAGAAGGCCACCTGATTTAAAAATAAATTATATTATTTCACAGATTACAGATTTTACACGAGGTAAAGATTATATAAGATTTGAGATAGATACAGGTAGAAACCAGCAGTTTCATAACTATATAGAATTCTCGATAAAAAAAGAAGAATATCATATTCCTGTAACTATTGAAGGTAGCAGTGACCAGCAGAACTGGAAGGTTTTACGCGATAAGGCTTATATTTTGCGATACCAGACAGACCATCCTGTTTCTGGCAATGAACTATATTACACCCAGTCTAATCTTAGATTTTTACGGATAACTTTTAAAAGCAGTCTATTAAAAGAAGAAAATTTGATCTCTGTAAGGATTGCCAGGGTAATTAAAGAGAGCGGAGAACTTGTTGAACGTAAATTTACCAAAATCTCAGAAACCATCATTGGGGATCAATATGGTCCGGACTCTGTAATTCTACTTGATTTAGAAAAAAGAGGGTTCACTCATCAGGAATTATCACTTATCTGTGATGATAAAACTTATACGCGTATAGTAGATATTTATGATGGCGATAGTTCTAATGGGCCGTGGCAGTATATCGGTACAGGGTCTATTTATAAATATGGTGGAGAAAAAAACGATATTGTTGAATATGATGAGAGTATAAAGCGCTTTATAAAAGTTGTTATACATAATTATGATGAGAGTCCTTTAACTGTAAACGTGATTTCTGTAAGAGGGGTGCCGAGATATATTGTTTTTCCTACTATTACTATTTCGCATCCTGAATTTTTATATTATTGTAATAATAAAGCTCGTATGCCGATATACGATTTCAGCAGAGAATGTGAAAAGAAATCAGAGATACCAGAAGCCAGTCCCGCAGAACTTGGTAACGAAGAACCGAACCCATATTTTAAAGGCGAAATAATAGAAAAACCGTTCTGTGAACGTTACCCGTGGGTGATCTATATCGCTCTCGGTTCTGGTATAATCATTCTTGGACTTATAGCAGCTCTATTGATGAAACCACAACCACCAACATCATCTCCACACTAAAAATGGTGAAAAAATGAAAAAATATTTTATATTAACTTCTATAATAATTTTTTTAGTTAATGCCTCATTATCGGGCCGAATAATTAATGCATCACAGGATGACATTATAAAGATTATTGAAAAAGCCAAAAAAGGGGATGTGATAAATCTTAACCCGGGTATCTATAAAACCAATCTTATCTTAAGTGATGGAATAAGTATCACTTCTATAGATAAGATTAACACTGTTATAGAATCACAAGATACAGAAAAATACAGTATAATTAAATATGGTTCTGGTATAATAGAAAACATCACAATTATTAACGGGATTTATGCGACTAATTCTGATGCTGTTATACAGAATAACATAATAAAAAATAGTAATCACCACGGGATCCAAACAGCATTCTTTAATGGTAAAATAATAAATAATATAATCGAGAACAATAAATTAGATGGTATAAAATGCTATAACTCAAATGCTACAATAACAAATAATGTTATAAGCTCTAATGAAGATGATGGTATACAGGTTTTACATTCAAGTCTTGTAATAGATTCAAATCTTATTGCTAATAATCGGAACAATGGTGTGGAGTTCTGGTTTGATGATAAGACCGAGGTGAAAAATAATACTTTTATTCAAAATGAGAATGCTTTTAAATTTATAGTCGGAAATAAGAATGCTAATTTTATAGATAACACGGTTAATAATGAAGTAATAAAAGTTATTCCAGATAGAGTTGAACAAGCCAGGGATGAGATAACTAGAGAAAGACAAATAATTCCAAGTTTTATCACTGATACAGAGGGCATTAATGATGCGCTTTATTATATAATGCTTAAGCTAGCTGATTTTAATCTTGACCACCGTATTGAAAAATCCGATATAGACTTACCAGTGTTTTTAAATCTCTTTTCAAATACTCTGAATACAGGTAAATATATAAAAGGTTTTGCAGATAAATTGTCTGAGACGGTTTGCATAAGTTATAAAATTGATAATATCTTATCTATTGATAGTCTTGCACCATTCCGCACGATGGATGCCACGGAATGTCGCGAGATAAAACTACCTAAAAAGTATCCGCTTGAACTGAAAAATTATATAAATCAGATATATCAATTAACTGAAATGTATTATGAAGAATACAATAAGGTTAAATCTAAATTAAAAGACGAGGAATGGGATTTTATAAACGATAAAATAAAACATATCTTTACAGTTAAAAGACCGCTAAGCCTGACTTTAAAAGAAGAACTCAGACAAAAAGATGAGGATGATAAAGAAGAATTAAAATTAAAAATGTTGTTTGAAAAAATTGATTTAACTAAACTTCAAATCATAGGATATAATATAATTAGAATCGCTGAAAAAATTAAAGAGATAGATTTCTCTAAAATAAATAATAAGACCAATTTTAATAAAAAAACACCGTTCGGCGAGATAAGGATATGCACAGAAGATAATAACCCCCATCTTAATTCTGATTGTTTTATCTTGATTGATATATCAGGTGATGATGTGTATAAAAATAATATTGCAAACTCTAATGAAAATAAACCTGTATCTTTATATTTTGATTTAAAAGGGAATGATAACTATACATCAGATAATAATTTTGATATCGCTTCAGCTTACTTTGGCATAAGTTATATTTATGATAAAGAAGGTAATGATAGATATGTAGCCAAAAATAATTCCATCGCTGCTGCTTATTTCGGGATGAGTATAATAGATGATAACTCAGGTGATGATTATTATGAATGTAACAACTATGGGATTTCATCTGCGATGTTTGGTGTTAGCATCCTGCAGGATTTAAATGGTAATGATGTTTATAAAGCAGGAACATATTGCCAGGGTTTTGGACTTACAAAAGGGTATGGTATTATATTTGACAGAGAAGGGAGTGATAATTATCTGAGCGGCAATACTATGGCTGATGCTATAAGAAATGAGGCGCATAGTATTACTATGAGCCAGGGGTTTGGTTATGGGATAAGACCTCATATCTCTGGCGGACTCGGTTTGATTATTGATAAATCAGGTAATGATTTATATAAATCAGATGTATTTGGCCAGGGAGGTGCCTATTTTCTTTCTATTGGTGGTCTTATTGATTACTCAGGTGATGATGATTATATATCTTACAGTTACTCTCAAGGTGCTGGTGTGCATCTTGGTATAGGCGCTCTTATTGATATAGCAGGTAATGATGAATACACATCCCATAATGTCTCACAGGGTATGGGGCTTGATATGTCATTTGGTTTACTCTGCGACTTATCCGGTGATGATTTTTATAAGATCCATGATTTTGGCCAGGCTGCGGGCTATGCAAATGGCATAGGACTATTGATAGAAGAATCAGGCAACGATGCATATTTTGCTTATGGTAAAGATACCGGATACGGCGAATATTTCATAGATAGAGAGTTCGGCAGTATAGGTATATTTTACGATAAATCAGGTGATGATACCTATCAAAGAGCTAAAAATAATTCTATTCAACGAAAAGATAGATACGGTTTATTTTATGACAAATAAACAATTTTATAGATGTTTCTATTTTTTTATTTTAAATCTTTTTTTTAGTAGCTTAATCTTTGGCTCTGATTATAATTTTGATGATTTTGATGATATTATCTCTTATGCGCTAAATCCAGCAACCGCTCAGAGACAGACCGCTAACTGGGCAAAAGATATACTGAATAAAGATACACCAGCTATAATAAATCTTGTAAACCATCTTAATACAACTAATCCACACTCACTCTGGGAGATTAAATATCTCCTGAAAGATATAGGTAAACCTGCGGTAGAACCATTGCTCGATTATGTTTCAGATACAATAACCACCGGCAATCTCACAGCTATTTATGTTCTTGGTGAAATAGGTGATCACAAAGCACTTGATAAACTTTTGCAATTATTAGAATCAGAACATCCCCCTGTCCGAAGCAATGCAGCGCTTTCTATTGGTAAAATCCCTGATGAAGTCTCTATTGATAAACTGGTAAAATTATTAAGTGATACTTACCCGATGGTAAGAAAATCAGCTGCTGTATCTATTGGAAAGATCGCGCCAAAAAACGAAGATGTTATTTATGCATTATTAGAAAACGTTGATGATACTTATTATTTTGTCAGATTCTCTGTTTGTGAAGCCATACAGAAATTTGATACAGAAATATTAACTAATGTCTTATTAACAGAGATAAAAAACACAAAAGATACCGAAACTTTAAGATTAATTATGAGGATACTATCAGGCTCTAATATAAACTCTAATGAAATCTTAAATATAGTAAGAGAGATATTTTATACCACACAGGATGAGTTAATAGCTGAATATTCACTTGCAATATTGCCGAATAGTAGTAATCTAAAAAATGAATTTTATAAAAAATTCAGGCGGTATCCTTATGAGAAAGAGAGAAAGTAAAAAGATTAAGAAGCTAAAACAGATAGCCACTGAATTAATCTACGAAGACGAAGCCTTTATCGAGATTTTAAGATTAAGAATCAAGGATGAAGATAAGATACGAGAGATACTAAAAGACCTGTTAAAAAAAGCTATAAGATTGGTATATAAAGCCAGAGGGCTATCAAATAAAGAAGCATATAATTTTTTATATAGAAAAATAAAAAGATTAAAAGAGAGGGTAATTTTAAAGCTTACTTAAAAATTATTACCCCGAAACATTCAGGTTCGTGGAACCAGTTCTTTGTTTTGCTCCAGGCATAATACTTCGTCGCCTGATTAATATCTACATCTATGCGATAAAAATTGATAGCCCATTTCTTGCCTTTAATATTATCACTGATTCTTAAACTTTTTAAGGGTATTTTTATCTCAGTAACCCATCTCAGATGTTTATAGTCCTCTTCTACAGAAGAAGCAGTCTTTAATTCCTTGCAATCCCACTTTATAGCGTTTTCAAAATCTATTTTTTGAGAATACTTTATATATGCATCAAATACGGTATTAACAGGGTTCACTTCAAACTCAAAATAAGTTTTGCCCTCTCCTTTGATATCTATAAATACTTCACAAGCATCGTCACTGTAGACAGGGCCATCGTTATCTGTTATGTTGTTTATCAGGATATCATCTTTGCATTCAAAAGCGATGTATAAGTTATCTTTGTCATAGCAGACCCGAACCACGGTCTCGTCTTTTACTTTTTTATTTGTCTTTATCTCATAAAACTCATTTAATTTTTTCGCACGCAACCACACCCTCTCATCTAATCTGCCATCAATTACAATCTCTTTGTTGGTAAAGACAGCAGTGTATTTATTTATTCGAGTTGCAGAAAGAAGCAAGGAATAAGAAGTAAGAAACAAGAAAGAAGTAGTAAGTGGTAAGATAGAAACTATATTTCTTATCATTTTAACTTTATCTCCACCCATTCACTGAATTTTCTCGGTTCTTTATCAATAGCCACACGCATTTTATATGGGTTTCTTATAACAAGAAATGTTTCCCAGTAGTTTTTTGAAAACGGTCCAAAACTTTTTTTGTTACCTTTTACTTTCATAGTACCATCTAAATAATATAAACCATCACCAACCTTGTATTCTATAACGTAAGGGATAGCATCTTTTCCAGTCCAGGTAATATCAACCCTTCCCTGTAGATTCTCATAAGAAAGTATGTCTCCATTTTTCGGGAATATCAATTCAGGCGGTTCCGGGACATTGGTTAAATCAAGTTCCTCTTTTTCAAATAAACCCTTTATTTTTGCAATTAACCCCTTTTGTTTAATAGATTTTCCTTGTGGAACACTCTGTTCACAGCAAAGCAGCCAGTTGAATAATTTAGTCTTGTATTCTTTTGCGATCTCTGGATAAGTATCTATTACATTAATTAATTCGTCAGGGTCATCTTTTAAGTTAAACAACTCAAACCTTGTCACATCTTCTTTGTACTGATAATGTATTAGTTTCCATTCTGATGTTCTGACAGAACGAATATAGTCAGTAACGTTTTTCGGGTCAGGTTCACTATAACCATATCTTGATGTTTCGCTGAAAGCTATCCGGTCTTCAGTCTCAAGTCCTTGTATCATTGGTAAAAGGGATTTCCCCTGTAAATATTCAGGTATCTCTATGTTCATTATATCAAGTATTGTAGGCATTATATCAATACCTCTTACCTGAAGCAATATCTTTTTGTCTACTGGCAATTCTTTTGGGAAACTAATAATAAACGGTGTATGGATTATCTCATCGTATAAAGTCCCGGCAGATGATGTAGAGGCATGGCCTATGAAATTATGGTCAAGCAGCTCTTCACCATGGTCAGCACCAATAATGATTATAGTTTTATCGCGTAAATTATATTTATCAAGCATATCAAGAAGCCGTTTTATATCGTCATCCAGATATCTAATTTCAGCATCGTATAAAGCCTCAATAATTTCTTTATCTTCTGGTTTGAATTCAACCGAGCCTTTTTTAATCATATAATTCGTAAAAACACTCTTATATATCCGTTCTTTACTTTCGTCATTCTTATACATCGAATCATCTAAAAACATTTTTATATATGTATCAGTAGCATTATACGGTAGATGGGGGTGTAAAAACTGGTACCATATAAAAAATCTTTCATTACGATGAGCTTCTAACCAGTCCCAGGGAGCAGAGTCAGTTATAAAATCATCAAACCCTAAATTGCTATGGTTCTCATTTATCTGCCAGCCCTGTAATTTCGGAATCAGATAACCATAATCCCGTAATATCTCAAGTGGCAGGTACCAATCCTGTGAGATGCTTATATCTCTTGTGACAACCTTGTGTACAGGTGATTCAAGCGAAGAAAAAATTGAGACAAGGCTCTGATTGGTCCAGCCTGATGGATTTATCAGATTATAAAAAAGAACACCATTTTTAGCTAATGTATCTATTGTCGGACTCGTTACCCTTTTTGTATAACCGTAACAATTTAAATGGTCGGGTCTAAAGGAGTCAGCAGCAATAAATAGAACGTTGTATAATTGCGGTTCCGCGTTTTTTATGAAAAAAAATATAATAAGAAGAATTGTTATTAAGATAGCTATGGTCAATAAAATCTTTTTCATAAAACTTCCTCTGAAAAACATTGTAACTATAATAATATCAAGTAGAAGCAAGAAGCAAGATAAACAAACATCTGGTTTTTCATACGTTGTGTAGAGCGCAAAAGCGATTAGGGGGCTCCTTTACTAAACACTCTATCTTTAGCGATTTACCACTGTATTCGATCGCTATTTCAAAACTACTAAAAAATGAGATTAGTTCATCAAAAACTTTATATACCCTCTTCCAGCGTATAATTTTATTGTTTATTTTAACACTATCTATAATTATTCTGTCAATAAAATGTAATATTAATCTTAACCTTCTTTTCTTTTTAACATTTTTATAATAGCCCGACATTTTACCAATAATGATGATAACTCTGTTATTATCTGATTTGACTTTTACAGGGATTTTTATGTATTTACCCTTTTTATATTCATCTGTTATGCCGTCGTCTTCGTAATACACAAATTCGCTCTGTTTATGCGGAAATATCTCAAAAGATAAAATGTCATTCTTCTTTTTACCAATATACGTAATATCTTGATTAACGGGTATTATCGAGCCCATTTTTACAAAAAATGGTATTTTTGAGATGGGGATACCTAAAGCCTTAAGGCAATTACCTTTTATAGTAGTACCATCCTCTATATCTATCCATTCTCCATCAGGGAAAAATATCTGTTTTTTTAGATACTCTTTATTTTTCTGTGGTCTGACAACAGGTGCCACTAAGATATTATCACCAATCATATATTGATACTTAAATTCATAGGATTCAGCATCTTGCGGATAATTGTGATACATAGCCCTTATAATAGGGAGCGCCTCGTTATAGGAGATATGTGCGTGAGTATAAAAATATGGTATTAGTCGGTATCTTAAACGAGTATATTTCCTGAATATTTCAACACTCTCCTTGTCATAATTCCACGGCTCTCTTATGCCGTGGTTACTATGAGTTCTCATAATCGGAGAGAAACAACCGAACTCTATCCAGCGTATGTATAAATCTTTATCTAATTTATTGCTTAAAAAACCGCCTAAATCATGTGACCAGTAATTTGTTAACACATTGCCTGCTGTATACGTGAAATAAACCTGATATGCGAGTGTCTTCCAGGTAGAAAAAGTGTCACCTGAAAACCAGACCGGATATCTATGAGACCCTATGCCACCCCATCTGCTTAATATTAAACCACGTTTCTTTGTACTCTCACTTCTGCTTTTATAATAAAAATAATTAAGCCGCATCTGGGGATTAAGTGTTTCATAACCATTACTGCCTGGTGCTATCTGGTCCACAGCACCCCAACCATCAACCCACCAGAAATCTATACCAAGCCTTATTTTAGGTTTTAATAAAAGCTCGCAGAATGCAGTAACCTCTTTTTTATTACCAAAGTTGCACCGCCATTCAGTCATATCCTTTTTAAGATACTTTTTTATTTTATCAAAACTTGTATCAGAGCACGCCAGGGTCTCAGATGAATTGTAACCTGGATGGTCATTCAACGAAAGTTTTATTCCAAGCCGTTTCATTTGCTTTATGAATTTTTCAGGATTATAAAAATATTTCTCATTCCAATCATAACCACGCCATCCCTCTTTTCTCCAATCAGTATCAATAACCATAACATCAATCGGGATACTAGATTCACGATACCGTTTAACTAAATCTATGAATTCATCCTGGGTATAAGCGTAGTATCTACTACACCAGTATCCAAAAGCGAAGAGAGGCGGTAGATTGGGTTTCCCAAAGATTTTAGAAAACTCAGATAACCCTGCTTTATAATTATTACCATACCCTATGAAAAAAAGGGTTTTATATCCCTTATTATATTCGAAACCTGGCCAATCTTTATTCTTATCCCAGAAGGTATAAGTATTGTCATAATACGCATAAACCCCGTTTCTGCTTAATACACCATCACTTAAATCACCGGGTTTAACACATTTAGGAAACATAAACAGATGTAAGAAAGAGCCACCAAGGTTTTTATTATCCTTTTTACCATAATACCATTTTTTTGTTGAATTTTTATAGCTGTAAAATACCTGGAGACTCTTTTGGTTAAAACCAGCCCAAGCTGAGTTATATAGAATTTCTATATATTTTGTCTTTATTCTAAGAACCGAGCCCTTAATATTTACGATGGCGTCAGGAGGCATTATATTATTTATCTCTGTTACGAATAGCTCTTTATTAATAAATTTACCAGTGGGAGAATACTCTGCTTTGAATGAATAATCAGATAATAGAGTAAATCTTGCTTTTTTAAAGTGGATAATGTGCTTTTTCATATTGCGTAATCTATATAAAATTTATAAATTTTATCAATAAAAAACGCATCTCATTTACAACCAGGACATTGTTTATGAAAACAACAAAAGAATGGAACGACTGGCACTGGCAAATTGCAAATAGTATCACAAGCTATAGTCAATTAAAAAAAATAATCAATCTTTCCTGGTTCGAATCCATAAAAACACTACAGATATTGCAAAAACCGCTTCGTATTACACCGTATTTTGCAAAACTCATTGATAAAAATAATACCAACGACCCGTTACGTAGAACAGTTGTCCCCTCTATTTTTGAATTCAAAAAAACCAAAGGAGAAAAAAAAGACCCGCTTGATGAGGAAAAACAAAGTCCAGTAAAAGGGCTTGTTCATCGTTACCCTGATAGGGTACTTCTCTTAACAACATCGCTTTGCGCTACGTATTGCAGGTATTGCAATCGCAAAAGACTGGTTGGTAAAAAAAAGGGTTGTTATTTAAGTTTTGCTCAATGTGAAAGAATTTTTGATTATATCAAAAGTAATAAAAATATAAGAGATGTTTTGTTTTCAGGTGGTGACCCGTTAATACTTGAAGATGAACATCTGGATTATTTGTTAAAAAGAGTAAAGAGTATCCCAAACGTTGAGGTAATGAGAATCAGCACCAGGATACCTGTTGTGCTACCCTACAGAATTACTCGCTCTCTACTCAAAATATTAAAAAAATATCAGCCGCTCTGGGTGAATATACATTTTACTCATCCCTGTGAGATCACAGATGAGGTAGAAAAAACCTGCAACAGACTCGCAGATTCCGGGATACCGCTTGGTAGCCAGACCGTGTTATTAAAAGATATAAATGATAATCCTGAGGTATTAAAAAAATTATTTCATAAACTTGTAAGGCTTCGTGTTAGACCATATTATTTATTTCAATGTGAACGTGTGATAGGGTCAGCACATTTCAGAACAGAGATTAATAAAGGGCTTGAGATTATTTCTTCGTTAATTGGACATACCTCTGGTTTTGCTGTGCCTGCTTATGTTATGGACACACCTCGTGGTAAAGTCCAGTTATTACCAGGATTGAAAAATATAGACCGATTATTATAATCGTGGATATTATTAGGTGCGTAAAATCTAATATTCTGACTGTAAAAAAATCGAAAATAATCTTGATATTTAATAAAAAATGGCATATAATTAATTGAAAGGATTTAAGGAAATTTTATGGGTAAAGTTTTTGAGAAAATAAAAATACAGAATTATGAGGATATTATTCGCGCAAAGGATGGTAGATTGGATAAAAGTAAAATTCGGCAGATTGAGGTCGAGGGATTGGTTGATACCGGAGCAACGTTATTGCAATTACCAAAAAATATAGTTGATAATTTAGGATTAGAGGTTTACAGGGAAGTTACTGCCACTTATGCTAATGGGAAAAAAGAGATAAAAGGGGTAGCTGGCGGGATCAGACTTGAAATTCTCGGTCGTCAGGCTGAAGTGGAGTGTATTGTTGAGGAAGAAGGGACAAATGTATTAATCGGACAGATACCATTAGAAGCAATGGATTTAGTTGTTGATTGCCGTACTAATAAATTAGGACCTCGGCCTGAATCGCCAGATATGGCTATGATAGATATGTTCTAATGTTTATTGACCACTGTTTATGCCACCGAAACCCAGAACATTGAGGATATAGCGAGCACCTTTAGGTGCGTAAAATCTAATATTCTGACCGTAAAAAAATCGAAGATAATCTTGATATCTAATAAAAAATGGCATATAATTAATTGAAAGGATTTAAGGAAATTTTATGGGTAAAGTTTTTGAGAAAATAAAAATACAAAATTTAGAAGATATTTTTTTATCAGAAAAAGGATATATTCTTAAAGATAAAATTAGAGAAATTGAGGTCGAAGGTCTTGTCGATACTGGTGCAACCTTACTACAATTGCCTAAAGATATTGTTGATAAATTAGGATTAAAAATTTACAGGGAAGTTACTGCCACTTATGCTGATGGCCGAAAACAAAAAAAGAGTGTGGCAAGAGGGCTTTTAATTGAAATTCTCGGTCGTCAGGCTGAAGTAGAATGCATTGTAGAACCAGAAGGGTCGCAGGTACTGATCGGTCAAATCCCTCTGGAGGCGATGGATCTGGTTGTTGACTGCAGAACGAATAAATTGGGTCCGCGACCAGAATCGCCTGATATGGCTATGATAGATATGTTCTAACGTCCTTTTTTATTTCTTGAGATCTCTTTTAAACCCTATCTCGCTTATGGGTTACAAAGTGACAAAGGCAAAAGAGACACAAAGGAATATAAAAAACCTCAAAAACTTTGTGCCTTTGTGCCTTAAAAAAACGACTTTTAAAAGAGACCTCTGGAGAGATTATTGAGCGAGATTATGGTATCGCTTGTTTTGTGATTGATGGTATAGGTAAGGGTGGTTCAGATGTTATCTTTGGTGAGGAGACTGCTGCTGAATTATTAGGATTGCTTACACTTGAAAGTATGGCATTAACTGTAGATACAAAAACAGGTGAATTAAAACCAATAGAATTGTTTTTATTATAGAATTTTTGGGTGTCCTATTAGATTCTTATATTGTGAGATCTGTGCAATTCGAGCAGAATTTTAACTTAACTACCTTGTGTCAAAAGTCCTCAAATAGAAGTTTGGTTGGTGGCACTGCCACCTTAGGCTTTATAAGTATGGGAGTTTACATAATATCATATAAAAAAAATTTTTGAAATTAATACTTGACAAAAGTTTAAAAATCTGTAAAATTATATAATCTAATAAATTTTTATTAAACTCCTTAATTCTCCTCTGGCAGTGCTTTGTGCTCTGGAGGACAAGTTCCTGAACGCTTATTGTCACGTTTGCAGGAACGCGGTTCTTTAATTGTTTTAAAAAGGAGGTGAAGCAAAGATTTCAAGGTCTGGATTGAAATACGGACCATAAAACCAGAGAACCAGAAACATTAGGGAGAGAAAGTATAGATCCCAAGATTCAAAAAAAGAGTTTGAAAATTTGGCGCCGTAGAGCGCTGTTAACATAAATTTCGGAGGACGTATAATGAAAAAGGCTATTTTAGCAATAATTATGACTTTCTGTTTGGTTACCGTAGTATATGCTGACATTGAGATATCTGGTCATGTTGTTACAGTCTGGTCAGATGCACAGTACGATGAGCTGACTGCCAGAGGGACATCGGCAGGAGTACCATTGGCATTGACAATGGGTAGTGGTCCCCAGGTGATTGAGAATAACCCGTTATCAAGTGGTGTTTACCAATTAAATTCGACTGCTGCAGCTGCTGCAGATGTATTAGCGGTTGCAGAGATCGAGCTTGATATCGATGCTGATATTACTGACAACATCTCAGCAAGGATCGATCTTGAAGCTGCTGAAAATCTTGGTCCAGATGTCGAAGCTGCTTACATTAAACTTGTACAGCCATTTGATGTGCCGTTTGATGTTATCGTTGGTAAGTTTGTTGCTCCGGTTGGCGTCGAGCCACAGGAACAGATTGACAGAAAACTTATCACAAATTCATTACCTGATAAATTTCTTCCAAATACTCTAACAGGTATAGCAGTCACTGGAACAGTTTCAGCGATTGACTATGTAATTTTCTATGTCAATGATCTTGATGCTGGTGACAATGATCGTAATGAGGTTACTGATGGTTCGAATGCAATTGGTGCGAGACTTGCTACAAGCCCGCTTGAAGGTCTTGATATCGGTATCGCATACGCAGTCGAGAGCTTAAATGATGTTACCAATCTCAATCCAACTGACGTTGATTTTAGAGTACTTGACGTCGATGCAGTGTATGCAAATGGGCCATGGGAAATCCGTGGTGAATATTTAGCTGCAAGCGAAGACGATTCAGCTCCAGAAATTGTTTATGTCGGTGGTTTTAACACAAATGGAGACCAGGATGTGGATGCTTACAGTATTCAGGTTTCTTATGATGTAGATGAACAGATCAATGTTGTTGCAAGATATGCGAATGAAGAACCTAATCAGGCAAATGCAAGAAGAACCAATAACAATCTAGGAGCTACTAGAACTGCGCTTGGGAATGAGTATACAGTAGTATCAGTTGGTGCTTCGTATGCATTCAGCGAAAATGCGATTTTCAAGATTGAATATTCTGATATAGATACAGAAGAAGCTACAGGTGTCCCAGTATATGACCCAGATGACAATCTTATTGCATGCGAGTTAACAGTTGCCTTCTAAGTTGATGATGTAATTCAGCAAAAGAAAGCCCGGGTTGGGTTAACTGACCCGGGCTTTTTTGCTTTAAAATAATTTTCTTGATTTTTAATAGGATTGATTATATAAATATATTAATGATGAAGCCACAGATAAGGCTCGCTGTTTAATGAGGTTTTTATCTTAAGTATTTTAGGATATAATGTGGGCGCATAGCTCAGGTGGTGAGAGTACTTGCTTGACATGCAAGGGGTCGAAGGTTCAAGTCCCTCTGCGCCCACCACTCTCACTTCTTACTTCTTGTCTCTTTCGTTATCTTACTCTAAAGGATATAAATTATGGAAGAATCAAACCATTCTGATGATAAAATCAAAGACCTCGATACTATGCGACATACAGCCTCGCATATTATGGCACAGGCAGTGCTTCGGCTCTTCAAAGGAACAAAACTCGGGTTCGGACCCACAATCGAGGATGGGTTCTACTATGATTTTGATTCAGAGAAAGTTTTTACTGAGGAAGATTTCAAAGAGATAGAAAAAGAAATGAAAAAAATAATAGATGAAGATCTCCAGATTATTCGTAAAGAGATATCGAAACAGGATGCATTGGAGTTATTCAAGGATAATAGATATAAAATTGAGCTTATAAACGAGATTACTGATGTAACGGTCTCGGTTTATTCACAGAGTGAATTTACTGACCTGTGTCGGGGACCGCATCTGTCATCAACTGGTAAAGTAAAAGCATTCAAGCTTTTAAAAGTAGCAGGCGCGTACTGGCGTGGCAAGATAGAGAACCCGCAACTCCAGCGAATTTATGCAACCGCCTTCTTTAATAAAAAACAGCTCGATTCTTATCTGCATAAATTAGAAGAAGCAAAAAAAAGAGACCACCGTAAAATCGGCAAAGAGCTCGATCTGTTTTCGTTTCACGAAGAAGGACCAGGATTTGTTTTCTGGCATCATAAAGGGTATCTACTCTTTAAAATGATTGAGGAACTGATACGTACAGAGTGCAAAAAAAGAGGATATATTGAGGTTAAAACACCGGTTATCCTGAATGATGCATTGTGGCGCAGAAGCGGACACTTTGATAATTTTAAAGATAATATGTATTTCACAACTATCGAGAATAAAAGCTATGCAATAAAACCGATGAACTGCCCGGGTAGTTTGCTTATCTATAAATCACGGCTACATTCTTATCGCGAACTACCACTTAGATTCGCAGAGATGGGTGAGGTGCACAGACATGAGTTGTCTGGCGTTTTGCATGGTCTCTTCCGTGTCAGAAGCTTTACTATCGATGATGCTCATATATATTGCACCACAAAACAGATTGAGAACGAGATACTTGATATGGTCGATTTCACAATAGAGGTTTACAGGAGGTTTGGGTTTGAGGAGTACGATATCTATATAGCAACCCGACCGGAAAAGTATATAGGCTCACTCGAAGACTGGGAACTCGCTACGGATAGTCTAATGAAGGCTTTAGAACTAAAAAAGATCGCATACAGGCTAAAACCAGGCGAAGGCGCGTTCTACGGACCAAAAATTGAGTTCAACATAAAAGATTGTTTAAAACGAAACTGGCAATGCGGCACCATACAGGTCGATTTCTCAATGCCAAAACGCTTCGAGGTAGAATATATCGCAGAGGACGGTAAACCCCACACTCCGGTAATGATACATAGAGCGATTATCGGCTCTGTTGAACGGTTTATAGGTGTGCTAATAGAACATTACAAAGGTGCATTTCCTTTCTGGCTCGCACCTTTGCAGGTAAAAATACTTACGGTAACAGATAGAGCAAAAGATAGAGCAATCGAGCTTGAGAAGATTTTAGTAGATGAAAAGATCCGGGCTGAAACTGACCTGCGGAATGAGAAAATAAGTTTAAAAATAAGAGAAGCCCAGCTTTTGAAGGTACCATATATGATAATTTTGGGTGATAGAGAGATAAAAGAAGGGAATATCTCAATAAGGACAAGAAAAGGGGAACAGCTTAATAATATTTCAAAAGAA
>JBFMHD010000052.1:0-15601 GCA_040752395.1 Candidatus Hydrogenedentota bacterium
CCAGCTGGCTGTAGTCCGTAGCCTGTAGCCTGTAGCCCGTCCTGATACCTCTCACTTCTTCCGTTATCTTGCTTCTTGCTTCTACTTGATATCATTAGAGTTACAATGTTTTTCAGAGGAGAAGAGATCAGTTGAGTGGAAAAAGTTAAAAAAGTATTTTACAATTTGAGAAAATTATTAATAATATTGAAAGAGTGTATACGAATTGTTATTAAAAGGTAAAACATTTACTTTATGGATAACACCCTTGTAATAATCAAACCCGATGCAGTGAAACGTAATATTATAGGTAAAATTTTAACAATCTTTGAAGAACAGGGTTTTATAATACGTGAAGCTAAAATGCTAAGATTAACAAAAGAAGAGGCTGAAAGTTTTTATGAGGTACATAAAGATAAACCGTTTTTTAATCCTTTAATAGAGTATATAACTTCTGGTAAAGTATTAGTATGTGTGCTTGAGGGTAAAGATGCTGTTTATAGGGTTAGAGAGATAATGGGTGCTACTGACCCGAAAGAGGCAGAGGAAGGGACTATTAGAAAACTCTTTGGTATAAACAAACAGGAGAATTCTGTGCATGGCTCTGATTCAGATGAAAATGCGCTACGCGAAATCTCGTTCTTTTTTAAATAAATCTACAACCTATTAACATATCCTCTCAGTCTTTGGTCGGTTTTTTTATCTTGCTTCTTGCTTCTAATTAACTTATATGCCTAAACGTGATAAAGATACAAAAAATAAACAAATCTTTATTCTTACCATCTTAATAGCTATCTTGTTAGGCGTTTTTTTTATCGGCATTAAATCTTTTACAAGAAACCCATATACTATCAAAGAATGCATCCGCTCAAATAAAGAGAATAATTTCTATCCACTCATAGAGGTCGAATAAATTGAGATACTTTAACATTATAATGTGTTTCTGTTATTCCTTTGTTGTAGGCGTAGCTGCTTCAATTATAGTTCAACCCTCTGAAACATTATATCAGTATTTTTATATAATATCTATTATTGCTGGTTGTACAGGTTTAGCTCTATTTGTTATCACAGATATTTTTGAAATTTTTAGATTGCATCAAGCTATTATATTTATCGTTGCAGGTCTATCTGGCATCTCACTTGGTATGGGTAGATTTGTTCATAATAAGATTATTCCTCCTTTTGTTAATGACCCTGATTATCCTAATCACATAGTGCATTTTGTAGATGAGGACCGTAATGCCTTGACAATCGTTGTAGGCAGGATCGCAATGGCCCCTGAAATGAGGTTTATGAAATATGGTGATAAAGTAGATATTTTATTTAAACCCGAGGTGGTCATTCCTGAGCCAGGTGATAATAAAGAGTATCTTGTTGGGGAGGGTTATATTCAGGTATCTGTTTCAGCAAATGTAGGAGAAATATATCCTGAGATAGCGAGCAGTCAGGCCTATGGTTACAGAGTCCAGTTTGAAGGCGCTCTATTAAGATTCGAGCCCACAACTGTTCCGTATACTCTTGATTTAAGAGAATATTTTGAGAAGCAGAATATATTTGCGAAAATGAATTTTTACAGACTCAAAACAGGAGAGGAGATAAAGATATTAAAAGACCCAAAAACAGGGTTGCCGCATAAAGGTAATTTCGTGTTCGAATGGTCGATGATAATTAAAGATAAAATATTAAAAGTTATTAAGCAGACAACACCGTACCCTTATTCAGCATTCCTCGCAGGTGTGACACTCGGGTTAAGACGCGGGCTTGAGCAGGCTTACAATATTTTTGAAAAAGAGAAAAAGTATAAAACAAAGTTTGATCTAATAACCGAGGAATTTCGCTGGTCAGGAACAAGTCACGTTTTAGCTGTTTCTGGTTTACATGTTACCATCATTACAGTGATGCTTTATGGCCTGTTTGCAGTTTTTCGAGTCCCGAAAAAAATAAGTTCACCGTTGATTATATTCTCTTTAATTATTTTTACAATTATTACAGGTGCAAGACCATCTTCCATAAGAGCAACTATTATGAATAGCCTCGTAGTAGTATCAGAAGCATATTTAGGCATAGGGTTAAAGACCTCACTTTTGTTTGGTATAGGGATAGCTTGTTTTTCAGAACTTATTTTTAATCCTAAACTTATTTTTGAGCCTGCGTTTTCGTTATCATTTATGGCTGTTTTATCACTCGCTCTGATTACAGGTCCTGCCGATAGATTCTTGAAACGTAAAACAGGTAAACGAACTTTAGGCGGAATTATAGGTTTTTATACAGGAATGATTCTCGGCTCATTTCTACCAGGCCCGAGTACAATGATATTTATTTTTATAGGAATTATAGCAGGTATTTATTTCGGGCAAAATATTATTAAACTGATACCGAGATGGTTAATGCAATTTATAGCCTCACAATTTGCCATCCAATTCGGAATGATGCTGCCTCTATCAGCATATTATTTCAATCATCTACCAGTAGCAGGCCCAATTGCAAATATTGTTGCCATCCCATTAATTGGTATTATTGTTCAGCTCGGAATGATAGCCGGCATCATTGGAACTGTAATACCGTCTATCGGGATATATATAGCATTGATGCTGAATGCTACGAACTATCTATGTATGTGGGTTTTTATGGCCGTGACTCATCTGAGCACAATAACAATGCCTTATCCCTATATGAAAACTTTTACACCAAAATTAGTGGCTTTTTATTATTCATTTCTTGGTGTACTCTTAATAATAGATAAAGTATATCCTGATTTAGAGGTCTGGTATTATAAAAAATTAGCACAGGCCACAAAATATCTCAAACAAAGAATTTATGCCACGGCAATAACTGGTTTCATAATTTTGTTTGTGATACCAGCTATTATCTGGAGAGAGCCTTATCAGAAATATGATGGTAATTTACAGGTGAACTTTTTAGATGTTGGTTATGGTTCTGCTATGCACATAAAAACGCCTCAAGGTAAAAATTTCCTTGTAAACGGTGGCCGGTTCGGAAAATACGATAGAGACGGCGGCTTTGATTTAGCTGATTTTAAAATCGTCCCGTATTTTTACAAGCAGAGAATAGGGATACTTGATGGTGTATTTATCACGAGTATAAATGACGAAGATATAAGCGGACTTATCTCTGTCGTAGATTATATGATCGTAGATAAGATTTATTCTTTTTTTGATTCATCCGAAATAAATATTTATAAGAAATGGGATGAACTAAGTAGAGAAATATTTGAAAAAATCGGTGACAGTTATCTTGCTGAAAACTGTGATAAATTTTATATTAGAAATAAAGCTATTTATTATCGTGATATAATTGAAAAGGCAAATACCCCCTTCTTCCCTTTTGAATGGTTTGACCATCTTGCTGTTTCTACAATAAGATTTATAAAAGAATTATTCAAAAAAGAGAATAAAAGACCTGATTTCTTAGCTATCAAAAAAATAGGTACCATTATTTATGAAGAAGAATTTAATGGTAAAAAACTCAGGATATATACCTTAAATCCAGATTGGGAAAACCCATCTTCAAATGCTTCTGATATGAGTATAGTATTAAAAATCGAGTACGGCAGGACTGGTATTATATTATTGAATGCTTTAAAAAAGAGTGGCGACTCAAAGATACTTAGATTCAGGAATAATCTCAAGGCAGATGTTATGCAGGTCCCTTCACATGGTTCAAAAGATGCCTGCTCAGATGCTCTTATCAGAGCTATTTCTCCAGAAATCGCTATTCTTGAGTTCGGTTATCCACGACATTTATACAAAAGGCTGAGAACAGAGGCTATTGACGATGCTGATTACACTACTCTTAAATTGCAGGGAAATGATATAAAGGTTTACAGAACCGACAAAGTTGGTAGTGTACTGATAATCTCAGATGGTGAAAAGATATTAGAACCATTAACTTTTAAAGGCAGGCTGGAGGAAGAGCCAGAAAAAGAAGGTATCACTCTCGAAACACTACCAGAATTTTAGTGGAAAATAGTAGTGAGGGTCACAAAACCAGTAGCATATATTCTATGTTTAATTTTAAGTTCAGCGTCTTTCAGAAACTTATTATTTTATTATCAGCTATCCTGATCACTGTGGGTGGCTTAGTTTTAATTAAACCTGATACCAAAGAACAAAGCTATGATGATACTACTCTAAATTTAAAACCATTATCCAATCTCGAATTAGCCTCACCACTCAAAATTGTAACTGAAGATGAACAGATAAAACTGCAGGAAGAGGTAAAGATTAACATTAACACAGCCACAGTAGATGAACTCACAACTGTTCCTGGCATCGGCGAGGCAACAGCCAGAGCCATTGTAGAATATAGAGAGAAAAATAGAAAAGAAGATGAACCTGTATTTTATAAGCTATCTGATTTAGAGAAAGTCCCTCGTATGGGTGAGAAAAAAATTGAGAAACTTTCACAATACCTTACTGTCGGCTGGGGTGTTATGCAGCTTGAAAAAGAAAAATCCATTAATATTGAAGAAAAAGAAGACAAAATTAATATTAATACTGCTGATGTTATTAAACTGCAGGATTTACCCGGTATAGGACCAAAGACAGCAGAGAATATTATTAAGTATAGAGAGACAAAACAATTTGAAAAAATAGAAGATATTATGAATGTTCCGCGCATCGGACCAACACGGTTTGAGAAAATAAAAGATAAAATAACAGTTGGTGAAGAGATGGAAAAATTGTTGAAAAAGAAAAGCTTGACTAAACCTAAAAAAGTAGAAAAAATTAATCTTAATAAAGCTACAATGGAAGAACTTATAACTTTACCAGGGATCGGTGAACAGACAGCAAAAAATATTATAGAGTACAGAACAGAACTTAAAAAATTTAGATCACTTGAGGATTTGCTTGAGATACCTGGCTTTGGCGAAAAAAAACTTGAAAAAATTAGACCATACGTAGAGGTTAAATAAGGTTGTAATATGCTAAAAACATTTTTGGCAGTGGTTAAAAATAAAAAAATTGAACTTTTGTTATCCTTTCTCAGACCTATCTGGTTCAAAGGTTAGACCTGCGATTATCGTTAATTCTGAACACGTATTCGAAAAGCTTAGAGAATTCCTTGCAAAAATGGCTGGGACTTAAAGATTAATCAATTTTTTATAGGAGATTTTTTTATGAGAAAGCTTATTATTCTATTGATGGTTCTTGGGCTCGTATTTTATGCAGGATGTGGAAAAAAGAAGGAAGCTGAAGAAAGTAAAACTATGGAACTTGAACAGGAAGAAGTACCAGAGATTGAAGAAGGTGAAGAAGAAATAACTGAAATTACAAAAGAAGATATTGAAAAAGATGTATCTGAAGAAGATGCGAAGATAAATGTAAACGAGGCTGATTTAGATGAACTTTTATCAGTAAAAGGATTAGGTCCCACTAAAGCTGAAAAAATTATTCAATATAGAGAAGAACACGGACCTTTTAAATCCCTCGATGAACTAACTAAAGTTCCAGGTATCGGTGAGAAAACAGTAGAAAAATTAAGAGAGTATCTTACAGTAGGTAAAGTAGAAAAAGAGGAAGAATCAGAGGAAAGTAAAACTGAAGATGAGTCAACAGATGAAGAAGGAAAGATAAACATTAATACAGCCTCGTTAGAAGAACTTGATAATCTGCCGAAAATAGGACCCACTATCGCTCAAAGAATAATTGACTATCGTGAAGAACACGGCGGATTTAAAAGTATTGAAGAATTAAACGAAGTTAAAGGCATAGGCGATAAAATGTTCAAAAATTTAAAAGACCTGGTTACTGTTGGGAAAGAAGCTAAAAAAGAGGTAGACGAAGAGAAACCAGTAAAAAAGACTGAAAAAAAGACTACTACAACAAAAAAGACAGGACCAGCAGGCAAGGTTAATATAAATAAAGCATCGAAATCCGAACTTATGACAATTAAAGGCATAGGTGAGACTACTGCTGAGAGAATCATTGAGGGAAGACCATATAAAACTATTGATGACCTGAAGAAAGTTAAAGGCATAGGTGAAAAAAAGTTTGAAGCACTAAAACCTTTTGTCACAGTAGAATAACCATCTTTACGCTCTACCCCAGAGTCTTCGGTTATTTCTTCTTTCTCAATCCCTGTTTCTTATTTTTAAAGGAACGGTAGAAATGGATGGGTTTTTTAAAAGAACATCCTGATAAATGGATACAAGAAGAATATAAAAAGTGGGAGAGTATCCCTGATATTAAAGAACATCAGCTAACGATCCTCGAGAGTGAACTCGCCACTTTAGGGAATGTCGATAAAATAAAGTTTGTTTTTAAATTAATAGATGGTTTAAATTCAGAACAGATGGAATCAGTTTTGCATAATCATTCTACCGAAGGTCCCATTCTTATATTAGCAGGTGCCGGAACCGGTAAAACAGCCACCCTTACTCGCCGGGTCGTTTATCTACTTATTAAAGAAATTTTACCCGAGCATATTCTCTGTATGACATTTACAAATAAAGCAGCAGATGAAATGAAAGAAAGGATTTATTTTTTAATAGACAGGCTCTCACAAGAAAATCCCGGGGAAACCTCTTATTATCTTAATAATGTTAAAACCAGAATCACTACTATGTGGATTTCGACATTTCATTCCTGTTGTTTAAGATTACTTAGAGATAGATTAAAAGAAGTGAGTAATTTTGAGAGAGTTGGGTTACCACCATATATCTCTATAATAGAACCGATTGAGCAGAAAGAAATTATTAAAGAAATACTCAATTCTCTAAAGATATCATTTAAAGAGCTTGAGCCAGAAGAGGCGCTGACACAGATAAGCATACTTAAAAATGAGTTAAAAGATATAGATATTGCAAAAAATGAGGCTTCAACAACCGAAGAGAAACGTATCACAGAGATTTATCAACGTTACCAGAAGAAATTGAAAGAAAGACAGATGATAGATTTTGATGATATGATATTTTATGCTACCACAGTTTTGAATGAGTTTTTAGATGTACTTGAATATTACAGAAACCTCTTTCAATATTGTCTGATAGATGAGTATCAGGACACGAATTTTGCCCAGTATATCTTTGCATTAAGTATCGTAGAAAAGCACAGAAGACTTTTTGCTGTGGGCGATGACGACCAGTCGATATATGGCTGGCGTGGAGCTGATATCAGAAACATTCTTAATTTCAAACGTGATTTTCCTTTTTGTAAGATTGTAAAAATGGAGAAAAATTATCGCAGCACAGGTAATATCCTGTTATCAGCGAATCAGATATTTATAGAAAAAAAACCCGAATATAGAAAAATACTTAAAGTAACTAAAACCGGTAATACCGCATTGGACAGGTATGGCGAGCGAATAATTATGTTCAGAGCAAAAGATGAAGTGGAAGAGGCAGAGTTTGTAGCTTACGAAATTGAGAACCTGACTAAAAAAGAAAAACATAGACTTTATGATTTCGCAGTACTTTACAGAACCAATCATATGAGAGAACCATTTCTTGATGTTTTTAGTAAAAAAGGGATTAAATATATAGAGATGGGGAACAGCGAAAATTTACGACAGAAAATAATAGTTCAATTCCTTGAGTTCGCATCGATATTTTCAGATTTTATACCATTATTAAAAGAACCCGAGAAAGTAGGTGAAAGCTTTAAAACAAGACTGGATGAAAAAATAACACGCGTACTTTCTTTGCCTGCTTTTGCAATAAACGAAAACGATATGAATCTTTTAAAATATTTACCAACGAATAAAACCACAGGTAAAACCTATCATATTTATGAATTGTTTCTAAACCCTGATTTATATGAACAAATATATAAAACTTTATCAAATAACGCAAAAACCAGAATAGCAAACTATTATGCTATTCTCTCAGAAATGATAAGCAATTTTAATCAATATACTTTATATGGTTACCTTTCTGAGATATTAAGACGTGGCGGGTTCGAGGCAGAGATAAAAGCCGATGGATTAAGAAACGACCGCAAAAAATTAATAAACAATCTTCTTAATACAGCCGGTTTCATTGAAAGAACAATGCCAGCAGAAGTTCAGACTTATGACAGACTCAGACTATTTCTCGAAGACATAAACGAGAAACTTTATGGTTCCCAAACTGAATTTTCACCTTATGAAGATGGTGTGAGATTAGTTACGCTTCATTCTGCCAAAGGACTCGAGTTTAGAAATGTATTTTTTATCGGATTAGAGGAAGGCATCTGCCCGCTTGAGCACCCCTCTGAAAAATATCTGTCCAAACAAGAAAAAGAGAAACGATTAGATGAAGAAAAACGGCTCTTTTACGTCGGCGTTACAAGAGCGATGCAGAGATTATATCTTTTACATACTTATACAAGGCTGTGGTTTGGAAAACGACAGGATATGGAACCCTCCAGATATCTGAATCTGCTCCCACAGAATTTGATTGAAAAAGGCGAATCTATCAACAGTCTCAAGGACAAACTTAAACAACGAACAAAACGCTTCCTCTCAAAAATAATCGAATAAAAATTGTAATGCCTCAGTTATTGGTGCAGTAGAACTTATACTTTAGAAGCAAGAAGCAAGATTACAGAATCCCACTGAAGACTGAGGAAATACTAAAAATTAATTTAAGAGGTTGACAACTAACAGATCGTAAGTTATAATAATCCTTATGGATATACTGCTATCAGGGAATTTTAAACATCTTGCTAATATTTATAAACAATTTGATATTAATGCAATCAATAAGAAGGAAGGTTATGTATATCCACTTGCATTGACTAATCCTTTTGAGGTAATGTATGAAAAAGACTGAGGAAATATCAAACGCACTTATTGAGGTATGGGAATGGAAGGACAAAGTATATCAGGATATAAAGAATAAATCCTTCAAAGAAAAACAAAAATATTTCAATGACAGCTTAAACCGCGGCGCAAGAAGGTTAAACGGTAAATTGAAATCAAATCCTGATGGCAGTTATCAGATTGTTATATGAAATTTGGCTTGGCAAAAGGAAAAAATAAGAGATAATATGAGGGGAAAATTTCAACTAAAACATAAAAGAGTAGAATCTTTGAGAGTTAGAGAGCCCTTGCAACAATATTTATTTCCAGATTTATTTCCGATAGGCCCAAAACAAGAATTCTTACAGAGTTTAAGAGGCAAAGGGAAAAGATATAAAAGATATTTAGGTTCTCCTTTAAGATATGCGGGAGGGAAAAGCTGGGCTGTCGGTTATGTAATAAAGAGATTGCCAGAAAATATAAAGAGATTAGTTTCACCGTTTTTGGGTGGTGGTTCAATTGAAATTGCAGTGGCAAAAGAATTAGGCATAGATGTAGTAGGCTTTGAAATATTTGATATTCTTGTAAATTATTGGAAAGTCCTAATTGAAAAACCTTATGACCTATATCGGGAATTGGTGAAATTAAAACCTACGAAGGAAACTTATAATTGGGTTAAAAAGGAATTAAAGAAACACTGGAAAGGAAAAATAAAACTATTACCATTAAAATTGGCAACCTATTATTACTTTAATCATAATCTTTCATATGGTCCTGGCTTTTTAGGATGGATGTCAAGCGTTTATGCCAATGAGAAAATGTATCAACGCCTTTTAGAGAGAGTTAAAAATTTTAATGTCCAAAATATAAAAATTGAATGTGCCTCATTTGAGAAAGTTATACCTAAATTTAAAAATGATTTTTTTTATTGTGACCCACCATACTATTTAGGAAAAGATAGTACCCTTTTTAGGGGACTTTATCCTCAAAGGAATTTCCCTATCCACCACAATAATTTTAATCACGAATTGTTGAGAGACCTTTTACTAAACCATAAAGGAGGTTTTATTTTGTCTTACAACGATTCGCCTACAATTAGAAAATGGTATAAGGATTTTGAAATTATTGAATTACCTATCCATTACACTATGGGACAAGGAGAAACAAGAATAGGACTAAACCGCAAGATGAAAAATAGTAATCACATTAAAAAAACACAAGAGCTATTGATAATTAAAGAGGGGTAAATTATGGCAAAAAAGTGTGCCTCAAATATTAACCAACTCCACCGACAACTGATGGAATACTTGTGAAAAATCACAAACCATGATTATGGGGACGGTTCTGATTTCTATATCATACAAGGAGTCAAAACCACCAAAGACAGAGGAGATACAAGTTATAATGTTTTAAAAGAGGTTATGAATTAATGAATTTTAAAAGTAATAAGGCATTCAGGATATATTATTCTAAAGGATTGTTACAAGAATACGAGATACACGCAAAAAAAATTGAGAACTCTACTTTGTTCGGGTTCATAGAACTGTCTGAATTTGTTTATCCACAGAAAAAAAATATAATTATTGAGCCAGGTAGCGATAGAATAGAAAAAGAATTTAAAGACGTTAAACGAACCTATATCCCGATTAAAGACGTTATCCGTATTGATGAATACGAGCTCAGCTCCGAAACCGAAGAAAGTCACCTCAAAGTTATAGAATTCAAAAAACAAGAAAAAAAGCAAGGGGGCTAAAATGGTAAATGAGGATATTATTAAACAGATAGTCGAAGAAGTATTAAAAAAGCAGAAAGAGAGTATCTCAAACAAAGAGACCGAGCTAAAAAAAAGCACAGAGATTCAAGCACCAGAAGGGGCAAAAAATATACTTGGGTTAATTACCGGTGCACCTGCTTTTGAGGATGAGGCTATCGTTCAATTAAGAAAACTCACTGAAAATGGACTCGATATTACACTCATATTTACACGTGGAGCTAAAAGAGTACTTAACCTTGATAGATTCAGACTCGGGATAAGCGGTGTTAAGATTTTACTCGTTGATGAAGTCACTGACCCTGAACGGTTCGCTGAAACTTTTGATGTCGTAATCGTCCCGCTTTTAAGTATGAACTCTGCTGCAAAATTAAGTCTGATGATAAGCGATAACGTTATTACAATAATAGCGCTCTGGGCTCTTGGTAAAGGTAAACGTGTGATCGCTTCGTATAGTTCTATGATATTTAATGAGAACCCACCTGAAGGCGTTATTAAAAAAAGAGATGAATATATAAAACTATTAAGAGACATAGGAATCGAGGTGGTAGAAGTGGCTCATTTAGCTGAAGCTGTATTAAAAGAGGGCACGCTGACTACAAAAGATACAACCGATCAAACAAAAGAGTTAAAGCCACTTTTCGAGGCTGGTGCTGATAGAATCTCTTCTCGTGGCTCTATGCTAAATGTTGGTAGTGAAGTGGCATCAATCATAGACCACACATTATTGAAACCCAATGCTACAACATCCCAGATAGCTAAACTATGCGAAGAAGCTAAACAATACGGGTTTGCGTCGGTCTGTGTTAATCCCGCATACGTTGCGCTTGCTAAACAATTATTAAAAGACTCAAGACCTAAGGTCTGCACAGTTGTGGGTTTCCCGCTTGGCGCAACTACACCTTATGCTAAAGCACAGGAAACCATTGACGCAATAAAAAATGGCGCTGATGAGATAGATATGGTAATAAACGTGGGCGCTTTGAAAAGCGGTGATTATGAGACTATTAAAAAAGAGATAAGAGCAGTTGTTGATGCAGCAGAAGGTAGAATTGTGAAAGTCATACTTGAAACAGCGCTTCTTACTGATGAAGAAAAAGTCAAAGCCTGCCAGATTGCAAAAGAAGCAGGTGCTGATTTTGTAAAAACATCAACCGGGTTTGGACCCGGCGGTGCTACTGTTGAGGATATAGCGTTGATGCGAAAAACAGTAGGACTTGGAATGGGTGTAAAGGCATCTGGTGGCGTTCGTGATCTTGAAACAGCTATAAAGATGATCCGCGCAGGCGCCTCGCGTATCGGCGCATCCGCAAGCATCGCTATCGCAAAAGGCGAAACCACTAAGACTGATTATTAAATGGATATGATATTCCACAGAATTTTTTTGGTAGTTATTGATGGGCTCGGTGTAGGAGAACTCCCTGACTCTGAAAAATATGGCGATAAAGGATCAAATACTCTTGTACATATCCTTGAGAATGTTAAAAAAATAAAATTACCAAATATGACCAGCCTCGGGCTCGGCAATATACTAAATAAAGATGACATCCTGCCGGTATTAAAAGAAACAAAAGGGTTCTATGGAAAATCTGATGAATTAAATGAAGGTAAAGATACTGTAACCGGCCACTGGGAGATGGCTGGTATAAAACTGCAAACACCATTTCGCACTTACCCAAACGGCTTCCCTGAAGAATTACTTGACGAATTTTCAAAAAGAGTTGGCAGAGCCGTTATCGGCAATAAAGCTATATCCGGAACAATAATACTTGATGAATTAGGTGAAGAACACATTAAAACCGGGGCTTTAATAGTTTATACCTCTGCTGATAGTGTATTTCAAATAGCTGCAAATGAAGATATCATCCCGATAGACGAACAGTATAAGATATGCAAGATCGCACGTGAATTATTAGTTGACGAATATTTTGTAGGAAGGGTTATAGCTCGACCATTTGTTGGAAATAAAAAAGGAGAATTTAAACGAACACCTAATCGTAAAGATTTCGGCGTGCCACTACCAAAACCAAACCTTTTAAATAATATGCTTGAAAAAGGGTATGATGTTATAGGGGTCGGTAAAATTTATGATATATTTTCTGGTGAAGGGCTCAGTGAATATGTTAAACAAAAAGATAACAAAGAGGGATTAGAGCACGTAAATAATTATATCGATAAAGATTTCACCGGTTTATGTTTTATTAATTTAGTTGATACAGATATGAAGTATGGTCACAGACTGGACATCCAGGGTTTTTATAATGCGCTCGAAGAAATTGATGATTATGTTGGTAATTATATGAAAAAGTTAAGAACCACAGATTTATTTATTATAACAGGCGACCATGGTTGTGACCCAACAAATCACACAGACCATAACAGAGAATATATACCTATTTTATGTTATTCTTCTTTATTTAAAAGAGGCAAAAGTTTAGGAACCCGTAAGACCTTTGCAGACATAGGTCAGACGATAGCAGAAAATTATGATGTCGATAGACTCGCTATCGGCAAAAGTTTTTTACCGATATTGACCCAAATCTAACACCACCATCACAACCCAATTCTATCTCATTACAAAGCTATCATAAATTAGACTCATAATACTGAACTGCCTTCCTGGGTTGTTATTTTATGATATCCAAATTCAGTCCTTTGAAGATTATTTTGTAAAAGATATTGTTTGATCTGATTTTTTATATTATAGAATTCTTTATCTCCGATAATGGGGACCCCATCTAAAAAAATATCCATAATAAATCCGCTTGTCAATCTATCTTGCAATTCTTCAGGCCGCCAGGGTATAATATCTATTCTCCCTGGTTTTTCAGGCCAGAGTAGATCAAGACGCATAAAATAATCTTTTGGTAAGCTATTTGAAATAATGAATATGTCGATATCGGTATATCCTATCGCATCATTCCTCGCACAAGAACCAAATAATACCGCAACCTCAATATCTATTTTACTATTAATTAAGTTCAGGTAATTTGTAATAATTTCTTTACACATAGGATTATGGTTTCACAATCATCCATACAATTCTTTGCATCCTTTAATCCAAAGTATCGATACGCTACCCCGTAAGGGACCCCATTGGGATACCTTGTCGGGATATAATATCTATCAAGTCTTCTAGCTTGTTCACTGCAATTCTTTAATTCTTCAATCCCATTTATCCTGTATGTTTTATCTCCTTCTATAAGGACAAAAATACTATGAACTTTTTCAACATATTCTCCCCTGTTTATATACACGGCTTTAACTGCTTTTTCACTGGCTTGCTGACACAAATAACAACACCAATTATATCGTTGTTTTTCATAAAGATCCCTTGCTGTATCAAAATCATATTTTGCTTGTTCTATCCATCGCATTTGTTCAACAATTCTATTGTTCATATTATTAATCTCCGCAATTCAGACAGTAGACCATAAAGATTAGATGTTAGACTTAAAAGCATAGCAATTGACAGATGAAGTCCGTAATTCAGTAGGTTTAGTCTGAAGTCTGATGTCCAGTGTCTGAATCCCAGATTAATCTCTGATTATTATAATAAGATATTAAGATATTATAGTCAAATAAAATCATAACAGAGTTCTTAAAAAAGTCGTTTTCTTCAGACACAAAGTCACATAGTAAAAGGAAAGCCTAATTTAATCTATAATAATATCTCCCAGTGATCTTTTAGGTACATGATGTATCCCGTCTTTATCACGCCAGTATTTAATATCGCCAGACGCATCTATCTCCTCGAGTTTTATAATTTCCTTCGGCTTACCAAGAGCAACAACAAGAAGTATTTTATAGCTGGATGCTATGTTTAAATCTCTGCTTAATTGTTCTCTATTAATTGAGCCAATCATACATCCCCCTAAACCCATCTCTACAGATGAGAGCAAGATAGTTTGTGCTGCAATACCACAATCATTCTCAAATGAATTACATATAGAAGTATCTCCTAAAATAACAATATATGCTGATGGTCTTTCTCCCTCGATGGGTCCATCCCAGTCCTTAAGATACCCTGCCCACGCAAGATTCCCAAATATTAATTTATTCTTTTTGTCATCGCAAGAGAGAATATATTTTAAAGGCTGTAAATTAGCCGCTGAGCCGCAAATCCTTGCAATATTGACAAGCTCTCTTAAGGTATCCATCCCGATTACAAAATCCTGGTAAAATCTTCTATAACTCCTGTTCTTTGATACCAAATCTTTTAAAAAAATGGCCTGTCCCTCGACTTTTCTACTTTTTGAATTTTCTATCATCGACATAAATCGTATATACTCCTGTGAAAAACGTTGTAACTCTAATAATATCAAATAGAAGCAAGAAGCAAGATAACGAAAAAAGTAAGAAGTAAGAAGTGGGAAGTGAGAGGTATCAGGACGGGTGTGTAGAGCGCAAACTCGCTCATGTTGACTCCTTCGAAAAAGTTCGGAGTCCGGAGCTATTATTACGAACTCCTATCATTTTTTGTCAACTCATTCAGTGAATTCAAAAAATTCATATTTACGCTTTCATCTGTGCTAATGCTACTCTTTCAGCCATAGCACTCACTCTCTCGAGTATCGCACTTATCTTGGTCATATCCTCACTCAACACTTTGAACCCTTCTCGTTGACCCTCGGTCAACACTCTGAGACCCTCGGTTAACGCTCTAAACCCCTCTCGCTGACCCTCCTCTATCTTTACCAGTATCTCTGCCACCTCTCTATGCACATCCAGTGACATCTTCTGCACATCAAGAGATGTTTTCTGCACATCAAGAGATGTTTTCTGCACATCAAACATAGATCTTAATAATTTACTGTTCTCCTTTCTTACATCCCGAATAAACCAGACTATTGTAACACAGCCAGCTACAAGCGTTATAATTGTTATGACCCATTCCATATATAACTCCTCTCTCTTCCCTCCACATCAACCTAAACCTTTACCCCTTTACATTCAATCTTTTATCTCTAATATAATTATAACTATAGTTAAGCACTTTTCTATTGAATAAATAGAAAGACCTCCGTATAATATTGATTATAATTTAATAATCTTACTATACCGAGGAATCTACAATGCTTAATACACAGCAAAGTATACAGCCACCCG
>JBFMHD010000053.1:0-15518 GCA_040752395.1 Candidatus Hydrogenedentota bacterium
AGTCGTGAGTCGCAAGTCGTGAGTCAAAACAGGACTCGAGACTCAAGCCTCAAGACTTTTCAGCAGGCTCCGGGCTTCGGGCTCCAGCCGGCTGTAGTCCGTAGCCTGTACCCCGAATTATTAGAGTTGCGAAGTTTTTCAGAGGAGGATATTAATGGCAAAAACCATTCTTGTGGTCGATGACCATTTAAATGTTCGAAACATATTAAAATTTAATCTTCAAAGAAAAGGATATAATGTTCTAACAATTGACGATGGCGGGAGTGTGTTACCTATGGTAATGAAAGAAAAGATAGACCTTGTTCTACTTGATATAATGTTACCGGACATTGATGGTTTTAAGGTTCTTGATAGTATGAAAGCAAAGGGTGTTATCGATAAATCGCCTGTTATTGTACTCAGTGCCAAAGGCGAAGAGTCTGATATTCTTACAGCATTAAAAAAGGGTGCACGCGACTATGTTGTGAAACCTTTTAATTTTGAGGTATTATATAGTAAAATAAACAGATTGTTACACACAACAATGGATACTTCAGTTGCTTCAACTAAAGAAGAGGAACCCAAAGCTCGGGTTATGACACTTGGAAGAAATATTAAACACGCTATTTTAATCCAGATAACAGCTGAATTTGAAGAAGATGAAGCGAACGAACTTGAAGAAAATCTAAACCCTCTTGTAGAATCTGGCTGGACAAATATATGCATCGATTTCAAACCTGGTATAAAAGTTAAAACCATTGCTATTGGTAAGCTTGTTAAAATTCAGCAGGAGATTGCTAAAAGAGGTGGCGTTATATATTTGATAGTTCGGGACAACGAAATAGAGACTCATTTTAAAGAGGCAAATTTTGCTAAATATTTTACAATATTTAAATCTTTTGATGAGGCCTTCTCACTGGTTTCTACAGAGAATACTTAAGTAGTTCCTCTTTATATGGCTGTTAATATCTCGAAATTACTTTTTGATAAATTAATAGATTATAGTTTAAGTAAACTACCTTTCGAGTCCTGTGGGATGCTAACCTTAAAAGATTCTCATATTATTGATTTTTATCCAGTGATTAATATAAGCCCTTATAGACATAAGTTTGAGATGAACAAAGAAGAGTTTGAAAAGGTTTATAGGATTTATAAACACGATAGTGAAAAAAGCATTGGTTTGTTTCATTCTCATACAGAGGATTTTGCTGTACCTTCTTTAGCTGATCTGGACAATTTTAAATCATTTAATTTTTCATTTCTTTTAATTATCTCTCATTTATATAGAGATAAACCTGAGGTCAGGTTATATTTTATAAAAGAAAAAAGCCTGGTTTCTGAAGATATAAGAGTAAAGGAAGTTATACAAAATTATTGACTGGTTTTAGAGTATTGAATAAAAGAGGAGTAGAGCAAGACATAAGTGGCTGGCCGAGATCTTTAAGAAGATATGGAGATAAAAAGGATGGAGACGCGGTATAATCCCGCAAGTTTTGAAACAAAATGGTATAATTTCTGGCTATTAAAGAGGTATTTTCATTCAGAGATAGACCCCGGTACAAAACCTTATGTAATAGTTATTCCACCGCCCAATGTCACTGGTGTTTTACATATGGGTCATGGATTGAATAACACTATTCAGGATATTTTAATCCGGATGTATCGGAAACTCGGGTTTAATACATGCTGGGTTCCGGGGACAGACCATGCTGGCATAGCGACACAGAATGTAGTTGAAAAAAAGCTTTTAAGTGAGGGTAAGACTCGTGAATCTTTTACTCGTTCTGAATTTCTTAATGAGGTATGGAAATGGAAAGAAGAGCACGGCAGTACAATAATCAAGCAATTGAAACGGTTAGGGGCTTTATGTGATTGGGAGCGGGAGCGGTTCACAATGGATGAGGGGTTATCAAGGGCTGTCAAAGAGGTATTTATCCGTTTATTTGAGAATGGGCTTGTTTACAGAGATGAGTATATAATAAATTGGTGTGTACGATGTAAAACCGCTTTAAGTGATGAAGAGGTAGAGTATAAAGAAACTACGGGTAAATTATATTATATAAAATATCCTTTAGAGAACAATAATAATTACATTATTGTAGCGACCACAAGACCCGAGACAATGCTCGGTGATACAGCAGTAGCGGTTCATCCTGATGACAATAGATACAAACAATATTGGGGGAAGTACATTATATTACCTCTTATGAGAAGAAAGATACCGCTTATTTGTGATTCTGTTGTTTTAATGGAATTTGGTACCGGTGCTGTTAAGGTTACTCCTTCTCATGACCCTAATGATTTTGAGATCGGAAAAAGGCATAATTTGCAGTTTATAAACATTTTAAATCCAGACGGTACATTAAACAATAATGTAGCTCCATATAATGGGCTTGATAGATTTAGAGCAAGAGAGAGAGTCATTGAAGATTTAAAAAAAGAGAATTTAATCGAAAAGATTGAATCGTATAAACATTCAGTGGGACATTGCTATAGATGCGATACAGTTATCGAACCTTATATATCTAAACAATGGTTTGTTAAGATGAGACCGCTTGCCGAACCCGCAATAGATGTTGTTAAAAAAGAGAGGATAAAATTTTATCCTTCAAGATGGCGTGGTGTTTATCTTAACTGGATGGAGAATATTAAGGACTGGTGCATCTCTCGCCAGATATGGTGGGGACACAGGATACCTGTATGGTACTGTAAAAAGATGGAGAATGAGGATTGCAGAATAAAAAATGGTGTTATAGTTAGAAGAGATCAGCCAAAAGAGTGCCCTTATTGTGGAGCTACTGAATTGGTACAGGATGCGGATGTTCTTGATACCTGGTTTTCATCTGCATTATGGCCGTTCTCGACACTCGGCTGGCCAGAAGAAACAGAGGAATTAAAATATTATTATCCAACAACAGTTCTTGTAACAGACCCTGGTATAATTTTCTTCTGGGTTGCGCGTATGATTATGATGGGGCTTTTTTTTATGAAAGAGATACCCTTCTCTGATGTTTACATCCACGGAACAGTGATGGATGCAATTGGCAGAAAGATGTCAAAGAGTTTAGGGAATGGGATCGATCCATTAGAGGTTATAGATAAATACGGGGCTGATGCGCTCAGATTTACTATTACAGCTATAACCCCAACAGGTCAGAATCTTTTATTATCAATGGATAAATTTTCAATAGGTCAGAATTTTGCTAATAAATTATGGAATGCTGCAAGATTTCTTAAGATGAAGGTAATCTCTGATAGAATACAAACAATAGATTTAAAAATTAACACAGACGATTTATCTTTTATGGATAGATGGATACTATCTTTATTAGACAAATTAATAGAGGATACAGAGCAGAATTTGAGGATATATAAACTTAATGAGATAGCTATGGATATTTATGCTTATTTCTGGCATGAATATTGTGATTGGTATCTTGAGTTTTTAAAAATAGATATTAGAGAGAATACCAGCCTAACAAAAAGAGAGACAGCAATCTATATCTTTAATTCTCTTCTTTCCCTGCTTCATCCTTTTATCCCATTTATAACCGAGGAGATATATCAGTCGTTCCCACATTCATACGATAGCATTATGATAACTCCTTTTCCTGCAAAGTTATCCATAAATTTTGATAAAGAAGAATCAGAAAAAATAGAGTACTTAAAAGAATTAATTAATGGCATCAGAAACATAAGGTCTATATTTTTAGCTGGCAGAGAAGAATACGTGGGAATAAACGTCGAAGATACAGAAACCACAGCCAGAGATTTGATAAAAGAATATTCAGTTTTTATTAAGACACTTGCAAAAGTAAAAGAGATTAATTTCTTAAAAAGTCCTGAATCAGTTTTACGTTCAGCAATTTTTGTTACCAAATACGGAGCTATCGGTATTCCTTTAAGCGATAAAATAAAAATTGATAAACAATATAAAAAATTATTAAAAGAAAAGGAGATTATTAGTAGAAGAGTAATCAAGATTCAATCAAGGTTAAATAATAAAGATTTTCTTTCCAAAGCACCGTTTGAGATTTGTGAACAAACAAAAGAAGATCTGGATAAGTTTCAGGGAAAATTGAAACGCATAGAAGAGAGTTTGAAGATGATAGAGAGAATATATAATAAATAAAAAATAGGAGACAGGAGACAGAATACAGAAGACAGAAGGAGAAGACACAAAGGAGTTCGTAATAATAGATCCGAGCTTCGAGCTCCGAACTCCGAACTCCGAACTTTTTCAAAGGATGTAATATGGAAAATGAGGTATCGGGTAGAAAACAGAAGATTGAATTGATTGAGAGATTATCAACAAGTAATGACCCGGATAATCTTGCACGACTTGTTAATTTTCTTCTTGATGATGATAACGAGATAAGGAGGGTTGTTATCGTATCTTTGACCCGGATTAATAGAGAAGTGATATTAGAATCTTTTCCAAAGATTGAGGACCGACTTAAACCATTTGTAGCTAAATTATTACAAAAGATTGATACAGGCATCGCAGACAAGTTGGTCAGAGATTTGCAGCATATGGATTCAAACAGGAGAGTCAGAGCCATAGATTTAATGGTGCGGCTGGGGAAAAAAGAAGGTGTACGAGAAGCCCTTAAAAATGTAATTAAAGATAATGACTCTAAAGTAAGGGCTTCTTCTATTAAAGCAATAGGTTTACTCGGGGATAGCAGGGACTTAGGTGACTTAATAAGTATGGTTAATGACCCTGACCCACGTGTCAGAGCAAATGTAATCGAGGCTTTTGAAAAAATAGGAGATGATAGTGTTGTATGGCTGCTTCTTAGATTTTCGTCGGATGAAAATAATCGAATCAGAGCCAATGCTATGAAAGCTTTATGGCACTTTGGTTATAAAGATATAGAAGGTAAGTTGAAGAAGATGTTATTTGATGAGAATGAATGGATGAGAGCGAGTGCATGCTGGGTGATAGGTGAGTTACGAGATGAAAATTTATTATCTTTATTATTAATGCGTCTGAATGATACGAGCCCAAACGTACGAATTAATATTGTAAGAGCACTTGATAAAATAGGTTCAGCACTATGTATAAAAAAACTTGAAGAAATGCAGGACGACCCATCTGCTGAAGTAAGAGCTGCTGTTATAAATGTTTTATCAAGAATAGGTAGATAATTGGATGTTAATAGGTATAATTCAAATCTCGGCAACCTCTGATTATAAATATAACTTTGATAAAGTCTGTGGATACGTGATAAAAATGACGGATTGTGAATTGATAGTTCTACCTGAAGTTTTCCTTTATCGTGGAGATAATAGAAAGATTAAAGAGGTGTATAATTTTTATAGAAAAAAGGTTTATCCTTATTTGTTGGATTTTTCAAAAAAAAATAATCTATGTTTAATTGCAGGAACACTTCTTATCCCTTTTTATAGAAAATTTAAAAATACAGCTGAAGTTTTATATAAAGGAGATAAAATAGCTAATTATACAAAAATACATCTTTTTAAAATAGACTCTGGAGAAAAAAAGATAAATGAAGGAGAATATCTATCAAGTGGTAAAAGACCCGTTGTATTCAAGTTCAATGATTGGCTGATCGGTTTAGGGATATGTTTTGATTTACGTTTCCCTGAACTTTTCAGATATTATGCAAAAAAGAGGGTCGATATAATTGTGATACCATCGAATTTTTTATATAAAACAGGGAAAAAACACTGGACGGTTTTATTAAGAGCAAGAGCGATTGAAAACCAGTGTTTTGTAATAGCTGCAAATCAATGCGGGATTCATCCATACCTCAAAATACCAGCCTATGGCCATTCTATGGTGATAGGTCCTGATGGCGAAATAGTAGACGAGATAAGAAACAGGGAAGGCATTATAAAGGTTGATATATCTAAAAAGCAGATAATAGAGAGTAGAACGCAACTCTGTTCTTTGCCGCGTGGTCTCAGCCGTAACTCGGGTTAGAAAATATTGACCTGGCAGCGGTTAGCTAATATCAGTGGTTTGATATGTGGGTTCTCTCATCAGGATTTATCGAATATCTTTTATAAGATATTTCCAGGGATCGACCTTTGTCTTGTTTATACTAATCTCATAATGGAGATGAGGGCCTGTTGACAAACCTGAGTTTCCGAGTAAACCTATTACATCACCCCGCTTAACTTTCTGACCATCTTTTACTTTTATCTTATAAAGATGACCATACATCGTTTCATAATTGAACCTGTGTTTAATAACAACGCAGTTTCCAAAACCGATTTTCCTGTCTGCAAATGTTACTGCACCGTCAGCTGTGGCAAAAATTTTTGATTTATAAGGAGCAACTATATCTATTCCTTCGTGAAACTCTAAAAGATAGGTAAAAGGATTTATTCGATAGCCAAAGGGGGAGCTTATATAATATGAAGTTGATAAATCAATCGGCCAGCCAATCGGCGTTGCCTTAAATATATTTGTAAGTTCACGATAAAACTCCTCAAGTTTTAGAAGATCCTGGTCAACAGAACCTTTATTAATAGATTTTATAATAAGATCATTGCCATCAACACTCCCAGCAATAACGTTATTTACCTTGTTATCTAATGGAAAGCCACCAATATTTTTTGTAACATCGTCTTTCGATGAAGAGAATGCATAACGATGAAGTTTAGACAGCAGTGTTTCGTAAACATCGATTTTTTGTGATTGATTGTTTATTTCTTTTTGTTGTTTGTAAGTTATATCCATAAAATGAATCACATCTTTTATATGAGAGAGACTGCTTAAAATAGGTATTATAAATAATACTAAAACACCTAAAAGACTCGCATATAAAAGGTTCTTTGATATTTTAAGGGAGAACATTCTTTTTGAATCAGGTGTTACAATAACAAATGTAAATCGTTTTTTAATCTTCCATCTGCTTGACATATTAAATTCCAGGGTGCCTATCTAAAGTATTTTTATTATTTTATTATTTTTAATACAATTGGTGCAGACATAGCCGCGGGTCTTTTTTTCATTTAATACAAATGTTAATTTCTGCAAATTAGGATTAAATCTACGATTGGTCTTTCTGTTTGAATGGCTTACATTATGTCCTGAAGACGATTTCTTACCGCAGACTTTACACTCTTTACTCATATATTAATTTTACTCATAATTAAGATATTTGTCAAATTTTTTATTTATTTTTTTTGGAAATTATGTAAACTTTAATCTATGTGGGATGAATTGAAAAAAAAAGGATTAATAACATTAAAAGGTATAGGCGAATATAGAGTCAGGCTATTAAAGATACTGGGAATCGAAACTGCTTATGATTTAATATTTTATTTTCCAAGAACTTATAAAATTAGATTAAGACCTGTAAAAATTTCTAATATTAAAACAGGGCTTTATGCTATTGCTGGCATTATTCTAAAAAAAGATTTTAGTACCCCTTATGGAAATTATAAAAAAAGATATCTTGTGATCACAGTCTCTGATAATAGCGGGAGTGTAAAATTAATAGCATTTCAAAGGAGGGCTTTGTTTTTGAATTCTTCTTTTAAAAAGGGTGATAATGTTTATGTGGAGGGACATTTTGTAAAAGAGGGAGATATTCTTCAATCCACAAGATTTGATATAGAAAAAGATACTAAAAATAGATTTTCTATATTACCTGTTTATCCGTTAAAAGAGGGTGGTGTTGGTCAGAAGTTTTTAAGAAATATAATACATTTTGCTTTAAGTAATTCTGATTTTTCAAATTACGGGTACAGTGTATCTTTATTTAAAAGGGCTGGTTTAAAGACACCTGATAATGCAATAAAAGGTCTACATTTTCCCGACTCTTTAGAGGATGCTGAAAAATCAAGAAAAACATTTGCTTTTTTAAAACTAATAGAATGGAAGAAATCCTCGATTTTAGAGAGAAGAAAAAGGATGAAGTATTACATAAAACCGGTTAATATTAATCTAAGTAAATTTGATTTTCTTTACAAACTGCCGTATAAATTAACTACCAGTCAGATAGATTTTTTGACTAAAATAAAACAAGACCTTTCTTTTAATTATCCTTTTGAGAGGTTATTACAGGGCGAGGTTGGAACAGGTAAAACAATAGTAGCGATAACTTCTATAATAATGGCTTTAGAGAATGGTGGTCAGGGAGCATTTGTTGTTCCTACTGAGATACTTGCTCAGCAAATCTTCTGGAATTATAAAGAAATAATAGAAAAGAACACAAAACTGAAAACCGCTGTATTATATGGTGGTTTGTCCGAGAAAGATAAAAATAATATTTGTGATATGATACAAGATGGGAAGATTGATATAGTATTTGGTACCCATAGTTTATTTTCAGAAAAAGTATATTTCAAAGATTTACGTGTGCTGGTAATCGATGAAGAGCATAGATTCGGTGTTAACCAGAAGTTGAAACTTCTACTTAATAAAGGTTCGAGACCACATCTTGTGGTAATGACAGCAACGCCTATACCGCGTTCCTGTGCGATAGTATTGTATGGCGGTATGGATATCTCTTTTCTTTTAGAACAACCTTTTGGTCAAAGAAATGTTAAAACTCTATTATTAAAAAGATCATCGAAGAAAAAGTTGTTCGAAGGATTGAAAAGAGAGATAAATAAAGGAAGATCCGTGTATTATATCTGCCCTCTGATAGAAGAAATGGAGAATAAGAGTGACGTAGCAAATGTGATAGAGAGAACAAAAGAAATCATCTCCTGTGGATTTAAGGCTAATTGTTTATACAGCAGGTTATCGACTCAGGAAAAAATAAAAGTTTTAGACGAATTTAAGAAAAAAGAGATAGACATCCTTGTCTCAACAACTGTTATTGAGGTTGGACTTGACATACATAATGCAGGTATAATTGTTATAGAGAATCCGGAGCGGTTCGGTATGGCGCAGCTTCATCAGTTGAGGGGAAGGGTAGGTCGGGATGGACGGCTGGGTTATTGTGTTTTATTTTATGATGATAATCTAAATTACATAAGTTTGAAGAGGTTACGTGCTTTTGCAAGGCAAACATCAGGATATAATGTTTCAATGGAGGATTTAAAACTTCGCGGGCCCGGAGAGATTGAAGGCATAAAACAGACCGGATTTCACTTTATGTATCCATTTGAGCCGATCAAAGATGATGACCTTATGAAAACATTAGACACTTTCAACGACGAAGAAATTGTTAATGTACCCCCCAGTTATAGGTGAAATTAAGAAGCAAGATAACGAAATTCTACAGCGCATTAATTTGGACAAATCAGGTTGTAGACAATCAAAAAGGAGGATTCCCCAGAGCCTCGTTTGATTTTTCCTGCAGCGGTTCTTCTATAGATATATCTTTTTGCTGTTTTACTTTTTCATATTCATCGAGGATGAGTTTCTGCAGGTCTTCGCGTGCGTCTCTTGTTATAGGGAAAAATATATCTTCGAATTTTCCTTCGCCTGTGCCTTTACTTGGCATCGAGACAAATAAACCATTCTGACCCTCAATGATTCTAAAACCACGCACTACAAAACATTCATTAATAAGAAGGTCAGCAAAACCACGTAGTTTATCCTTATTAAATATTTTGAGTCTCGAGACTTTTAAATTTAAACCTTCCATAAAATCCTCCTATGAAAAGAAGCAAGAAGCAAGATAACGAAAAAAGTAAGAAGTGTATACTAGGCATTTACAAGCAAATGAAATAGTTCAGCCTTTTTTAATTCGTTGGATAGATTCATAACAATGTATTCTATATCAGTTTTTGATAAACCTGTCATTTTCCATGCTATCTCACTTAGAGGTGGGATTCTACCTTCTTTCAGACCTATTTTTTGGGAATAAATTATTATGTCTGATATATGAACTATAGCAGGAAAAATAAAGAACTCCTTTGCTTCTTCTGGTTTATGATGGTAATGTATGGAGTACTCAAGTGATAGAGGTAATTTCCAGTGTTTAGCGAGCCACATTCCCACATCTGAATGGTTAAACCCGAATACAGATTCTTCTGCTTCAAAATCAAGATAATTGTTTTCCTTTATAGCTTTTATGACATCTTCGTAGTCTTTTCTTGCATATTCAATCATAATTATTTTACCGAGGTCGTGTAATATTCCTGAAACAAAAACTTCTTCCTGTTCTTTCTCGAGTCTCATTCTCTGGGCTATCATTCGCGAGCATACGCCAACACCGATTGAATGTTGCCAGAAAAGATTCAAATTAATAATCTCTTTTATTTCTGTTGAGGTATTGGTCATTTTAAATCTATCGAAAACAGTTGTAGATAAAGCTAAACTTTTTATAGTATTAAATCCTAAAATTATGATAGCCTGGGTTACAGTTGAGATCTTGCCTGAAAACCCATAAAAAGCCGAGTTTACAAGTCTTAATATTTTTGAAAGAAATGCCTGGTCATGTTGAACCAGATTATTTATTTCCTGTGGTGTTACTTCAGGGTCTTCGAGCTTTTTTAGTATTTCTTGTATAATTATAGGTAGGGTGGGAAGTTTTTCAATATGTTCTACCAATTTTTTAATACCGGATTTCACCATAAAATTTTCAGTCTCTTTGTATTTTGCATTTTTTTACCCTGTTAAATAAGTTAAAATCATATCTAATCATAATTGAATACTCCTATATCTAACGGGGTGAAACATTCCATAGGATATTGCATAACTCATTCAGAATCATATTTTATGATGGTATATACAGGATAATTCTTTAGTTTTTCTCTACCTTTTAAAAAGCTGAGTTCTATTAAGAAAAATATCTCAACAACAATACCACCGAGTTTTTCAACAAGTTCAACAGATGCTTTAGCAGTCCCTCCTGTTGCAATAAGGTCATCTATAATTAACACCCGTTCCCCTTTTACTATCGCATCTCTGTGTATTTCTATGCTATCAGTGCCGTATTCAAGTTCATAAGAGGCAGAGATAGTTTCTGCAGGCAGTTTACCTGGTTTTCTTGCAGGCACAAATCCTATACCAAGATTAGATGCTAATGATGCACCGAAGATAAATCCCCTTGATTCTATCCCAACAATTTTTTGTAAATTATATTTTTTATATCTTTCAGTTAATTCCAAGATAAGATTAGAAAATACTTTTCCGTTTTTAACAAGTGTTGTTATGTCTTTAAAAATGATCCCTTTTTTAGGAAAATTAGGGACATCTCTTATAAATTCGGCATAATTCATAATCGTCTCCTCTGAAAAACGCTGTAACTCTAATAATATCAAATAGAAGCAAGAGGCAAGAAGCAAGGATTACTATTATTCGTACGTGCCGTACAGTCTGTCGCCTGCATCACCAAGACCAGGAAGAATATATCCTTTATCATTTAATTTTCTATCAAGAGCCACTGCAAAAATCTTCACATCGGGATGATGTTTTTCCATAAGTTTTATGCCTTCGGGTGCAGCTACGAGACAGAAATATCTTAAATCTTTAACACCCTGTGATTTAAGATAATCGCAAGAAGATTTAGCACTACCACCTGTTGCCAACATAGGATCTAATAAAATTACGGTTTTCTTTGCAATAAAAAGCGGTAGATTTCTGTAATAATCCACGGGTTCAAGCGTTTCTTCGTTTCTGTATAATCCCATAAACCCTATTTTTGCATCACCGATAACATTCAGAAACCCATCAACCATTCCAAGACCTGCACGAAGTATAGGGACTAATACGATATCTTTTTTTACTTTAACTCCTGTAGTTTTCTCAAGCGGCGTCTTGACGTTTATCTTGATAACTTCTACGTCTTCAAGTATAGCAAAAACAGACATCGCTGTAATCTCTTTTAGAAGTCTTCTTACTGTATAAAAAGGTGTATTTTTGTTACGGATTTCTGATAGTTTTGCTTTTAATACCGGATGATCTAATATTTTTAACATTTCAATCCTTCAATCTTTTTTAATCTTCTTTTATGTCTTCCACCATCAAACTTTTCTTTTAAAAAAACATTAGTTATACTTAAAGCTGATTCTTCTTTCAAAATTCTACCACTTAAACATAAAATATTAGCATCATTATGCTTCCGTGCCATCGAAGCAGTATATTCATTATAACATAGAGCAGCTCTTATATTACGGGACCTATTTGCAGTTATGCACATTCCAATACCTGTTCCGCAAATTAAGATCCCGGTATTAGCCTTTTTATTAAGTATCAGATTCACAACCTGTTTTGCAATATCAGGATAATCAACTTTTTTGTATTTTTTTGTACCAATATCTATTATAATATATTGAGAACTAAGAGATTTTTTTAAAAACTCTTTTAAATAAAATCCAGCGTGATCAGAGCCTATAGCAATTTTAGTTTTAGTTTTTTTCATAAATTTTTTTTAAGGTAAACATAATAATTCTTTAAGTCAAGGATAAAAATTTTGTTCGACTTAAAATTATAATTTAATATCATTATTTAAAGACTTATAGGAGATTATGAAAAGTATAATTTTTGTAATATGTTCTATATTTTTCTTTTTATCCCCTCTTTGTGCATTCTTTCCGCGAGGGATATATACTTCTAATTATACAACGTTTGACACGCTTGCTTTAATGGGTTTTAATCTTGTTATAGGTCCCGGGTCCGATACTGACCTTTATTGGGCAAAAAAATATGATTTTAAAGTTATACCAAATATATTTTTTGATAAAACGAGTGATAATCAAGGAAGTTTAAATTATATAAAAAATAAAAGCAATGATACAGCAATATTAGCCTGGTACCCATTTGATGAACCTGATATATATAATGTGAGTTATGATACTTATGCGCTTTGGCGTAAACAGATAAAAGCGATTGATAAAAATAAACCGATTTATCTTACAATTTATACCCCACAACAATATCAGAGATTTGCAGAGCTTACTGATATTTTTGCCATAGACCCATATCCTGTTATCTCTAAAACAGATGATAATAAAAACCAATTGGAGCGGGTATATCAACAGGTGAGATATGCAAGAACAATATGTAAAAATAAACCATTATATACAATCATTCAATGCTTTTATCAAATGCCCTGGTGGGAACGGGAACCAGAACCAAAAGAACTGCATAATATGGTATATCAGGCGTTGATCGGTGGAAGTGATGGGATTTTATACTATACATTCGCAACGAATAGCCCGGAAAATTACTGGGACATTTATAAAAGACAGGATATATTAACCGAGCTTAAAAGGATAAATAAAGAACTTATAACTTTAGAGCCTGTTTTGTTAAAAGGTAAAAATGAACATAATATCGCATTTAATCTTAATGTCTCTGAATTACTATATTGCATTAAAAATTATAAAGGAACCTATTATCTTTTTGTAGCAAATCCATTCAAAAATAATAAAACATTAGAATTATCATTTAATATCGAAGTAAAAAATTATAAAACTTTATTTGATAGTGAATCAGTCTCTGTAAAATTAAAAAATGGCTTTATTTTCTCTATAAACCTTGGTAAGTATGATTATCTTATTATGATTATAAATCAATGATGGGTAACGCCTTATTCTTCGGTGGAGTTTCCTTATCTTGCTTCTTGCCTCTTACGCCTTTTTTTCTGATACTTCTTACTTCTTCCCCACCTATAGCTGAGGGATTACAACGATGGTATCTTATTTGCTTAAAGTTATTTTGTATCGTTTATTTTAACTTTTTCGGAGGAAACGTTATGAGAAGCTTAGCCTTTATTGTTGTAATTGGTTTATTAGTATTGTCGAGTGGTTGCTTTCAAGCAACAATTAAAGAAAAAGACCCGGATGCAAGTTTACATTATGATGCAGAATACGATTATACTGATTTGCATCAATTTACTGTAAAACTCAGTGATTCTTTATCAAAGAGTAAACCGATATCAGAAGCTAAAAGTAAACCAATTATTGTTGACTATGGGATCGATAATCATACAAGTGAGCATATTGATATGAAAGCTATAACTGATGCTATAAGAAAAGAATTAATAGCAAAAGACCAGGTTGATTTTGTTAATATAACTCGAAGAGATGATATTAATATAGAAGCAGATTATATGTATTCGGGTAAAGTCGATCCGTCAAAACGAATTGTGCTTGGTAAACAGCTCGGTGCTGATTATATGCTTACAGGAACAATGTACTCAATAAAAAAGAAACAACCAAAACAGTTTCGGCTGAAAAGGAAAGAACTAAACTGGTATAAATTAACTCTCGAACTCACAAACATAGAGACATCTGTTATAGAATGGACTGACGAGGTTGAGATAGCTCGAGAGATAGGTAAACCATTAATCGGTTGGTGACCATCCTTTGAAAGTTATCTTGAAAAGCCGTTATCTTTTACTTTTTACCTCTTATTTCTTATTCCTTAATTCCTGCGCAACTTTAGATACTCTTTCTTTAAGCAGACAATATTTTTATCGTGGTGAATATGAAAAGGCAGTTGACCAGTTCCAGTTAAATAAGATTATCTCAAAAAAAGATAAAATATTATATGAACTTGAATATGCAACCTCACTTATGGCAGCAGAAAAATATACTGAATCCTCAAAGATGTTTAATTCTATAAAAGAGAGATTAAAACAGCAGGACATTATCTCAGTACATCAGAAACTGCTTGATTTAACACTATCAGATGCCATCACAGAATATCGACCATCCTTTTATGAAAGATATTTGATGCATACGTTAAATGCTATTAATTACCTCGTTTTAAAAGATTATGAGAACGCTCTTATAGAAGCTAAATTATCGATTGAAGATATAGATGAATATGAGCAATATTTTGGTTTTCTGGGTTTTATTCACTATATAGCTGGCTTATGTTATGAACTCAATGAAGATATTAATAGCGCTTATATTGAGTATAAAAAAGTCTATGAATATAATAACAATTTATTTTTTATTCTACCTAAATTAAAAAGGCTCTCGTGGTATCTAAGCAGAACCGATGACTATAATACATATAATTCAATCATCGAAAGCAACAATATCCCACTTTCTGAATTTGAAAATAAAGCAGAGGTTATTTTAATCATAGCAAAGGATAGGGCACCGATTAAAAAAGAATATTTTATTATAGTTGAAGAAGGCGAAAAAATCAGTATCCCGGTATACGATAGTAATTATTTAAATATTTTACCGACTAAAATATTGCTGGACGAGATTCATATCGTTAATACTGATATCCTGCTCGATTTAAATCCGGTAACGCAGAAATTAAATGACAGGCAGATGATGAAAAACATAATTAAAGAACTCGTACGGGTACAAACGCGTAAAAAAGTGGTTGATAAAACAAAGGAAAGATATGGTGAAAAAGCATCAGAATTAATGGAGTACGCCTTATTTTTTTTAATTCATCCTGATTTACGCACGTGGCAGACACTACCCTGTAGTTTTCAATTAAAAAATTTCTATGTTGATAAAGGCGAACACTCAATAACAATTGATGGTAATATAGAACTTAATCTTATAATCAATGATTATAAACCGAGTATATTATTTATACGAATCCCGTAAAATTAGTGAATATTAAACTGCAACTTCTTGTAGTGCTCCACGTTTGTCGAGACATTTTTTAGTAAATTTTCGGCACATTT
>JBFMHD010000054.1:0-15404 GCA_040752395.1 Candidatus Hydrogenedentota bacterium
ACTCCGGCATGAGGGTCTATACTTTCACTCCAGACATAAGGGTTATAAGAGAAAGCAACGCCGGAAAGCTGTGGATAGAATAAATTACCATACGTTGCACCTGAAACACGCTGGATAAGTAAAGCCATTTGTTCGTCTAACTCAAGGACACCGCGTTTGGCCCGATACTTCAGTGCTTCCTCACTCATTGTGCTCGCATAGATAATGCGTACAGCCTTAAGTAATTCCTGTAATCGATGTTGCAGATCACCCTGATTAGCACAGAAGATACTTATATATTTACCAGGGAAAGCGTTCCCGAAATTGTCTTCTAAAAGACTGCTGGAGCGAACTATAATCGGGGACTGACCAAAATAATCAAGCATATCAGAGAACCGCTTAATAATATAATCAGGGAACTCACCTGTGAGAATCCGTTTCAAAACCACTTCTAAACCATCAAGAAATGTCTCTTTATTTTTTTGATGCTGTCGCATCTGCCAGCAGTTATTATAAACAAGATATGAATAGAAGACATCCGAACCTATAAAGAATGAATCATGTGACTCAAGTAAACCAGCCAAATCAGGCGACTCTTTATTAAGGATGGCGCGGCCAAGCAGCATACCCACGGCCTTGCCTCCAATCATCCCTGTTCCTATCATACGTTTCCATATATAAATAATATCTGATAGAGTTAAGTATTTTTCTGCCAAAGAAAGTATTGGTTCCTCGCGCGAGATTATAAGAGTTAATAGATGTTTGAAAATTTTATCGATCTCCTCTTTTGAACATAATCCATTTCTGTAAGAAACAAGCATCTCTTCAGCATGCATAAATAACCTATCCCAGGCACCAATCATTCGATAGGAAGCAGATTGTAAACCGGGCCAGGTTGAGGATGCAAGGATATCTGAGGTCGAAGAACTATCTTTTATTGGTATGAAATCATTCATCTCCCATAGGTGCAGCATATACATAGTTCCTGAGTATCGTTTATCAACTTTCAGTGGATGGATGTAAATTTTATCTTTATATCTATATACATCGATAAGAATCTGTGTTGTCTGTTTTATTGGTTCTGCTGCGTGAAAAGAATGATAATTTCTAAATATAGAAAAATAAGCGATAGTCTCAAGCTGATAGAGGTAGGGGCAACTGAGTATAAAAAAATTGCCTATCATTCGGTCACTATAGTAATCAAGTGTAATCGCTGAAAACGAGTCAAAAACATAGTATGCACCCTTGCCTGTCTGCTCAATGACTTTATGGATTGATGTAATAAATGTTTCAAAACCTTCACGTGGATTGAGTCTATGAATCTCAGCACCTTCTTCTTCCAAAACAAGTTCTTTATGTTCAGCAAACCGAAAATAAACAAGTTTTTCTTTTTTTGTTTTTGCATAGGCACAGAATGGCTTTACAAAAGCAAGGTAATTATCAATAGAATCGACCTGCCAGACAATATTATCCCCGGGCCTGATACCATTGAGTATTTTATCTAATGAAGTTAATCCTGTACTTGGTTGCATATTTCACGATACCTCGTAATGCAGAGGTTCACTACATTCTTTTCACACGTTCAGTGTAATTACTTATTAAGTATCTGTTCTGCTTCATCTTTGTCAGCATCCATTATATAAGAGATGCTGCTTATTTCAGTTGCTTCTTTTGTTAGTGATGCGATATCGTTGCGAGTAATACAGTCGAGTGCAAATTTACGGCTGCCGCACATAAGCTGACGCAATCCTTGAGCAAGTCTTTGAATATATGTGTAAAGCCCGATTGCTCCTGGGGGGATTCGTTTAAAATCAGCACCGAACCGTTGTTTTAATTCTGGTGCAGTAATAAAAATCTCATCTATGTTTGCTCCGAATCGCTCTACATATACGGGTAACTCTCCCTCTATAATGCGTTTCCCAATGGTTTTTCCGACCATAGCTGCGGCGAGTGGAGCTCTTGCCATCCCTATAATTTTGAAATATGGTGCACCTAAAGAAAGCGCTTTAAATATCTGGTCTTCAAGCGTAATCCCGCCTGCTATTGCGATATCAGGGATATATTCTCCTTTTTTTGCAAGCTTATCAACATATTTATAAAGTAATGACCATAACTCGATCTGAGGTATACCCCATTCATTCATCATTCTCCAGGGGGACATACCAGTTCCGCCGCCAGCTGCATCAACTGTGAGTAAATCAATCTTTGCTTTAGATGAATACTTAACTGCTCTTGCGAGGTCATGTGGTCTGTAAGCACCTGTTTTTAAGAAAACATATTTTGCTCCGGCTTTTTTGAGCTCTTCTACTCTTTTTATAAAACTTTCTTCTTCAACCATTCCGATTCTTGAATGCCGCTCGAATTCACGGAATATCCCTTTTTTAAATGCTTCTATTACAGAGAGTTCATCCGGGTCAGGGAGTACTACATAACCGCGTTTCTTGAGTAATTGTGCGGTTTCCAGACTTTTTATCTTAACCTCACCGCCTATATCTTTTGCACCCTGTCCCCATTTCAACTCAACTGTATCTACCCCGAGTTTCTCAATCACGTACTCCTGAACGCCTAATCTTGTATCCTCTACATTAGCCTGGACAATGATGGTTCCATAACCGTCTTGCTGCCACTCCTTATATAATTTTACCCGCATCTCCATATCTTTAGTCTCAACAACTTTACCGTTCTCAATTTTAGCTTCAGGGTCCATTCCGCAAACGTTTTCTCCTATGGTTAATGGTATTCCGGAAATTGATGCTCCTATTGCAAGTCCTTCCCAATTATTTTTTGCTACAGCAGTAGACCCAAGTCCAGGGATAATAATCGGGAATTTTAGTTTTATTCCTTTATCGTGTCCGATTCTTCTTTCAGTATTTACGTTAGGGAATATTGCTTTGTCTGAATCTGCGTCTATGCCGGAGGCACCGACACAAGAACCGAGAATAGTGAAATGTGATAAATCAAGAGGGTATATTTTTTCAGAAGCCGAGGTAATTATTCCAAAAGGCTGTGGATAGATAGCTTCTGGTCCACGATACGCAGATTTGCCGATCTCACACATACCAATACAGCCATCTACACAGGTGACACACATACCACTTATTGAAACTATCGAGTCTTCGGTCCTATTTTTTGATAAAGTAGCAGCTGATGCATTTAATTTTGTAAAACTCATTTTTTCTTCTCCTTTTGTCTCTCTTTTTCTTCTAAGAGACAAGAAGCGCAGGGGTCAAGGTAACACAATGCTTTATCTTTTACATCAACGCATGGATACGAGATATTCAAGCAAGCATTACATAAAGTAGTTTGTATTTCTGTACCCTGACATCTTAATTGGCAGGCTGGACAGATATAGATACAGCCGCCACAAGTCCTGCATACTTCTGATTTTATGTTAAATGGGGTAGTAACTTTTCTATACTTCCCGCGATTACTGAATCCGATCGCTCTTGCATCCATTTGTTCGTTGCATACACGAACACATAGCCCGCAAAGAACACAATTTACATATTTTGGTTTAAATCTTATTTTACTTACACCATGTTTTGATGCCAGGTCCTGTATAGTTTTAGAGCTTGGGCAGAGTGCGACAAGTAATTCTATTAATAGTTTTCTGGTCTGGATTACTCTTTTAGAATGAGTTTTTATTATAAGTCCTGCATCAACTGGATACGTGCAGGAAGATACGAATCTGGTATTTTCACCCTCACCGATCTCAACTATACAAAGCCTGCATGCGCCGTAAGGTTTAAGGCCTTCATTATAACAGAGCGTAGGGATAGGAACACCATATAATCTGCAAGCCTCAAGTATTGTTGAGCCTTCCCTCACTTGAACATCCACGCCATTGAGTCTTATGGTAATCATTCTATTTTTACTCCATTAAATTTGCAGATGTCATAGCAGATACCACATTTTATGCACTTTGTTTGATCTATTTTATGTGGTTTTTGTTTTTCACCGGTTATTGCGTTTTGCGGGCAGGGTTTTACACATGCTGTACAACCCTTGCAATTCTCCGGGTCTATGTAATATTTAATTAATGCTTTACATACACCAGCAGGACATTTCTTATATCTGATATGAGCGATGTATTCATCTTTAAAATATCTTAGTGTTGATAAAAGTGGGTTAGGGGAAGTTTGTCCGAGTCCGCACATCGATGCGTTCTTGGTCATTTGTGCTAATTCCATAAGTAACTCAATATCATCTTCTTTAGCGTAGCCATCTGTTATCGCGGTCATAATCTCAATCATTCTATCTATCCCTTCACGACAGGAGAGACATTTACCACAGGATTCATCTTGAAGAAATTTCAGGAAATATTTTGCTATATCTACCATACAGGTTTTTTCATCCATTACAATCATACCGCCAGAACCCATTATTGAGCCTGCCTGTAGTAAGCTTTCATAATCTATTTGCAGATCAAGCATTTTCTCGGGGATGCACCCACCTGAAGGCCCACCGGTCTGAACCGCTTTAAATCTCTTTCCGTCCCGGATACCGCCACCGATATCATATATAATCTCTCTTAATGTTATACCCATTGGAACCTCAATGAGTCCGGTATTATTTATTTTACCGACAAGTGAGAATATTTTTGTACCTTTACTTTTATTGGTTCCGATTTTTGAATACCATTTGTCGCCATTATTAATAATAAGCGGGATATTAGCCCAGGTCTCTACATTATTTATGTTTGTTGGTTTACCCCATAATCCTTTTTGAGCCGGGAAAGGTGGTCTCTGTCTTGGGGTTCCTTTTTTCCCTTCAACCGAATAAATAAGTGCGGTCTCTTCGCCACATACAAAAGCGCCTGCGCCTCTTACTATTTTTATTTTAAAATTAAATCCGCAGCCGAATATATCATTACCTAAAAACCCGTATTTTTTTGCCTGTTCAATTGCTATACTGGCATTCTCTACTGCCAATGGGTATTCATTTCTTACATAAATAAATCCTTCAGTAGCACCGATAGCATAAGCTCCAATTACCATCCCTTCAATCACAGAATGGGGGTTACCTTCTAATAAGCTGCGGTCCATATAAGCTCCGGGGTCTCCTTCATCAGCGTTACATATTATATATTTGGGTTCACCTTGAGCTTTTCTACAAAAACTCCATTTAAAGCCGGTAGGGAACCCGGCTCCTCCGCGACCGCGAAGTTTCGAATTCTTTATTTCAGTAATGAGTTCCTCTGGAGAATAATCTGCCAGGACTTTACAGAGTGCCCGATAACCACCTGATAAAATATAATCCTCAATATTACAAGGATCAAGGAACCTGTTATTCAGGGTTAGGAGTCTCTCCTGTTTTTTAAAGAAAGGGATATCAGTTTCATATGGAAATTTTTTGCCATTCTGCGGGTCTGTGAAGACAAGTCGTTCTATAATTTTTTTATTAAGAATAGTTTCCTCAATGATTTCAGGAGCATCAGTCGGTTTTACTTTTTGATAAAATATCCCTTCAGGATATATAATTACATTAGGTTCAACCTCACAGAAACCATGGCAGCCTGTTATTTTTAATCTAACCTTTTCATTTAATTTATTTTTCTTAATATATTTGCGGAAAGCCTGAATTATACTGATAGAGCCACGTACCTGGCCGCAGGTTCCTGAAGAGATAGATATAAATGGTATCTTCTGGCTCGGATCATTGACCAGTTTTTCCCGGAGAGATTTAAGTTCCCAGATACTTCTTATTTTTTTTTGCGTCATATCTATTCTCTTTTAGTAACCCTTCAGTTATAGGTGATATAGAAGCAAGAAACGACACGAATTAGAAACAAGATAAAGAAACCACAACAAAGACTGAGGGAATACCTGTTTTACAAAACTCCATGTGCATTATAGAATGCTCTGAGTTCAGTTTCAAGACGTTCAAACTCGATACAGTGGCGTTTACATCCGCGGCGTGAACATATCTGCAAAATACCACCCTCCATAACATCTAATCTAACCATTGGAGCACCACATTCTTCGCATTTACGAGTAGAGGTTAATTCTTTTTTGCAATGACAACAAAAAAATTTACCGATCTCACCCTTGGGACGCGGAAACTCATATTCAGTGTTATAGCTTCCGTAAAGTGCAGAGAGATAAGCCCATCCCTGCTTCTCTTTCCATTCTATTATTACTTTTATCCCTGGACAATTATCAATCAGATGCTCCTTGTCCATCAGGCTCTGACCACAAAAGGGGCACTTAATACTTAATTCAATCATAATTAATTACCTTTTTTACATAATTTGGTTAAAAGAGCGTCAACCTTTTTAACGCTCATCTCACCATAATATTTATTATCAACCATTACAATCGGTCCAATAGCACAACAGCCAAGACAGTTAACAGTCTCGAGAGAGAAGATCAGATCAGACGTAGTTTCACCAGGCTTAATGCCGAGTTTTCTTGAAATCGCATCTACAATAGACTGGGCATTACGTACATGACAGGCTGTTCCGAGACAGACTGTAATAATATGTTTTCCTCTTGGTTTAAGACTAAATGATTTATAAAATGTTGCAACCCCATAAACATAGACTAATGGAACATTTAATTTTTTAGCAACCTCAATAAGTGCTTCTTGTGGCAACCAATTGTACTCTTTCTGAATATCCTGCAACACAGATATTAATGCGCTCTGATTTTTTTCATTTTTATTAATAAAAGAATCAATTTTCGCAATATCAACGGTCATATCAGTACCTCGCTTTACGCTTTAGTTTCTATTTTTTTAAAAAAATATCAAGTAAAAATTTTATACAAATGTAATGCCTCAGAATGTGTGAAATAATCAACATTAATACCTGCTAACTTTTTTATTATCAGTCCCCATTTTCTAAAAAGTCTAATTTTTTTACACGTTCTCAGTTATAGGGGGAATGAAGAAGCAGGAGACAGATAACGGAAAAGAAAGGTTAAGGTTTAGGTTGAGGAACGGAAAGAAAGATAACGAACATCCTTAATCTTTCATCATCGGGAAGTTTACAGACATCGTATACCTCTTTAAGGGGTATACGATGTCCGGGATACTTTCCATATCAAATAAAATATTTTCTTGACAAATTTTGTCAAGTTTACATAATTTTGAATATAGCAATTTTTGATTGGCAGAACAAGTTGAAGCTTGTTTTTCGAAGCAGGATTTATGGCTGTATCTATATTAAAGAATGCATTAAAAAAAACGGCACAGGCTTTTATAGACAATGTAAGCAGAATATTAAGCAGAAGAAAGATTGATGACAGCTTAAAAGATAGTCTTTTTGAAAATCTTATTTTATGGGATGTCGGCGTAGAGACCTCACAGGAAATAATAAAGGCGTTTGAAGAAAAATATAGCTCTATTAAAGAAGAAGTTGAACCGATAGAAGTTTTTAAAGGTGTACTCATTGATTTTTTACCCGATACTTTAAATATAAAATTTAGCGAGAAGAAAGTATCTGTAATTATTATTATAGGAGTCAACGGGTCCGGGAAGACAACACTTTGTGCTAAATTATCAAAATATTTTGAAAAGAACAATAATAGAAAAGTTTTACTTTCAGCTTGTGATACATTTAGAGCGGCTGCTATAAAGCAATTAAAAATATGGGCTGAGAGAGTTAATGTAAAAGTTATTGCAGGTGAGGAAGAGAGCGACCCTGCAAGTATCGCTTTTGATTCTACAAAAGCAGCACTATCAAGAGGTTATGATACTTTAATAATTGATACAGCCGGAAGACTGCACAATAAAGAAAACCTTTTAAGAGAGCTTGAGAAAATAAAAAGAGTTATACTTAAGAATCAGGACGTAGATATAGTTGACATCCCGATAGTCCTCGATGCCACAAATGGTGTTAATGCGATACTTCAAGCAGAGATATTTACTCAAAGGATAGGTGCTACATCAATAATCATTACTAAACTTGATAGTTCATTCAAGGCGGGTTTTATTTTCGGTATTGAGAAAAAACTTAAATTGCCGATAAGGTTTATAAGTGCAGGTGAGACACCGGATGATTTAATAGTATTCGATAGAACCGAATATGTTAAATTGTTATTTGAGGCTTAAGACTGAAGACTTTTCAAAAGATTGAAAGATTCACAGATTATTTCTGCATTCTGAATTTTTTAAAGGATGTTGGCTTCAGGCTCCGGGCTTCGGGTTCCAGCCGGCTGTAGTCCGTAGCCTGTAGCCTGTCCTGATACTTCTCACTTCTTCCGTTATCTTGCTTCTTGCTTCTACTTGATATTATTATAGTTACAATGTTTTTCAGAGGAGGTATCTTATGGAACAGAACGTAAAAAACTATGCAAAAAATATGCAGGAAGTATACGAAATTAAGTTTGAACCTGTAAAAAATCGAGAACTCGCAGATACGCTGTATCAATTCGAATCATTGAAAAAAATGAGCTATTATCTTCAAAAAGAAAAAGAGCGGCTGGAATTATGTATAAATCAATACAGAGATGAAATATCAAAAATTGAATTCAGACAGACTACTATAGATAACCAGAAAAGACTGCTAAGGAGTTTAGAAGACAAGATAAGAGACGCTAATGAACGGCTGAATAAACTTTTACAGGAAGAAATACCACAACAAGAGGAGAGATTACGATTTGCAAAAGAGGAGTTCAAGCGAGTTAAGATACGTACCGTGGAATATTACAAAAACATTGATAAAGCTAAAAAAGAGACAGAAAACATAAATTTTGAAAAAGAACAGACTGAAAACAAGTGGGAAAACCAAAAATCGAAGTTTATTACTGAGATGAAGAATATGAAACAAAAACTTGAAGAATTTAAAACAATACACCAGAAAGAGTTCAACAGGATGAAAGAATTTCACCAGCAAAAAAGAAAACTATCAAAAGAACTCGAAAATCTAAAAAGAGAGGTCTCAGAATTAAATACAGTAAAAGATAATTTAATAAAACAAATAGAAGAGAGTTCATCGCAGGAAACCGAATTAAAAAGAGAAATAGAGGATAAAATCCATCAGAAAAAACTGCTGAAAGAAAAGTTAATAGAAATGACACAAGAGATTAATAGACTTACAGCCCGGAAGAATAGCGACATTAAGCAGGGTGAGAAGTTACGTGAAGAAATAGCTGAGTTATTATCCTCTAAAGATACGACCCTGAAGGAATTAAATGAAATAAGATTAGGAAGAGATAGACTAAAAGAAGAGGTGGAGAGATACAAAAAAGAGATATCCGAGATGGAGAAAAAATTAGAAGCTGAATTAAAACAACTAAGAGCCACCGCAGATAAAATAAAAGAGAAAAAAGAAGAGATCACTTATATCATCTCTTATAAAGGCAAAAATTATTTGCTAAAACAGGAAGAATTAAGAGAATATCTAAAAATATCGAGAGTGGATAGAGATGAATGGGTCTGGAACGAACAAGAACAAGTCTGGGAACCAATCGAAAAATTCAGAAACAGATTACAAAAATTACACGAAACTCTACTCTGCTAATAAAATTTATATACCATTAAAACTTAGACTTAAAGCACGTAGAATATCAATAATACTTTTTATAATTGTTCTATCATTATTAACAGTATATTTTTATTTTGTTACCTATAAAAATAAAGCAGGTTTTAAAAAAATAAAAGAATACAATCCTTCTACTCTCGAAGAACAGCTAACAAATTGTGAGAGAGAAGTTGAATTTTTAAAGTATTTAAGCTATATATCAGCAAAAGAGAAGATTAATCTCGATGAATTATCTGATACGTCAATATCTAAGTTGAAAGGAATGATTGATAAACACAGGGTTGATTTAGATGAAATAAGCAGGGAAGAACTAAAGAAATTCATAGAACTCATTTTGAAAGATATAGAGGAAAAGGGGAAAAGAGAAAAGTGATAGAGATAAGAGCACGGATAATAAAGAAGATATTCGAGAATAAAGATAATGGGTTTACTGTTCTTTGTGGTGAAAAATGTGATGATGGCGAGAGTGTGGTGATTGTCGGTTATATATTTCCTGTAAACACAGGTGAAGAGTATGAGTTCAGTGGTGAATGGGTCACGGATAAGCGGTATGGACTACAATTCCAATGTGAATTTTTCAAGCAGATACCACCCTCGGACGAAGAAGCTTTGATCAGGTTTTTAAAGTCCGCATTAAAAGGGGTTGGAAATAAGACCGCAACAGCTATTGTGGCAAAGTTTGGGAAAGACACCTTGAACGTAATAGAGAATACGCCAGATCGACTCCTGGAGGTTCACGGTATAAGAAAAAAAACAAAAGAAAGGATAATTAAGTCCTACAAAGAGTTATATGCTATACGTGACCTTATGCTATTTCTTTCAAAATATAATATCCCAACACACTGGGCTTTTAAAATCTATAACTCGATTGGAGTTAATGCATTAGAGTTTATTGAAAGAGACCCGTTTGTTTTGATGTATTATGTAAAAGGAATAGGGTTTAAAAAAGCTGATGATATTTATAAAAGAATGGGGGGTAAAAATGAGGATGACGCAAGGATAAGGGCTGGGATGGTTTATTCGCTTGAAAATGCGCTCCAGGAAGGTGACCTTTTTCTTTATTCTAATGAATGGATAGAAGCCTCATCTAAAATATTGGATATAGAAAAGAACAAAGTTTTATCTTATTCAAAAAACAAAATAGCTGAACTATATAAAAATATAGTTACAGAAGAAGACAAAATTTATCTTGGGTGGGTTTATCAGCTTGAGTGCAATGTATCAGAACTTCTCGCGAGAATATCAAAATGCCCATTAAAAAACAGGCCTGATTTTTCTTTTGACAGATTAAAATTTGATTTAGAGCTTGATAGTGAGCAGGTGCAGGCGTTAAATAATGCATGGAAAGAAAAGATTTTTATTTTAACAGGCGGACCTGGAACAGGTAAAACAACAATATTAAAATATCTTGTTAGTTATGCAAAGCAAGCGGGCTTAATAGTAAAACTTGCTTCGCCGACAGGCAGAGCTGCAAAAAGGTTACAGGAAGCAACAGGCTCATACGCATCTACTTTGCATAGACTGCTTGAATACGATGGTGAAACATTCGGACGCGATGCTGATAACAGGCTGCAGGGAGATATCTTTATAGTTGATGAAGCGTCGATGATAGATTTATTTTTGTTTTATCATTTTTTATTAGCCTTCCCTTATGAAAGGGCATCTTTAATACTTGTGGGGGACCCCTATCAGTTGCCTCCTGTCGGAGCCGGCAACGTTCTTAATGAAATGATAAAGTCAAACAAATTTAATACAGTGTATTTAAAAAATATATACAGACAAGAGCAGGAGAGTATGATTATTGTAAATGCTCATAGAATACTTAATGGTAAAGAACCCACGATAAATAATATCGAAGGTAAAGATTTTTTTTTCATAGAAGAAGAAACAGATAAAATAGAGGAAACAATCAAAGAATTATGCACCTCAAGATTGCCCTCTTACAAAGATTATAACCCGATGAAAGACATACAGGTTTTATCGCCCATGTACAAAGGCATAGCTGGTGTTCATAGACTGAATTATTTGCTTCAGAAAGCTATCAATAATTCAAAACTGAGCAAAGAAATACTTAATACACCGTTTAGATTAGGAGATAAAGTAATGCAGACAGTAAATGATTATAAAAAAGACGTTACAAATGGTGAGATAGGTATAATTATAAGTGCAGGCTATAATTATGAAGAACTTAAAAATAATTGTAGATATATTACGGATAAAAAGAGGGTTATAGATTGGTACAGAGAACTTGATTATGAAACCCGGGAAATAGTTGACAGGGAGTTTAGTTTACTGATTGATTTTGACAATAAGATCGTGAGATATGCTGATTATGAGCTTGAGGAGCTCATTCTTGCATATTGCTGTACGGTTCACAAATCACAAGGCAGCGAATACAAAGCTGTAGTATTTCCGATTATTACCAGTCATTATATTATGTTAAAAAGGAACTTATTTTACACAGCTGTAACACGTGCCCAGGAAGTGTGTGTCCTTGTAGGCAGTAGAGAAGCTATAGAGATTGCAGTAAAAGACGACTCGATACCGAAAAAAAACTCTATTCTTTACAAACGTATCAGCGATAAATTCTAAGTAAATCCCCTGTCTTCGGTTTTAGTTTCTTAAGTTCGGTGTTAAATTTTCGGTTTGGAGTATACACTTGATTTATAAATTTATTAAAATATTTTTCATTCTTCTTTTTATTGTCGTTTTAATTTCAGGTATTTATTTATATTTTTTTGGTGATAAATTAATCAGCGGTCCTTATATAAAAAAAAGAATATCCAGAATTATAGATAAAGAAATAAATTTTACCAAAATAAGAATAAATATTTTAAGAGGATTAGAATTACAAGACCTTTCTATAAAAGATAACAATGAAAAATTTATTGAAGCTGATAAGTTAGTTCTCAGCTATGATTTATTTAAAATATTAAGTGGAAGGTTTGAAATAACAGAGATAAAGATTATCAAACCTACTTTCAAAGTTATTCAACTTGAACAAAATAAATACAATATATCAGATATTATAAAAAAGATAGAAGAGAATAGAAAAGAAAAATCAGAGCTTAAAATTCGCAATGTAATTATAAAAGACTCTTCTCTGCTATTTAAGACCAGAGACAAAAAAACATTTAAATTTGATGAGATAAATCTTGAATTAACCGGTCTTACTGAAGGCATTAGAACCTTTGAGATGTCTGTAGGAAAATTTCAGGATATGGAAATTACAACAGAAATAGAAGGAACGATTGATAATGCAGACAGAATTAAAGTAAAAGGCGATCTCGATATCCCATCGCTTATTTTATCGCAATGGATAGAGAGAAAGTTCCTGGATAAATTTAAAAGACTTCAAGCAGAATTCGAAATCCATAGAGATGCTGAAACACTTAACTTAAAGGGTTTGAAATTTAAATTATCAGGATTTAATTATTATCTAAAGAATATCCTTGATATCAAAAATGAGCAAATAGAAGGTTTTACAGCAGGAGTCATTAATAAAAGTTCTTTTAATATAAAGGAGTGTAGTTTTAAAATAAACAAAATACCTGTAAACATTCAAGGTAATGTAACTATCAGGGATAATAAACAGGAGTTCGATTTAAATATCGTCTCCAGGATAAATATCAATAATTTAAAGGACTGGTTAATTTTACCGCAGTCTATAAAAGATATTAAAAAAGGGGATCTCAACCTTTATGTAAAATACCGGGGTAAGGACTTTTATATTAATGCTAATATAATGAATATGGAGATATCTTTAAAAGATACATCTTATGTTAAAACCATAAGAAATATTGAAGGCTCGATAGGTTATATTGATAAAAAAATAAAAATAAATAATTTATATGCAGAAATATTACAAGACGTAAAACTGCAGATTAACGGTGATGTAAATAATGACCTATCATCTGAAATAAATATAAGGTTTTACCCGGCAGACCTGGCTATTATATTAAAAGAATTACCAGAAAAACAGAAAAACAGATTTAGTGATTATGAGATATCAGGTATGTTTGCGGCTAATACAATTTATAAAGGCAAAATAAATGATGAGAAGCTTACAGATAAAATTATTTCAAACATAGAAATAAGCAATGTAAAAATATCGCCTAAAAGATTTGATGCTTTTTATTTAACCGAACCTATTATAATTAGTTCTTCAACATTAAGCTATGATAAAGGCAAGTTCCGATTTGAGGATTTGAAGGGATATGCAGCGAAGTTGCCATTTGTTATGAATGGTGAGATAGATATATCGCAAAAAGAGCCATTTATTAATTTGAATACAGTGCTTAATAATATAAATTTTAGAGAGCTAATTAATGCTCTGAATAAAAAATACACTGTAAATCTTTCTAATCTTGAATTAGAGGGACTGGTAAATGGTGTATTAAATTTTGAGGGCACCATCGATGATTTAAACTATAATGCCTCATTTGATATAGAAGACGGAACAATAAGCTCTCCACAAATTAATGAACCACTTAAAAAAGTCTCGTTAAATTTAAAGTTACAAAAAGATTTGATAAAAATAAGAAAAGCAGGGTTCTCTATCGATAATACTTATTTAAATCTTCAAGGTGATATAACTGATTTTGATAAAAAAAACCTGAATCTTAAATTGACGGGTTCAAAAGTAGATTTAAAAACATTAAGAATGATTATTTTATCCGATACATCGATCGATTTCAGTGGAGATGCTGATCTAAATGTCACTATCAATGGAAGCATAGATACTCCTTTTTTGGCAGGTAACCTTTCTTTTATAGATGGCTATATAGATTTAGCTAACCTTAATCTAAAAGCCAGGCTAAATGATTTAAAAGGCGATGTAAACTTTAATAAAGACAGACTATTCTTTACCGGCCTTAAAGGCAGGATAGAAAACAGTGAGGTTTTGATTACTGGTGAGGTATCGAATATAAGTAAAAACATTTCTAAAACCTGTCTTAATATGGATATCTTCTGTAAAAAGTTGTTTCTAAACGATCTAAAATCTATCTTTGGTGATAAAACACTCGGTGATGTTGATGGATATATTTATGTAGATATCCATTCTGAGGGAAGTATTGATAACCTTCTTTGTAAGGGAAGAATTTCTGGTAGCCATATAAAGATTCACAATATTCCTTTTCTAACACTTGGCTGTAATTTTAATTATAGTAGTGAGACTCTCAATGTTTTTCAGATTGATGGTAATTCTTTTGGAGGCAGTATAGATGGCAAGGCTGAAATTAAGAGTCTTTTTAAAGATAAACCGCTATTCAATACAAATGTTTCTTTAAAAAATGCTGCATTATATGAGGTCTTCAGGCTTTATGGCAAAGAGTATGCAGCAGGAATAGAGGGAACTATTAATTTAAAATTAAATTTAAGTGGGAATTTTTTAGAAAGTAAATCTATTACAGGAGAGGGGGAAATAGAACTACTTAAACCAAGGTTGAGAACATTACATCCGCTTATTAAGTTATCTGACCTTCTTGGTTTAAGTAAAACCCGACTCACTTATTATGATGATGTTAAAACAAAGATATACATAAATGAGGGGCTGATTAAAACACCTGATTTAAAGTTCCAGAGTGATTACATCTACGGTGAAGGTGGTGGGAGTATCGGGTTTGATGGTAGCCTCGATTATAAAATCAATTTACGTATGACTGAGGAATCAGCACGTGAACATCTCGATTCAAAGTATGGTGCTAAACTCGAAGATAATAAATCTATCCTTGATGAATATCTCAGCAATGTTCCTGTAATAATAAAAGGCAGTATAAACGAGCCCGAGGTTGAGTATGGCAAAGCAGGTTTCCCTGAGATGGTTATAAAATCTTTAATATTTTATCCAAAAAGATTTATTGAAAAAATCGGTGATGATCTTTTCAGAAATGGTTCGGACGAAAAACAAATAGATAAATAGGCTTCAGGCTCCAGCCGG
>JBFMHD010000055.1:0-15276 GCA_040752395.1 Candidatus Hydrogenedentota bacterium
GATTTTAGCTGATATTTTATATCCTGATAAATGTATTTATTGTGGTGTATGGGGAGAGACCGTGTGTGAAGAGTGTGTTAATAAATTTGAAAGATTAGAAGAACCATATTGCAGTATATGTATGCATCCAGTGAGTAAAAAATCTATAGGCGAGGCAAAGTATATAATATGTATACAATGTCAAAAACGACCGAGATTTTTTAGAAAATTTTATGCACCGTTTGTTTATAGCGGCTATGTAAAAGAATTTATACACAGGTTAAAATACGGTAAAGACTATAGTTTGATACCATATTTTATAAGATTATTTACAGAAACTATTAAAGGTGTGATAGAGATAGATAAGATAGATTGGATTGTGCCGGTGCCGTTATCTAAAAAACATTTTAGAGTACGCGGGTTTAATATTGTAAAGATTATGGCTGAAAGAATCTCGTATAAGAAAACAAAAGAATTGATTACAAAAAAGGCTGAAGTCTTGCCTCAGGCAGGTCTTTCGCTTTCCCAGAGAATAAAAAATCCGATAAATGCTTTTAGTTGCAAAGAAGAGATTAAAGACAAAAATGTTCTTGTTGTAGATGACATTTTTACAACTGGTACAACGATAAACGAGTGCGCCAAAACACTTGTTTGTGCAGGTGCTAAAGAAGTAGAAGCGGTTGCGTTCGCTCGAAGCGTCATGGAATAGAAAAGCAGACCGCTTACTACCTTCACCGATTCCGGATATGGATAAAGAATTATTATTATGAAAGAGAAATTAGATATTGTATTTTTTGGGTTACCTGACTTGGGAGTTGAGGTCTTGTCCGGTATCATTGAACTAAAAGACCTTGTTGATGTAAAATGGCTTGTATCACCAGGACCAAGAGATGAAAATAATGACCCGCTCATATTATTAGCTAAAAAAGAAAATATCCCTTATTATATTTTAAATAATATTAAAGATATATATTTAAAAGAGAGATTAATAGAATTAAGACCATTTGTTGTTATTGTTGCTGGTTTTGATTTCAAAATACTACCTGAATTATTGGTTTTACCTTCTTTCGGATTTATAAATATTCATCCATCACTACTCCCTGAATACAGGGGGGGTAACCCCTATTTCTGGGTTATAGCAAATGGCGAGAAGGAGACAGGAGTGACATTCCATAAAATGGATGAAAATTTTGATACCGGACCCATACTATATCAAGAAAAAATTGAGATACATCAAAGAGAAAGTTTAGGGACTTTGTTATTTAGATTAGGTATTTTAGCAAAGGAGATGGTTAAAAAACTCATTGTAGATTTATTTGTAAAAAGAAAAGAATTAGAATTTACTATTCAAGATAAAGAATGTACAAAATTCGCTCCTAAATTAAAGGATAAAGATTTAATACTTGATTTTAATAAAGATGCAGCAGTTGTGGATAGATTAACAAGAGCAGCTTCTCCTTATTATGGTATGGTAACAAAGTTAAATGGTTTATTAAATGTAAAGGTCTGGGAGACAGCGCCTCTCTTTGAAAATGAGGATGCAAAATCCAAAATCCCGATGGAACTAAAGCCAGGGACTATAAAATTGATTGATAATAAAGTTGTTATTATATGTTCTACTTCTTGTGTTGAGCTTAAGGTTATCCAGATAGAAAACATATTTTTAGGTAGTGGTTACAGAGCCTATGAATTAGGGCTGATTAGAGACGGCGACTGTTTCAGATTATAGGTGGTATAATAGAAGCAAGAAGCAAGATAACGGAAGAAGTAAGAAGTATCAGGACGGGCTACAGGCTACAGGCTACGGACTACAGCCAGCTGGAGCCCGAAGCCCGGAGCCTGCTGAAAAGTCTTAAGTCTTGAGTCTTGAGTCTCGAGACCTGTTTTGACTCACGACTCTCGACTCCCGACCCCTAACCCCTAACCGACGCCCCCTAATATACCCCATCCCCTATGACCCATCCCCTAATATCCTTTGTGCCTTTGTGCCTCAAGTATAATATACTATCTTTTAATAAAGAATATATATTTAAAAGACGATAAATAATATAGGGTAAAACCCCACATCAGGCGACATCCTTTTGAATGTCGCCCCAGCCTTTAAAAAGGCCGGGGGAGATTGGAAATTGAAAGTGTGGGAGTAAATAGTATTATGAAAGAGTTACTATTATTGTTGCAACGGGTATTGGAAAAAGAAATAGAGATATACGATGAATTTTTAAATCTCGCCAATTTAAAAAATAAGGTTCTTATAGAGCAGAATATTGAAAAACTTGATACCATAACAAAAAAAGAAGAAGAGAAAATACTTGAACTTAAAATTTATGAGGAGAAAAGAGAAGAGATAATTAAAAAAATAAAAGAGAAGATAGGGTTAAAAGAAGGGGCAAAGCTTGAAGATATCTTAAAAGAAACAGGTGAAAAATGTGAAGATTTAATTGAAATCAGGGATAAACTAAAAAGTAAAATTTTAGAAGTAAAAGGATTAAACGATGAAAATATGAAGATGATAGAGAATACATTATCTATAATTAATAAGACGATGAAAACATTGGGAGAACTTACTAAAACAGGTAAATCCTATACAAAAGAAGGCAAAGTCGAAAAAACAGGTGAAGAGACACGAACTTTTGATACAGAGGTCTAACTTTTATGGTGAGCCCATTTTTTGGACTGGAGATAGCTAAACGAGGACTTGAAGCATCTCGTAAAGCACTTGATGTCATAAGTCATAATATAGCAAATGCTAATAATCCTGACTACTCAAGACAGGAAATAACCTTATCAACAACCGATCCTGTATTTCTACCTGCATTAAGAAATAAGATAGACGCAGGGATGCTGGGGAGCGGTGTAGAAGTAGCTATGGTTGATAGAATTATAGACCCTTTACTCTCACAACGCATAGGTGATGCATTACAGAAAAAATCAGGTTATGAAGAAGAAACTAATATATTAAAGCAACTTGAAGACATATTTGCAGAACCCTCAGATAATGGTATAAGAACAGCGATTGATAATTTTTTCTTATCATGGAACGAGTTATCAAAGAATCCCGAGAGTATGGCTGCACGCGCAGCAGTAAGAGAGAGTGGTCAGACTTTAGGAGATGTATTCAGGGATATTTATACACGGATCCAGGATCTTGGTGGTGTTGGGATACCCGGGGATTCTGCTGTAGAAACAGCTATTTACGATGCTGTTGATGATATTAATAGAATAGGACTTGAACTCTCTGAGATTAATTCAAAGATAAAAGCTATAGAGATAACTGGTGATAACCCGAATGATTATCTTGACACAAGAGATGCCCTGATTCGCGAGTTAAGCGAGATCGTTGATGTCTCAACATCTCAAACTGATGAGGATGAGTTCAGGGTGTTAATAGCTGGTCAGGTTCTTGTTCAGGGTAATCTTTTCAATGAAGTAAGTGCTATAAGAAACAGTGTCACTGACCATCTTGAAATATTTTCAAATCGCAGTAATTATCCTGTTTATGTAAAAGAAGGAAGACTCGCGATACTCCAGGAGATGGCTTATGAGTATATACCAGAAGTATTAAGTAAACTTGATACACTTGCTGAAAGCATTGTTACACGAGTGAACGATTTACATAGAGCAGGTTTTGGAATGGATGAACAGAGCCCAAGCACAGGGATCAATTTTTTTCAAGCATTTGATTCTGATCCTGATTCAGTAGAGGTATATTCTGTTACTGGCTCACAAACAATAATGTTTCCCGAGGTACCATTAAATGGAGATACTACAGACGCCTCGGTACCTGAGAATTTTGAGTATGACAATATAAATAGTGGTAGTTTACTTATTAATGGTTATCAGATAACTTATGATGCTGATAATGATACTATTTTAGATATAATCAGTAGAATAAACAGCAGTAATTCTGGGGTCATTGCATGGCTTGACCCGTCAAACAGGCTTGTATTAAAAGCAACAAAAGATTCAAATTATGAGATACAGACATTAAGGGATACAGGTACACTACTTGAAAAATTAGGTATCACAGTGGCAAATGGGACTATCCCTGGCTCACAGGGACCTATTGTATCAAGAACCAATGATGGAGATATTATAAACGTAGCTCAACGAATCGAGAGACCGCCATCTTTAACTGGTCTTGCATTATATATAGAGATTAGCGACGAGGTGATGCAGGATTTATCAAAGATCGCTGCGGCGAAAGGAACAGATACAGACCTTGATGGTGATTGGGATGAGACATTAGGCCCGACTGATGGGTCGAATGCACTTGCCATATCAGAGTTAAGGAACGAACTTGTTATGAGTGGGGATACCGCATCTTTTTCAACATATTATAATTCTCTGACCTCAGAGATAGCTGTAAAGAGTGCTACAGCTAAAAGCAATTATGAACGCAGTGAAGATGAGGTCCTCAGTCTTAAGAATTTACGAGAGTCTATAAGTGGGGTTTCGATAGATGAAGAACTAACAAACCTTATAAAATTTCAACGCGGGTTTGAGGCAAATGCACGAGTAATTCGTACTCAAAACGAGATACTTCAGATTTTGATGACAATTGGAGAATAATGTATGACTTTGCGGGTAACACAAAACAACCTTTTTAATAATTCGTTATATTACATACAGCAGAATCAACGAGAATACGATGATCTTCAGCTTCAATTAGCAACAGGTAAAAAAATTCATAGACCATCAGATGACCCGGTAAACTCTGCAAGAATACTTGCTCTAAAGACTGATCTAAAAGAGATGGAAAAATATAAAGAGAATATAAAGAATGGGGTCGATTTGTTAAACATCTATGATTCTACTATGGATAAAGCTCAAGAGATAGCAAAAAGAGCAAGAACTTTAGCTATCCAGGGCGGGAACGATACTTTAACACAAAGCGATCGAGAGTTAATAGCTACTGAGATAGACCAGCTTATAGAAGAAGCTGTTAGTATAGCAAATACAAAATATGAAGGGAGATATATTTTTGCAGGCGGAGAACAGCTGGATCTACCGTTTAATGGCGACCCGTTTACAGTTACAAGAGATAATTCAAACAGGATTACCGATGTGCAGTTTGTGGGGAATAAAGCAGCTATATACAGGGAGTATCAAGAAAATAAAAATGTTCAGGTTAATATTTTTGGTGATGAAGCCTTTTATGCTCAAAATGAGGTTGTAACTACAGCCTCTACAATAATTAATCAGAGCGGGAACCCGGTTGTTGTTCAGAATGCTGCACGCGAACTGGATGTATATTTTCCTGATAGCCCGACTGAAGGCTATTTCAGGATAAATGGGGTCGATATTTATTATGACAAAGATGGTCAGGGTATTACTCAGGGGGATTCTTTACTCGATATAGCAAACAGAATAACTCAATCAGAAGCTGGTGTCACAGCAAGGGTTGTAGGAGAACTTGAGGGTTATGCGGGTTTTGCTGACCCTGATGCTGCTATCGGGTTTCCACCAGCAGCTAATGGAGATAACAGTATCTCAATAAATGGTGTCAGTATAGAATTTAATGTTAATGATTCGCTTAATGATATTATTACAAGACTTAATAATGTTTCAGACAAGACAAATGTCACTGCATCAACTGAAGAGGATGCTTTAGGGAATTATCATATAGTTTTAAGTGGCGGTGTGGAGATAGATGATGTTGCTGTACCGCCAAAAGCAGGTGTCTTTACAACGCTTGGTATAACAACAAGTGACCAGACAGGTGTCTCGTATCCGAATAATCTTATAAAGCAGGTTATATCCTCCAATTCTGTAAATGATCCAACAGCTCCTTTAAACACACAATTTTCAGGTGCAATAAATGGGAACATTAACATAAATGGGGTTGATATAGCTGTTAATGTGAATAATAGTTTAATAGCGTTAGCTGCTCAGATCGATGCTTTAGCGGGTATAACCTCTTATGTTAATAATGATAATCAGCTTGTGATATCAGGTGCGAATATAAGTATAGATACATTAGCCCCACCACCGCCAGCAGCACCACAATCAAATATCTTTGATGAGAATAGACTCGGGATTATGAGTTCAACCGCTCAGGATATAGCTATTAATGGTCCAGCGTATCAGCTTTCCTTAACAACAAATAATCCGGGACAGATATCGATGGAAGACATTAATGGAGGCAAGTTTTTAACACAGGATTTGATGCTTATAGATGAATTAAGAAAGCCTGCAAATAATTATTCGGATCAGGCAACGCTTGAGAGGATAACTCTTTTCGAGGCTTTAATAAGATTGCGGGATGACTTGATAACTGGTGGTTCTGCACTTGATGACGTGCGAGGCAGAGATATAGAATACCTTGATAATTATCTTAATAATTCAGGGGGGGTACGCACTACAGTTGGTGCGAGAGTAAATAGATTAGAGGAAGCAGAAAACCGACTTGAAGATTATACTATTACAACAACCGATGCATTAAGCAGATTAGAAGACGTGGATTTAGCAGAAGTTATAAGTGAGTTACAAAAACATAGTATTATGAGTCAGGCCTCTTTAGCTGCAAGTTCAAGAATATTTCAGACAAGTTTACTAAATTTTCTATGAAATTAATGCTTGAATTAATATTTAAATTGTAGTAAAATAATAAATAGAAGTTCGGAGTTCTGATACTTCTCACTTCTTACTTCTTACTTTTTCAGAGGAGTTACAATTTGAGAATCAAAACTAAACCCTATGGTGAAGTTGAAATAAATGAAGCTAATATTATAAAAATAGTTGATGGTTTATTTGGGTTTCCTGGTCTTGAAAATTATGTATTTCTGGAGTCAAAAACAGAGGGTCCCTTTTTATGGCTGCAGAGTCTTGACGAGCCAGGATTGGCATTTGTGGTTATCAGACCCGAAGAATTTAAAGCAGATTATAAACTAAGCGTTGCACTTGAAGACATTAAATCAATAGGTTTAGAATCACCGGATGAAGCTGTAAGCATTGCATTAGTTGTGATTCCTCCTGACCCGAAACAGATGACCGCAAATCTTCAAGGACCGATTGTGCTGAACGTACAATCCAAAATCGCAAGACAGATGATATCATTAAATCCTGAATATAAAATAAAACATCATATATTAGATGAGATGAAAGTTTTACTCGAGAAAACCAAAGAAGGAATGCATAAAGAGGAAGTGAAGGATTAATGCTTGTTTTAGCAAGAAAGATTAATCAATCTATAATGATAGGTGATAATGTTGAAATTGTTATTGTTGATGTACAGGGTGACCAGGTAAAAGTTGGTATTCAGGCGCCTAAAGAAATTAAAATTTTTAGAAAAGAGATATATGATGAGATACAGCGAGAGAATATACTCGCAGCGAGCGCATCGGAAAAAGCACTTGAAAAAATAGAAGAATTACTACCTAAAAAGAAAGACAGAGAAAAGTAATAACACAGGTATAGATAGAAGACAGAAGTAAGAAGTGATACGAAAAAAAATAAAAAAATATTAAAGTTTTAATAAAGTTTGTCGATAATATTAATGAATAGGCCTTGTAATGTTTTTATAATTCTTTTAATTACAAGGATTTTTTCGGTAAGGAAACCGGGAAACTAAAAAGTATTCCAGGGATGGTTTTAATTAAATTTGAATTCCCAAAACCCTGGTAAATAGAAAGTTTCCCAGGGTTTTTTTATTTTATAATGTAATTTTGTGTTCTTTCAAAACTAAATTATTTAAGAGGTAGTTAGACCAACTACCAGGATATAGATAAAACTCAAGAAGTGACAGGAGTAGAAGTCCAAGGGAGAGAGCGAACTTACAGGAATGACAAGGATGTCAAATTTATGAATCAAGGAGGAAAAAAACCATGGCATTTAGAGTTAATTCAAACATTCCCGCTCTCTTTGCTCAGAGACAACTCACAATAACAAACTTCAAAGTACAGAAGAATATTGAGCGATTATCCTCTGGTTACCGCATCAATAGAGCAGCTGATGATGCAGCAGGGTTAGCAGTCAGTGAAAAATTAAGAACACAGATAAATGGTATAAAACAGGCAAGACTGAATGTTCAGGATGGTATCTCTTTAATCCAGACAGCAGAAGGTGGTCTTCAAGAGATACAGGATAATTTACACAGATTACGAGTTTTAGCAATCCAATCAGCAAACGATATCTTAACTACAGTTGATAGATATCTAATCCAGCTTGAGTTTAATCAGGTTCTTGATGAGATAGACAGAGCTGCTTCCTCAGTACAATTTAACACCAAACAATTGTTAAGAGGAGCATATTCTCTGGATATGGTAAGTAATCCTTCAGGAACTAATAATACTTATCCAGGTAGTTTAGTGCTTCACGTAGGTGCGAATGCGAATGATACCATAGCTATTCATATACCGAGCATATCGACAGCAGCTTTGGGAACGGTTCATGGCCAGTTTAGCTCCCCTTCCGGTATAAAAATATCATCATTAAGGGTTGATAACGTAACAGGGTATAATACAAGATTATCGATACTTGCAGCGAATGCTGGTGTGATGACACGAAGAGCAGCTGAATCAGCAATCGGTATAATAACAAGCGGTATAAATATGGTTTCTGAAGTAAGAGCGAACCTTGGTGCGTGTCAGAACAGATTAGAGTCAACATTTAATTTCTTGGGTGTTGTGCTTGAAAATATAACGAGTTCTGAATCAAGAATCAGAGATGTTGATGTAAGCGCAGAGGTGGTAGATTTTACTAAGAACCAGATATTAGTTCAGACAGGTACAGCAGCGTTAGCTCAAGCAAACGTAGCACCGCAGACCGTTTTGCAGTTGTTACAGTAAAACCAGTATTAAAGTAAGGGGTTAAAAGATCCTCTGATATTAGCTCAGAGGATCCCCCCTTTTTTAAAATAAACTAATCACAAAGCCTCATAAAACATTCTCTTAACCGTGAAAAACGGTTAAGAGACATAGTGATTTTATGAGGCTTTTGGCGTTCTTTGAAAAAATAATATTAACATTCATTGCCAAAATTAAGCTACAATGTTAGGCGAGATTCTTTTTTTGTCGAATTGCAAATTGAAGATTGCAAAAATGAAATCAGTTGAACTTCTCAACTTTTTCGAAAGAGAGTGAATAAATTTGCAATTTACAATTGAGCGGAGCGACAAATTGTTATGGGACCTATCCTGCAGATGACTTTCTTTATTAATCCCGGCCCCTGTCATAGATAAGGGGAGAAGAGGATTATGGCGAGATTCTCTTTTTATAAAAGAAAGTTAACCAGGATAAGGTTTTTTATAAAGGAGGAGTAAACCTCTAGTTAAAAAATCCGTGAGAGAAAGGCGTCTCTTACGAAAAAGAACATCAAGGAGGGTGTATTATGGCTTTCCATTTAAGATCAAACATTGTTGCGGACTTTGCCCGCAGAAACCTTGGCTTAACAATAGCAAGACAGAACCTGGCTCTTGAACGATTGACCTCTGGTCTTCGTATCAACCGTTCAGCTGATGATCCTGCGGGTCTGGCAGTGAGTGAACGGTTAAGAACGCAAGTTCTTGGGCTACATCAGGCACAGCGGAACTCGGAGGATGCTATAAGTCTCGTTCAGATAGCTGAAGGAGGTCTTCAGCAGATTGACGAGATTATTCAAAGAATGAGATCTCTCGCTATCCAAGCAGCAAATGCTACTTTAACAAGTGCAGATAGAACATTGGTTCAGGTTGAGATTAATCAGCTGATAGATGAGATTGACCGTCAGGCGTCTTCAACCCAGTTCAATACCAAGAAGATATTTACACAGAATCAATCCTTAACATTTCACGTAGGTGCTAACCGAACAGATACTCTAACACTCCAGATTTCATCGGTTACTGCTGCGGGTCTTGGGGTAGATACCGTAGATGTTACTGGTTCAAGTAACGTGAATGCGTTAAAGGCGATCTCACAGCTTGACACAGCGCTTGACAGGATAAACACTCAGAGAGCAAATTTAGGAGCGTTCCAGAACAGACTTGAAAACGTTGTCAATTTCATTGGGATATCTAGTGAAAATATGGCTTCAGCATTAGCAAAGGTACGAGAAGCTGATATAGCTGAAGAAATAGTGAATTTCACAAGAGAGCAGATATTAGCTCAGACAGGTACTGCGCTACTTGCTCAAGCTAACCAGACACCGGCAACAGTCTTAGCTTTGCTTACGTAACCTTTAAGTTCACTCGCCAGAATCAGTTCCAAGACAAAAAGTTGTCTTTTTTGAAAATAAAACGAGCCAGGAGAACAGGGGCCTCCTGGCTGTTTTAACACATCTAATCAGTTATGGGTATAGAAGTAAGATAACGAAAGAAGCAAGAAGCAAGAGGCACAGAGGCACAAAGTTGGTTTCAGGCTCCGGGCTTCGAGCTTCAGCCGGCTGTAGTCCGTAGCCTGTAGCCTGTACCCCGAATTATTAGAGTGACAGCGTTTTTCAGAGGAGGTGAGAGGCGAAAAGATTCTTTTCATAGAACATAACAAGGAAATGCGGGATGTTATGGTGATGAAAGAACCACGGATGGTTCTGGTTCTTTTTAATCTTTCCTTAAAGACCCGCTGTTAAGATAGAAAACAGCAGTTTTCGATTGGCAGAATGGGTTTTGGTTCGCGGCGCGATGCCAGAACCACTTATAATTTCATAGTTTTATAACTTTAAATAAGGAAAGAGCGTAGTTTTCACTTAATCAAGGAGGGACTCATTTATGGCATTTAGAATCAATACAAACATTCCCGCAATGTTTGCAGAACGTAATCTTACCATAACTAATAGGAACGTTGAAAAGAACATTGAGAAACTAAGTTCAGGTTTAAGAATCAATGTTGCAGCAGATGATGCTGCGGGTCTTGCGATTTCTGAAAGATTAAGAACTCAAGTAAATGGTTTGCGTCAGGCAAGACTGAATGTCCAGGATGGTATCTCATTAATCCAGACAGCAGAAGGTGGTATCTCAAATATCGGCAACTCGTTACAAAGATTAAGAACATTAGCGGTCCAGGCAGCGAATGATGTTATGACCACTATTGACCGTTATATGATTCAGCTTGAGTTTAACCAGCTGCTCGACGAAATAGACCGCCAGGTATCTTCAACTGAGTTTAACACCAAGAAATTGCTGACAGGTGTTTACAATACTGGTGGTAATATAGGAAGTCTTGTCTTGCAGGTTGGAGCAAATAAAAACGATAAAATAAGCATACAGATTCCATCACTGTCCACGGCCAGTTTAGGTACGGTTCTTGGGTCAGGACAACCCGTGGGTGTTTATCTATCAGCTTTAAGAGTTACGGGTGATAGAAGTACAATATTAGGGACAAACCGCGGTGTGATGACTCGTGTTGCAGCGAACTCAACTATTTCTGTGCTTTCGAGCGCGATAAACTTAGTTTCTGAGACACGAGCAAAACTCGGCGCCTTACAAAACAGACTCCAGACAACTTTTGATTTTCTTGGCATAGCGCTTGAAAACCAGGCTGCGAGTGAATCAAGAATCAGAGATCTGGATATAAGTTATGAGGTCGTTGAGTTCACCAAGAACCAGATATTAGTGCAGACAGGCGCGGCTGCATTAGCCCAGGCTAATGTTGCACCACAGTCTGTACTTCAGTTACTACAGTAATATATTTTTACTGTTACGCAACAGAAGAGGGGTTTAAGGCCGGTTTAAAAGACCGGCCTTTTTTATTATCTTGCTCCCACGTGTCTCTTGATCTGGCTGGGTTTGGTACCAGCCCCTATGGCGTTTTTCCGTTATCTTGTTTCTTGCCTCTTGCCTCTTTTCCTTCCCTTTAAAGTGTCTCACGTTTTAGATGAAACTATTTAATTATTATATAAGTATATCCCGTTAATCAGTAAAAAACAATGCTAATATTTTTAGGGTTCAAATGAGAATGCTTAAGGCATTTATTAGACACGAAGGTACACAGGCACAGATGCACAAAGAAGAAAAAACAAGCTTAAAGTTTTTTAGGGGGAAAGTGTGAAAACCACCCTTTTTTCAAAAAAAAAGTGGGTTTTTCAGAGACTTCGATTTTTATCAAAAGCTGGACCTATGATATAACTTAATAAAAAAGTGATGGCTGTGCCTATAACAATAAGCCAGCTCCAGCCAAGCGGGATTATCTTTTTATCGATCCATACAAGTAAAATTATCATAATAACTGAGTTGATAACCATAGCTAAAATATTTCCTCTGTTAATTTTTCGTTTACTCAAAAGTCCAAGCAGAAATACGCCAAGCAAACTGCTGCCAGTTATAGCGATAATTTTAAAACCAAACCATAGTATCCGGTCAAAACTTTTACAGCTAAAAGCAAGCACAGCTAATAATAGACCGAATACAATCACACCAACACGAGAGACCCAGAGATAATGTCTCTCACTCGCATTTTTATTGATTAATGGTCGATAAATATCAGTAACAAAAGACGAGGTCAGTGAGCTTAATGGCGAATCAATACTTGCCATAATAATCGCAACTAAAACCATTCCTTTTAATCCTACCGGTAAAACATTGATAGTAAAAAAAGATAAAATCTCATCTGTTTTACTTGGTAAAACAAACTGTGGGTTCTGTGTAAAGTATACAAATAATAGCGTACCAACGAGTATATACATTAAAGTAACTGGAAAACTTGCAATAATTGTATATAATAACGCCTTCTGACTTGAACCTCGGGTCTTAACAGTAAGCAATCTCTGCATCAGTTCCTGGTCTGTTCCAAAAGCAGCTAACCCTGTAAAAAAAGCATTCAGTATTGCGGCAATCAATGTATTTGGGTCAGCAAGATTAAATTTTAGATTCCATAAATCTAATCTGCCGCACTCACCCGCGATACGCCATGCCTCAGTAATGCCACCATCTATATTGAAAATCAAATAACCTATTAATATTATGCCTGCAACATAAAAAATAATAGCCTGATAAGCACCATTCCATACAACAGCTTTAATCCCGCCAAACGCTATAAAGATTATGCTGACAAGCGTGAAGAGTAGTAGCGTCTGCATCAATGACCAGCCAAGAATAATTGATACGCCAAGGCAGGCAACATATAGCCGAACACCAGATGCAAGTAATCGCATAATAAAAAAGTAGATTGAACCTGTATATTGTGTTTCAATACCAAATCTGTGTTTAAGAAATTCATATATTGTTGTGCAATTAAACTTGTAAAAAAACGGGATAAACAAAAATGCAACTACAACCTTTGAAAGCGCTGAACCTATATAGAATTGTAGATACTGCAAATTTTCTCTATAGCCTGTTGCGGGGACTCCTACAATAGTCATTGCGCTGATCTCAGTAGCTACGAATGAGAGACACGCTATCCATTGCGGAACCTGTCTGGCACCAAGAAAATAGTCCTCTGTATCTTTTTCTTCTTTACCTGTGAAATAGGCGATAAGTAACAAAATAATAAATGATAATGCAACTAAACAATAATCTAAGAAACTAAGTCCTATAAATCTGTCTAAAGATCCCATATAAAAATTCCTATTTTCTCCTTTTTTATATCTTCGGTGATAAACAAAAAATTCTTGACCAGAAATTAATAGTATGGTCTTTGTATTTTAATGAAAAAGGTATTAACAGGGCTTGATCGGATCGCTAATGGTGAATATAGAAAAGAACTGAAACAATTAAAGATTGGGTTACTTGCTCACCCTGCTTCTGTTAACTCAAATCTCGTCCACTCTTTTGATATCTTCAAGAAACTTTTTGCCAGGAATATTTTTGTATTATTCGGACCTCAACACGGCTTCTTTGGTTCAACCCAGGATAATATGATAGAATGTAAGTCAAAAACCATCCAGATAAACTCGATTAGAATACCTTTATATAGTCTTTATAGTAAAGAGCGCCAACCCACCTCTTTAATGCTAAAAAATATTGATGCAGTGGTTATTGATTTGCAGGATATTGGAACCCGGGTCTATACGTTTATTCAGACTTTATACCTTGTGATGAAAGTATGTGCTAAAGAAAAGAAAAAAGTTATTGTTCTTGATAGACCAAATCCTATCTCAGGTAAAGTTGAAGGTCCACTGCTTGAAAGTAGTTACACCTCGTTTGTTGGTTTCACATCTATACCTCTGCGTCATGGTATGACTATCGGTGAACTCGCCCTGTTTTATAATGATATATTCAAATGCGAGTTAATGGTTATAGAGATGGTTGGTTGGAAACGACAAATGTATTTTGAAGATACAGGTTTGCCATGGGTTATGCCGAGTCCGAACATACCAACAATTGATACTGCGCTTGTTTATTCAGGGACAGTAATTTTCGAGGGAACAAATGTTTCTGAGGGCCGTGGGACCACAAGACCTTTTGAAATTATAGGTTCGTCAGGTATAAAAAATCCATATCAACTCGCTTACTATTTAAATAACTTACATCTTAAAGGTGTAATATTCAGACCTTTATTTTTTGAACCTACATTTAATAAATACACGGGTAAATTATGTGGCGGCGTACAAATACATATAACAGATATAAAAACTTATGAATCTGTTCTCTGTGGTATCGCACTCCTTCTTGCATTTAAAAGATATGACAAAAATTTTTCCTGGAGAAAACCACCGTACGAATACGAATATAAAAAATTACCAATCGATATACTTTCAGGTTCTCCTAAATTACGCAAAATGGTGGATTCTTTAAAAACTCTTGACGAATTTATTGCCTGGTTTGAGAAAGATATTTCAATTTTTAAAAAGAAGTGTAAAAAATACCAAATATATATGTAACCTCTCATCTGAACAAAGGCGAATACCGGCACTTAAACCCAACTTCAAAATTTTAGGGGCTAAAATTTTGGGCTCTTCTCCAATTTGATACAGTAAAATACTAACTAAAACCAGATGCTTGAAATATCTTTAAGATGAAGTAATGTTGATCATGGAAACCATAAGCTTTTCTTCGTAAATATTCAGTTCCACTTTAGAATCATAAATCTGTTCAATAATTCCGGCTGTATGATAATTATCAATATACGAGTTCTTTGTATTTGTGGTATAATACCATACATACTCCTTTGTAGTATTATTAAGCACGAAATTTATCAGCTTTATAGAATTTATTTTATATCTCTCATCTTTTGTTTCTTTATAAAGTTTAGATAAAAAAGCAGAAGCCATAGAATTGATGTTAATTACCCTTTCCTTAACTTCACCCGGTATATAACCTATACGGTCCTCTGTGACTTAAAATCTCAGACATTTTATTTAATAAATTTTTATTATTTGTAGAGGTAAAGCCGAAGATACCACACAATTAATTTGATAATCCAACTTTATAATTTGATTTATGAAGAAAAT